>CAIKTR010000133.1 GCA_903830425.1 uncultured Opitutia bacterium
CAATTGTCACGTAATACGTGACAATTGCCGCGGCGGCCCGGGCGGGCGGCGGCGGTTCCCGCCGCTCCGCGGTCAGTCGAGAGCGCGGTCAGGTGGGAGCGCGGTCAGGTGGGAGCGTGGCCGGGTAGGAGCGTGGCCGGGAGGGCACGGTCTGGCGGGAGCGGGCGGTGGATTTTAACCAAATCTTATTTCCAACAAAGATGCCGGCGGGCCATTGCCAGACGGGGGAAAAGCTGAGTCATTCGGCGGGCATGAAAGCCCCCACGCCGCTTACCCCGCAGCAGGTCCAATTTTTTCACGAGGAAGGTTACCTGATCGTGCCCGACGTCTTTGCGCCGGCCGACTTGGAGCCGCTCCGGCAGGCCCTGCACCAGGAAATTGACCGGCGGGCCCGGGAACTGCACGCCGCGGGCCAGCTGACCCAGCTGCATGCGGACCTGGACTTTGACCGCCGGCTCGCGGCGATTTACCGGGACTCCAAGGAGAACGGCGAGGCCCTCATCCGCCACCTCGAGGGGTTGCGCGGCGGCGGCTTCCACGCCCCCGAGATGTTCGAGGTGATCGCCAGCCCGCCGTTGCTGGCCAAGGTCGCGTCCCTGCTGGGGTCCGAGGAGATCGTCGCCTCCTCCGTCTATCGCATCCGGCCCAAGCTGCCCAACCTCGGCCGCGGCGTGGTGCCGTGGCATCAGGACAGCGGGTATTTCGCCGCGCACTGCGACCAGCACCTGATCATCACCTGCTGGGTGCCGATGGTGGACGCCACGGTGGAGAACGGCTGCATGCAGATCCTGCCGCGCACGCACCTCGGCAAGGTTGTCACCCATCACACGGGCGGCAACGCCGGCTTCCTCGTCATCAAGGATGAAAACCTCCCCGACGACCCGCGCAAGGCGATCACCGCGGCCTGCCCGCGCGGCGGCGTGGTCTTCATGAGCAATCGCGCGCCGCACTGTTCCACCCCGAACCATTCCGACCACATCCGCTGGAGCATGGACCTCCGCTACCAGTCGGCGGACGCGCCGAGCAACGTCGGGCTCTGGCCCGAGACGATCGACGCCGCCGGCCGGGCGGACGCGGCCTTTTACGAGAAGGGCAATGTCGCCTGTTATCCGCCGGAGGCGGACTTCCTGGTGCAGAGCAAAAAGACGCCGGAGCTGGTCACCGATTATGCGGAATATGCCCGCCGCCGGGAAACGTACGACCGCGCCCAGCCGAATTTCTCCGCCTTCCGCCGCTGGCCGGCCTCGGTCTGAGCGCGGGTGGCGGGGTCGTCCGTCGCCCGGGGCGGGTGGGCTCCGGGAGCGCGCCGCTCAGCCCGCCGCCTGCCGCCAGGCGCGCGGGGTCACGCCGTAGGCGCGGCGGAACAGCGTGCTGAAGTGCTGCGACGAGCTGAAGCCGTGCTGGAGCGCGGCCTTGGTCACGTCGAAGCCCGGCTGCCGCAGCGTGAGCCGCGCGGCATCGAGCCGCAGCTGCAGGTGGTGCGCCGCCGGGCTCGTCCCCACCTCGCGGCGAAACTGGGTGCAGAAATGGGGGACGCTCCGGGCCGTCGCCATCGCCGCCAGGTCGCGCAGCGGCAGCCGCCGGTCGAGCTGCTGCTCCATGTAGGCGACCGCGCGCTGCACCGCGTACGAATAGGGCAGGGCGGTGCGCACCGGCGCCGGGCGCGCCCCGGCATGCAGCCGCTGGGCCACGAGGGTGATGAACAGCTCCAGGTAGGCGAGGATGGCGCGGCGCCGGTCCGGGTGGTGGGCCACCACCTGCGCCACCAGGCCGCGCAACACCGGCTCGACCTCGGGACAGCCGGTCAGGGCGCGGCGGCGCTGCTGGCGGAGCTCGGCCGCGAGCCGGGCGGCGGCCGGCCCCAGTTGGTCGAGCTTCAGCCCCACCCACAGGTGGTGATTCTCGGGGTTGGGCGCGGGCCCCGTCCCGTGTTTCACGCCCGGATAGGCCAGGTAGAGGTCGCCCATCGCCTGGGTCGTGACCACGCCCTCCGCCCGCCACGAGGCCTGGCCGCGCGCGAGGTAGAGGAACTCGAAGCCGGGATGCGCGTGGGGCTTGCGCTGGTGGCCGCGGCAGCACAGCGCCTCGCCGCAGTGCGTCAGCGCCGGCAGGTCGTCGACCGGGTGCTCGTAGACGAAGCCACTGATGATCTGGGGATCGCGGAGAACTTTCATGGGCGGACCGGTGAGTGCACTTAATTCACCGTTGTGTAATATCCTGTACAATTCCACGTCAAAATCTGAACGCCGCCCGGCGTGTTTCCCGCTAGTCTGACCCTTTGCCCGCACTCCCGTCCTCCCTGCCACCCTCCGCCATGCCCGTCCCCTCGACCCCGTCCCACCGCCTCTCCGCGGCCCAGCAGAAATTCTACCACGAGAATGGCTACCTGCTCGGCCTGCCCGCGATCTACACCCCGGCGGAAATGGCCGCCCTCAACGCCGAGCTGCCCAACCTGCTGGCGCTGCTGCAGCCGGGGGAGACCTCCAAGGACATCCGCGAATGGCATGAGGCGAGCACCTACCTGTACGAGATCGCGATGAACCCCAAGATCCTGGATCTGGTCGAGGGCATCCTCGGGAAGAACTTCTATTTCTGGGCGAGCAATTTCTTTATCAAGGAGCCGCGCAACGCCGCCACCGTGGGCTGGCATCAGGACGCCTATTACTGGCCGATGGCGCCGCATCACTCGGTCACGGTCTGGCTCGCCTTCGACGACGTCGACGAGGTGAACGGGGGCATGAAGCTGCTGCCCGGCTCGCACCTCGGGGGCATCATCAAGCACAAGCGCTCGACGCAGACCTCGTCGGTCCTGACGCTGGAGCTGGAGGACGGCTCCGACTTCAACGCGGATGCGGCGGTGCAGTTCCGCCTGCAGGCCGGCGAGTGCTCGCTGCACGACGACCGGGCGATCCATGGCTCGCCCGCCAATCCCTCGGACCGCCGCCGCGCGGGCCTGACCATCCGCTATTCGGGCACGGAGGTGAAGAACGACCTCACGGTGAACCCGAACTTCAAGACCTACCTCTGCCGCGGAACCGACGAGTACCGGCACAATCCCTATGGGACGCCGCCGACCCGGCGTTACGGCCGGCCGAATTTCAAGCCGGTGAGCAACGAGGAAGCGGGGAAGGTCTGAGCCGGCCGGCGGCGCCCGGCCGGGGTCACGGCGCGGGCGCACTCCAAGGTTGAGCTGGGCCGGGGTTCCTCGCGATAGTGCGTCCCATGCCCCCGACGCAGCTGTTTGAACTCACCCCGGCGGAATCGATCTTTGCGCCGTTCAACGACCCGGCGATCGCCGCCCAGCTGCCGTTGCGGCTCGAGCCGGGCGCGGCCCGCGGCCTGCAGCAGGCCTTCGGCTGGGACGGCCTCAAGCTCTCGTGGGAGGCCGCGCCGGCCGGCCAGGTGGCGGCGAGTCTGGAACTGCCCGTGTGCGACCTGCCGGAGCGCTTTGACCACTGGTTGTTCTGCCACGTGGCCCCCGCGGGGGTCCGCCTGGCCTTCGCGGCGCGGGTCCGCGGGCAATGGGCGCCGCTGGGCGCGCCGGCGGTCGGGACGGGTGGACGGCAGGAGCTCACCCTGCCGCTCGGCGCCCGTCCGGTCGAGGCGGTGCGGGTGGTCTTCACCGCGCTGGCCGGCGGCCACGTGATGCTCAGCCTGCAGTGGTGGGGCGTGGCTCGCGCGGCGCTGGTGGCCGAGCTGGTGGCGGCGCGCCCGCGCTACGACGGCGGCTGGGACGGCCTGATCCTGCCGCCGGAATCCTGGCCGGAGCCCAAGCTGGCCTGCGGCCTGCTCTTCAGCGCGGACGACCTGCCGGCGCTCCGGGCGAAGCGCACCGCGCCCTACTGGGAGGCGCACTGGCAGCTGCTGGAGGAGCGCGCCCGGCAGTTGCTGTCGCGCCGGCCGGAGGACGACCTCGACAGTTTCCTGCCGCAGACCGACCAGCGCTACATCCGGACGCGCGAAGGCGGCCGCGCCACGTACTTTTCGGAGCCGCTGGTCCTCGGGTTTGTCGGGCTGGTGAACGGCGACCGGGCGCTGGGCTTCCATGCGCTGCGCTACCTGATGTGCCTGGTGCACACGACGTGGTGGGCCCAGTCGGCGGAGAGCCGCGCGCGCGGCAGCAACTGGGACCAGCGCTGCTTCAACGAGGAGATGGCGACCACGGCGGCGGCGCTGCTGCTGGACTGGTATGATTTCGCGCTGACCCCGCGCGCCCGGGCCCTCGCGCAGCAGATGCTGTGGGACAAGGGCGTGGCCGTGATCGAGCGGGACATGATGAAGTGGGACTACGTCTTCACGATGAACCAGGGCCCGTGGTTCTGCCGGGCGCGGCTGCTGGCCGGCCTGTATCTCGAGACCGTCTGGCCGCGGATGCGGCCGCACACGGAGCTGGCGGCGGCCGACATGCACGCGGGCATGGCGAACTACCTGCTGGCGGACGGCGGCACCGACGAGGGCCTGGGCTATTGCTTCCTCACGCTGCACGCCGTGCTGCCGGGGCTGCTGGCCTATGCGCGGGCGCGCGGCGTGGACGTGCGGACGCTGCTGCCGGCGCAATTCGCGCAGACCGGCGGGTTTGTCGCGGCCCTGTCGGCGATGGAGCCGGGCCGGGTGCTGACCGAGGGCGACAACACCACCGACCTGGTGGTCGGCGACACGATTCCGCTGCTGGCGGCGATCTACCCGGAGGCGGTCTACGCCCGGGTGGCGGCGGCCTGCCTGATGCGGCGGCGGCCGCCCGGCTATTACGACCAGTATTTTTGCGAGGGCGTCTTCGCGTTCATCGCCGGTCCCGACCGGCTGGCGCCGCCCGAGACGATCGTGCCGACCTTCGCGGTGCTGCCGCACACGGGGCACCTGACGAGCCGGCGCCACACCCCGGCGGGCCGGTCGGTTCGCCTCCATCTGGTCGGCGCCAAGGCGGGCGCGTCCCACACCCACTGCGACAAGGGCGCGCTGCTGCTCGAGCTCGACCGCGAGCCGGTGCTGATCGACCGCGGGCAGGTGCGCTATGACGACCTGCGGTGCTACACGCTCAAGCGCACGGAGCTGCACAACACGCTGACGCCGGTCCAGGCGGACGGGGTCTACCTGAACCAGGCCAGCGTGGAGGTGGCGACCGCGCCGACGGGCGAGGGCGACGAGCGCCGGCTGCGGGCCCGGATCGACCTCGCGCACGTCTGGCGCGGCGTGATGGCCAGCTACGTCCGCGAGCTGACGGCCGACACCGCGGAGGAGTTCCGCGTCCGGGACGGCGGCGAGCTGCGGGCGCCCGGCGCGCTGGCGTTCCACCTGCACACCCGGGGGCCCTGGGTCATCCGGGGTCGCGAGGCGTCGCTGCGGCTGGACGGCTGGGAACTCGTTCTCCGCGCCCCCTGGGCGGACGAAATCACGCAGCAGGAGGACCAGATCGACTTCCGCCTCCAGCCGGTCTGGCACCTCGAGTGCCGGCTCCGGTCGGCCACGACGTTCGCGCTCGAGACTTCCTTTTCCTGCCGGCCGCTCTGAGCGGGCCGGTTTTTCCGGCGCCCTACTTTTTCTGTTCCGCGGCCCGTTGCGCCCGCTCGCCGGCGTCGAGCTTGCCGTCGTGGTTGCGGTCAAAGCGGGCCAGCTCGTCCTTGGTCGTGATCAGCTCGCGGGCCTTTTCCTCGGCGGCCGCGGCGGCCACGGTGCTTTTCTCGGCGATGGTTTTGCCGGCCGCGCGGGCCTCCTCCGTGAGCTTGGCGGCGGCCGCGGCGGTGGCCGCGCGGGCGGTGGCGTAGGCCTCCTGGGATTTTTCCTTGGTCACCGCGGCGGCGCGGCGGGCCTCGCGGGCGGTCTGGGCGTAGAGTTTCCGGGCCGCGGCCTCGGTCGCGGTGGCGGCGCGCTCGGTGGCCGCCGCCACGTCGTGCGCGGCGGTCGCGAGGGCGGCCTTGGCCTGGTCAACTTTGTCCGGCTCCCCGGCCCGGAGGACGGGGGCGGAGCCGAGCAGCAGGAGGACGAGGAGGGAGCGGGGGGTGGTCATGGGCGGGTGGGGGAGGGCCGGCGCGGGGAGGCCTGAGCTCTCGGACAACACTTGCCCTGTTTGGTGCCAGACGCGAGGCTGGCGCCATGTCCGATGTCACCCGCTACACGCCCCGCGAGGAGATCGCCAACGCTGGCACGCATGGCCTCGGCCTGGCGCTGAGCGTCGCCGGACTGGTGCTCATGGTCGTGCGCGCGGCGCGGCACAGCGACGCCTGGGCGGTGACGAGCTCGGCGATCTTTGGCGCGACGCTGGTGCTGCTCTACACGACGTCGACGCTGTACCACAGTTTCAGCGGGGAGGAGCTGAAGCGGCTGCTGCGCAAGTTCGACCACGCCGCCATCTTCCTGCTGATCGCCGGCACCTATACCCCCTTCCTGCTGGTGAGCCTCCGCGGGCCGTGGGGCTGGAGCCTGTTCGGCGTGGTTTGGGGCCTGGCGGCGGTCGGCGTCGCCCTGAAGTTCTGGTTCACCGGGCGGTTCCGGGTGCTGTCCACGCTGATCTACATCGGCATGGGCTGGCTGGTGCTGGCGGCGTTCCGCCCGCTCCTGGCGGCGCTGCCGCGCGGCGGCCTGGTGCTGCTGCTGGCCGGCGGTCTGTGCTACACGGGCGGCGCCGCGTTCTACCTGTGGAAGCGCCTGTCGTACCACCACGCGGTCTGGCACCTCTGGGTGCTCGCCGGGAGCGGGTGCCACTGGGCCTCGGTCTTTCTCTACGTGATCCACCCGGGCTGACGGCCGGCCCGGCTCACGGGGCCCCGGCGATCCGCGGGGCCCGCTGGTTGGCGCCGTGCTGGTGCAGCACGAGGGCCGTGATCGCGCCTTGGCCGTTGCGCTCAAACGTCAGGGCCGCCGCGACGACGTCGTAGGCAAAATGGTCGGGCCGGTCGGAGAAAACCGGGAAGGCCGGCTGGCCGGTGAGCTGGACGCGCACCTGAGCGCCGCGGGCGGTGACCTCGAAATTGATCCCGGGCTGGAGGGCGTAGCGGCCCACGAAGGCCTGGGCCTGGGCCGGCGTGAGGAAATGCACCGTGGGCACGGGCTGGGCCGTGCGGGTCGCGGGCACCTGCTGGCCGTTTTGGTGCAGCGTGACCCGGTCGACCCGCCCGCTGGCCCCGCGGTGGAACTGGTATTCGGCCGGGACGACGCGGAGGAAGAACCGGTCCTGGCCACCGTAGAACGCGGGCAGGAAGGGCTGGCCGGTCAGGCGCGCCTGCAGGTGGCCCTTCTCATCGAGGAGGAAGGTGAAGCGGGCCCGGGGGCTGAGCGCATACACCCCGACGTATTCGGCGAGCTGCGCGGCGGTGACAGGCTGCTCCTGGCGGGCGGCGGCCGGGAGCGGAGGGGGCGGCGGGCGGCGGACGGAGTCCACCACCGCGGCGGGCTCGACCGTGTCGTTGTTCAGCCACAGCACGGTGGCCCGGCCGGTGGCCGGCGTGAGCTCCAGGTAGGAGCGGAAGCCCCCGGTCCCGCCGCTGTGGTGGTAGACGGTTTCGCCCTGGCGCGCGGTGATGAAAATATTGAGGCCGATCTGGTCGCGCGGGCCGAACGCGCCGCGCGGCTGGCGGGCGAGCGCCCACGCGGCGGTGAGCGGGGTTTTGTCCGCGGAGAGGAGGGCCTGGGCGAAGCGCGCCAGGTCGGCCGCGGTCGAGCGCAGGGCGCCGGCACCCGCGAGGGCGGTGAGCCGCCACGGCTTCACGGCGGTGCCGCCGGAGTGGGGCGTCGCCAGGCGGGACTGCTGGTCGGGGCGGAGGACGATCACGGTGTCCGCCAGGCCGAGCGGTCCCGTGATGCGGGCGGCCACGAGCTCGGCGTAGCTCTGGCCGTAGATCCGCTCCAGCACATGGCCGAGGAGGCCGACCCCGACGTTGGAGTAGCGGGCGGGCTGCGGGGCGGCGGCCGCGGGGCGGTAGGCGCGCAGGAAGTCGTAGAGCTGGCCCACGGTGTAGTCGGCGTAGGGATCCAGCGGGTCGGCCGGCGCAAAATTGGCCGGGAGCGCCGCCAGCCCGGAGGTGTGCGTGGCGAGCTGCTCCAGCGTGATCGCCGCGGTGCGGGGATCGAGGGCGAGGTCGGCGGGGAGGTGCTTGGCGATGGGATCGGTGAGCCGGGCGCGGCCCTCGTTGACCGCCTCGGCGAGCAGGAGGCTGGTGAAGACCTTCGTGATCGAGCCGATCTCGAAGAGGATCTTCTCCGGCGGCAGGCCGTCGCGCGGCGCGGGATGTCCGGCGGATCGGAAGGTCACCTGGCCGTCCTGCAGCTCAGCGAGCACATAGCCGCCGGCCGGGAGCGAGGCGGCGGACTGCTCGACCGCCCGGCTCAGGGCGTCGCGCCCCGGCGGGAGCGCTTGTTCCGCCGGCAGGGCCGCGCGGGCGGACAGGGAGCACGCGGCGAGGACGCAGAGGACGGGCAGCAGCTTCATGGCGGGCGGTTGGCCGGGTCAGCGGTTGAGCCACCAGATGGCTCCGTTCAGCACGGTGGCGAAGCTGACCCACGCCACGTAGGGGGCCCACAGCCAGCCGGCGACCCGGTCCAGCTGGCGAAACCGGACTTCCACGGCGGAGAGGGTGCCCCAGAGCACCACGACCTCGAGCAGCGCCCAGCCGGGCCGCTGCAGGCCGAAGAACAGCACGGACCAGAGCGCGTTCAGGACCAGGCTCGCGAAAAACAGGCGGAGGGCGGTGCCGGCCCCCGGCTGGTCGCGCCGGAGCCAGATCCGCCAGGCCGCCAGGCTCATCGCGGCGTAGAGCACGGTCCACACCGGGGCGAAGACCGCGGCGGGCGGATTCCACGACGGCTTGACCAGTGTGGGGTACCACGTGTGCACCGACCCGGCCGTGGCGTAGCCGCCAATGGCCGCGACGGTGTAGGACGCCACGAAGAAGAGGACCAGGTAAAGCCAGCGTTGCATGGCCTGAGGTACGGCGCTTTGGCCGGCGGCGCAAGCGGCTCCGCGCCGCTGGAGCCGCCCGATGGCTGGCGTGATAATTCATCACCGGCGGCCCCGGGCCCGGCTTGTGTCGCCCGGGAAAACGCCAAAGGTAAACCGCGGCCCGTCGCCGTCCCCATGAAATTCCGCCTGCCTCCCTCTTGGTGCGTGTTGGTTGTGCTGGCGCTCGGCGCCGGCCGGGCCCTGCCGGCGGCCCAGCCGGGCGCGGGCCTCGCGGGCGCGTGGACGCTCGACGTCGCCCGCAGCACGCCGATCCGCCCCTGGGATCGCCTGACGCTGAATTTCACGGTCACGGGCGACACGGTGACCATCACCCGCCATCTCGCCTGGGGCGCCGACCGCAAGGTCGACGACCAGACGACGGTGCGCACCGACGGCCGGACCGTCACCCCGAACCCGGTCGGCTACTGGCTCGATACCTGGTACACCAACGTCTACATTGGCGGCGACCACCGGAAGCAGGTCACGGGGGAGTGGCTCGAGGGCGGGCGCATCCTGAAGCTGGAGACCCGCCTCCAGCTGGAGGCGCAGCAGGGCGACCATCCGGTCCACCTGTATGACGAGTACCGGCTCTCCGCCGACGGCCGCACGCTGCGGCTGTTCGAACTCCGCTCCACCCGCGACGAACCGCTGGTGTACGTCTTCACCCGCCCGTAACCCCCGACCTCCCGCCATGAAATCAGCGCGCTGCCTTGTCTTCGGAATTTTTCTCGCGGTGGCCGGGCTGGTTCCGGGGCTGCAGGCGGTGCCGGGCGTCCCGGGCGCCGCGCCCAAGGAGGCCTGGCTCATTCCGGTGAAGGACAACTGGGAGATCTCCGGCGCGCTGCCGGAAAACGCCCTGCTGATCGGCCTGCAGGGCCTGGCCAACACCGCCGCCCCCCGCGTTTACATCGAGTACCCGGAGGCCTGGCACTTCCACGATTTCAACCCGCTGAAGGACTTCTATGCCACGCGCTACGGCATCAAGTTCACGCGGCTGGAGACGCCGGCGGCGGCGCTCAAGGCCCTGGGCCACTTTGCGCGCGGCTACGTGGTCTGGGACAAGCGCGTCCGCCCGTCGCTGAACGTGGCGTTCACCGCCGCCGGGGTCCTGCGGGCGGTGGTGGTGGACGAGAGCCTGATCGCGCTCGCCGAGCAGCACGGGCTGAAGCCGCTGGCGGACTTCCGCGGTCAGTTTACCGGGCAGAGCGACCTCCAGATCTACCAGTGGGCCTACGACGAGTACTGGGCGCGGTGCAGCCGCGACTACGTGATCTGGATGGGCGGGGTGGCCGGCAACACGATGGAGCCGGGCGTGGCGGACCTCGCGGTCGCGTTCGGCGCGTTCGTCACGGACCTGTCGGCCAATCCGCGCGACGCGGCGGAGCTCGCGTTCCACAAGCGGATCCTCGCGCAAATGAAACCGACCGCCTGGATCATGGGCTGGCACTCCTACGCCAAGGACACCGAGGGGCAGTGGGTCACCCTCACGTCCACCTTCGGCCTGAAGGTCATCGGCCTGAATTCCTTCCCCAACGGCACCTTCATGAGCCAGATCGGGTTCTCCCCGGGGTTCAAGCTGACCAACAGCAACCACGTCACGCGCCAGAGCACGCTGCAGGCGGCCCCCAAAGTCTACCTCTGCCTGGTGCAGTCCGACAGCATGGGCATCGGCGCGTGGACGCAGCCGGAGCGCGGCCAGATCCCCTACAACTGGGAGGTCGGGGTGGATGGCGCGAAGTGGTACCCGGCGGCGATGGAGATGTTCACCCAGGACAAGACGCCGAACGACTATTTCATCGGCGGCCAGTCCGGCTACATGTACCCGGCGGCGGTGCCGGCGGACCGGTTTCCCGGCCTGATGCAGGAGATGAACGCCCTGATGCCGCTGATGGACCAGCACACCGTGACGATCATGGACCACACCGACCGGGGCATCCCGATCGGCTACTTTGACCTGCCGAAGCGGGTGGTGGACCAGTACTACGCCAACGTCCCGGACGCCATCGGCTTCATCAACGGCTATGCGGCGGCGCACACCTTCGATCTGCGCAACGGGCAGGCGTTCCTGTCGTACGACTACTACCTCGACGAGAACCGCCCGGTCGCGAGCGCGGTCGCCGACCTGGACGAGCTGGCGCGGCTCAACCCCCGCCGGCCGTATTTCCTGCTGCTGCACGTGCGCGAGTCGAACAGCATCAAGCGCGTGATGGGCATCGTGAACGCCCTCGAGGAAAAGCCGGAGGTCGTGCCGCTCGACACCTTCCTGAAGCTGGCGGCCGGCAGCCCGACGTTCTTGCCGCGCTACAAGGACGAGCGCCCCGCGGGCGAGCCCTGGCCCCACGCGGTGCCCTGAGGGCCGCGCCGCCCCGGTGCTAGGCGGGCCGGGGGAGGCCGCCGTCGGCGCAGCGCCGCAGGAACCGCGCACCCAGCTGGGCGCGCTCCGCGAGGCTGGGCAGGGAGCACTGCTCGCGGTCGCTGTGCAGGTGGTCGCCGATGACGCCGAGGCCGTCGAGGTTGGGCAGGCCGGCCGCGGACAGCAGGTTGCCGTCGGAGCCGCCGCCGGCATGCACCCAGGAGAAAGGAGCGAGGCCGAGCTCGCGGCCGCACTGCTGGAGCGCGGCGAAGGCCGCCTCCTCGGCGGGGCCGCATTCCTTCGGCGGGCGGTTGAAGCTGCCGGTGAGCTCGAGCCGCAGGCCCTCGCGGGCGTTGATCGGCGCGGCCAGCTCGGCGAGGCGGGCGAGGACGAGGTCGCGGTCCGCGACGTGGGTGGTGCGCACGTCGAGCAGGGCCTGGGCGAAGTCCGGCACGACGTTGGTCGCCTCGCTGCCGCCGCGGATCAGGCCGATGTTGAGCAGGATGCCGGGCAGCTCGGCGGGCACGCGGTGCGCGGCGACGAGAAACTCGGCCAGGGCGGCGATGGCGTTGCGCGCGTCGCTCGGGGTCTTGGCGGCGTGGCCGGCGCGTCCGCGGCAGGTGGCGACGAAGTTGCCCGTGCCCTTGCGGGACCGGACCAGGCTCCCGTTGGGCCGGGCCGGCTCGAAGACGAGGCCGAGGCGGTGGCGCCGGGCGGCCTCGGCCAGCAGCGGGGCGCTGCCAAAGGAGCCGATCTCCTCGTCCGGGGTGAGCAGCGCCTCGAAGCCGAGCGCCGCGGACGGGGCCGCGGCCAGGTAGGACTCCAGCGCGGCATGCAGCACGACCAGGCCGCCCTTCATGTCCGTGACGCCCGGGCCGCGGAGCGTGTGCTCGTCGAGCAGGGTGCAGGCCTGGAACGGGTGGTCGGCGCCGTAGACGGTGTCGTAGTGTCCGCAGAGGAAAACCTGGACGGGGGCCTCCGGGCGGTAGCGCACGCGCAGGGCCTGGGCGGCGGTGCCGGGGCAGGCGACGCGGTCGACGGACACCCCCGGCAGGGCGGCGAAGTCGGCCTCGAGGAGGCCGAGCATGGCGGCGAGCCCGGCGGGGTGGTCGCTGCCGGAGTTCTGGTTGGCCCAGCGGATGAGCCGGTCGCGCAAGGAGGGGAGGGACGTCACGGCCGTATTTGCCCGGCCCGGTTGCCCGGGGCCGCAGACGGGTCCGGCGGGCCCTCCCGGGGGGAGTTGCGCCGCCGGCCCCGCCGGATTCAGGTGCGCAGGGCTTTCGGCCGCGGGCCGCAGTGGGACCAGTCGTGGGGGACGAAGCCGAGCTTCAGGGCGGGGGAACGCTTGTCCAGGCGCCAGGTTTTCTTCCCCTCGGTCAGGCGCGGGTCGGCGACGAGCGAGAGCGAGTCGTGGCCGGCCTTGCGCCAGGCGGTCCAGGTGATGCGCGTCGGCACCCCGGGCGTCTGGCTGCGGGGATTGCCGCTGTCCGGGACCTGGCCGCCGGGGGACCAGAAGCAATTGGCATTGGAGACGAGGGCGCCGTGGCCGATGCTGCCCTTGTAGCCGCCGCAGAACAGCCGGCGGCTCGGGCCGACGACGATGTTGTGGTAGTAGCTGGCGCTGAACTGCCCCGGCTCGACCCGCGAGACGGAACTCAGGGCATTCTGCCCGCGGGCAAAAATATTGTAGCGGACCACGTTGTCGCGGGCGAAGTGGATGTTGAACGGTGCATCCTTGGTGTCGTGGACGAGGTTGTGCTCGATCAGGAGGTGCGCGGTGCCCTCGTCGAGGTAGATGCCCCAGCCGCCGTAGTCCTGCGACCAGATGTGGTGCAGGTGGTTGCCGCGGACCACGGTGCCGGGCTGCACGCCGAGCGTGTAGATGCCGCCCATGTCGCTGAGGATGCCGGCGCCGATGTCGTGGATGAGATTGTGCTCGATGCGGTTGTTGCGCGACGGCGTCTCGCGGAAGCCCCAGGTCCAGCCGGTGGAGATCCCGGTGTAGCAGGAGTGGTGGATGTGGTTGTGGGCCACGTTGCAGTCGAACGCATGGCCGAGGAACACGCCGACGCCCTGGTGGAACACCCGGCCGATGTGGTGGATGGAGTTGTCGGTGATGGTGAGGTGCCCGGTGCGGCCGTCGAGATGGCCGTCGTAGTCGGTGCCGCCGCCGCGGATGCCGCCGGCGCCGAGGTCGTGCAGGTGGTTGCCGACGGCGGCGCAGTCGCGGCAGCCCTCGTCGAACTCGAGGCCGTAGAGCCCGGCGTGCTCAATGGTGCAGTCGCGCACGGCGCAGTGGCGGGCGGCGCGGAGGATGACGGCGCCCGGGACGGCGTGGGCGGCCTGGGCGCTGCCGCCGAGGGGCCATTCCTGCCCGTAGGCCGGGTGGAACTGCTGCCCGGGGGCGAGGGGCGAATACCAGTCGGCGTGGCGGAAGGTCAGGCCGGTAAACTCCAGCCCGTGCACGTGCGCGGTGGCGTGGGCGTCGCACGCCGCGATGGAGTCGTTGAAGAACTGGCCGCTGGCGCGGACGAAGGTCTGGATCCGCGGGGCGGTGATCGTGGTGTTCTCCGGCGTCTCGCCCGGGCGGGGCAGGTAGTAGAGCCGGCCGGTCTCGCGGTTGAGGTACCATTCGCCGGGGTCGGTTAGCGCCTCGAAGAGGTTGTCGATGTAGTAGCGGGCGAGGGCCCGGTTGCCATAGGCGGCGGCGAAGGCCTCGTAGAGGTTGAAGGCCGAGCGGCGGGCAAAGCGCAGCCAGCCGGTGCGGGGGTTGAGCAGCGGCCGCGGGAGCCGCTCCTCGATCCAGTAGTGGAGCAGGACAAACTCCGCGTCGGCCAGCGAGGCCCAGTCCTGCACGTCGCCGGGCCGGGGCTTGAACGTGTCGCTGCCGGCAAAGAGGTCGCCGTTCTCGGGGTGCTGGATCTCGCCAATGTGGAAGACGTGGCGGGCGGCCTGCTCGTCGGGGGCGAACTTGGGCAGGCGGGCGCGGGGGGCGCGGCGGCCGTCGACGAAGAGCGAGCGGAAATACCAGCGGGCGGCCGCGACGTCGGGCAGGTCGAGCGTCCATTCGGTGCGGCCGTTGCGCTGGCCGACCTTCCAGCCGGTGAGGATTTCCCCGCCGTCAAACACCGGCTGGGCGCGGGGCGCGGCGGTGTAGTGGGTGAGCGAGTCGAGCGGCGTGAACGCGACGGTCTCCGTCAGCGCATAGCGGCCGGTGTGCACCTGGACGGTGGCCGGGCCGATGACTTTGCCGGCGGCGCGGAGCCGGCGCAGCTGGTCGCGGGCCCCGGCCAGCGTGGCCCAGGGGCGTTGGGAGGAACCGGGCGCCGTGTCGCGTCCCTGGGGTGAGAGGTGAAAGACGTTCATGGTGAGCGCCGGGCAGCCAATCAGCCCGCCCGGCGGCTGGCGAAGGGAAAACACGGGGCCCCGGCGGGTCCGCGGCGGGGGCGCCGCCCGGTCTCACCGCCGGTGCTTGGGCCGCGGGCCGCACTGCGACCAGTCGTGGGGCTTGAAGCCGAGCTTCAGGGCGGGGGAGTTCGGGGCGAGGCGCCAGGTCTTGCTCCCCTCGGTGAGCCGGGGGTCGGCGACGATGGAGAGCTGGTCGTGTCCGGCCCGGCGCCAGGCGGCGTAGCTGATCTTGTGGCGGTTGCCTTCCTTGAGGTGGGTCTCGGGATTGACGCTGTCGGCGACCCGGCCGTCGGGGAACCAGATGCAGTTGGCGTTGGCGACCAGGGCTCCGCGCGAGATGTCGTCGCGGTAGCCGCCGCGGTAGAGCGACTGGCTGGGGCCGACCAGGATGTTTTGGGTGAAGCCGGCGGCGAAGTGCCCCGGCTCGTTGCGCGACACGGAGCAGAGCGCGTGCTGGCCGCGGGCGAAGATATTGTTCCGCACGATGTTCTCGTGGCCGTAGTGGATGTTGAACGGGGCGTCCTTGGTGTCGTGGACCAGGTTGTGCTCCACCAGGATGTACGAGCTGCCCTCGTCGAGGTAGACGCCCCAGCCGCCGTAGTCGTGCGACCAGATGTGGTGGAGGTGATTGCCGCGCAGGATGGTGCCGGGCTGGATGCCGAGCGTGTAGATGCCGCCCATGTCGCTCAGCAGGCCGGCGCCGATGTGGTGGATGAGGTTGCCCTCAATCAGATTGTTGCAGGTGAGCGTGTCGCGGAACCCCCACGTCCAGCCCACCGAGATGCCGGTGTAGCAGGTGTCGTGGATGTGATTGTGCGCCACGACGCAGTCGGCGGCGTTGCCGAGCAGCACGCCGATGCCCTGGTGGAAGATCCGGCCGATATGGTGGATGTGGTTGTCGGTGAGGCGGAGGTTGCCGGTGCGGCGCGCCCCGAGGCCGTCGAGGTCGGCGCCCCCGGCGCGGATGCCGCCGGCGCCGAGGTCGTGCAGGAGGTTCCCGGTGGCGGCGCAGTCGCGGCAGCCGTAGCCGAACTCAAGGGCGTAGAGGCCGACGTGCTCGATGGTGCAGTCGGTGACGGCACAGTCGCAGGCGGCGCGGAACAGCAGCGCGCCGGGGACGGCGATGGCCGCCTGGGGGCTGCCGCCGATGGGCAGATCGTTGTTTTCCAGCGTGTCGTGCGAGGGCAGGTGCTTCTCCGCCAGCGGGGAGAACCAGTCCCCATGGCGGAAGGTGAGGCCGGTGAACGCGAGGCCGCGCACGTGCTGGGTGCCGTGGACATCCATGCGGTCGCCGGACTCGCCGAACACGCTGCCGACGGCGCGCACGAAAGTGTGCAGGCGGGGGGCGCGGATCGCGGTGTTGGCGGGCGTCTCCCCGGGGCGGGGCAGGTAGTAGAGCCGGCCGGTCTCGCGGTTGAGGTACCATTCGCCGGGCTCGGTCAGGGCCTCGAAGAGGTTGTCAATGTAGTACCGGGCGTGGTCGCGCTCGCCCTGGGCGTTGATGTGCGCCTCGTAGAAGCAGAACGCGGAGCGGCGGGCGAAGCTCAGCCAGCCGGTGCGCGGGTTGAGCGCGGGCTTGGGCAGGCGCTCCTCGATCCAGTAGTGCAGGAGGACCACCTCGGCGTCGGGCAGCGAGGCCCAGTCGGCCGAGACGTCGCCCGGCCGGGGCTTGAAGGTGTCGCGTCCCTCGAAGATCCCGGTCTTCTCGGGCTCCAGCATCTCGCCGACCCGGAGGACGTGCTGGGCGCCCTGGGCGTCGGGGGTGAACTTGGGCAGGCGGGCGCGCGGGGCGCGGCGGCCGTTGACGAACAGCGACCGGAAGTACCGCTTGCCCAGGGCGACGTCGGGCAGGTCGAGCGTCCACTCGGTCCGGCCGTTGCGCCGGCCGACCTTCCAGCCGGTCAGCGGCTCGCCGCCGTCGAACACCGGCCGGGCGCCGGGCGCGGCGCGGTAGTGGGTGAAGGAGTCGCGGGGGTCGAAGCGGACCGTCTCGGCCTGCTCATACTGGCCGGCGTGCACCTGCACGGTGACGGGGCCGGCGACCTTGCCGGCGGCGCGGAGCCGGCGGAGCTGGTCGCGGGCGCCGGCGAGCGTGGCCCAGGGGCGGGTGGAGGAACCGGGCGCCGCGTCGCGGCCACGGGGGGAGAGATGGAAGACGTGCATGGGGAAAGGGGTGAAGGGAACGGCGGGGGCGGGTGGCGGGCGTCGCGGGCCGGGCCGCGTCGCCTGCTCATCTCAGAGCAGGATGCTCGGCACCGTCAAACCTTCCGCGACCGCGATCGTGACTTGGATCGATTGGCCGCGATGCGAGCCGGTGAGGCGCCACGAGCCGGCGGCGCGGGTCAGCGTGAGGTCGCCGTGCTCGGCGCCGCGCGGCGCGGTGGTGCAGAGCGTCAGCAGCGTGTGCTCCCGCGCCGGGGCGGAACGGAGCTCCGCGTAGGGATAAACGCCGCCGGTCGCCGGCAGGTCCAGCTGGCCGGTCCCGACGGTGAGGTCGCCGGCGCCGGCCACGCGGGCGCGCAGGGAGGCCTGGGGCCGGTCAATCCGGAAGCCCGGGCCGGTGGCGGTGACGCGCCCGGCGCCGTCCTCATTGCAGACCTGAAAGCGCGCCTGAACCGGGCGGGCGGCGTCGAGCTGGATGCGGTCGAGGATCGCGAGCACGCCGGGCTTGAGGTAGATGAGGGTGCGCTGCACCAGCCGGGCGGGCAGCCCGGCGCGCCGGTAGGCGTCGGCGGCGTCGCTTGTGACCGTCATCCAGCCCAGGCCCGTGCGATAGTCCTGAATGGTGGCGGCCGCCGGCGAGGAGTTCACGCCATCGCGGCCGTCGTGATAAACGTGGCCCTGGCCGTCAATCAGCACGGCGGTGTGCGCCGCGGTCTGGCGCAGGAGCCACTTGGGGTCCTGCGTGGAATAGGAGGCGTGCACGGGGTCGTTGAGGAGCCGCTCGCCATGCGCCGTGACGAGGAGGCTGTTGCGGTCGGCGTGCTCGTGGTTGACGGGGCCGCCGCTGCGGAGCACGACGACGCTGTCCTGCTCGGTCCAGCCGGTCCGGGAGATGACGAGGCCCAGGTCCTGCCGGCGGTCGAGGCTGGCGGCGGCGGGCAGGCGCGCCGGCACGGCGGGGTCGTACCAGATGGCGGCCCAGGCGGTGGTCCACGCCGGCCGCATGGACCCCGGCTGCCGCGCGAGGTATTGCGCGCCGGCGTCGCGGAACTCGCGGGCGATCCACGCGAGGGGAACCCCGCCGGCGGCGGTGGCGGCGTCGCCGATGCTGATGCAGTCGTCGGGATGGCCGGCGGTCGGCATGCTCATCTCGAGCGCGTAGCGGGCCTGCGCCGGGAAATCGACCAGGGCGCGCTCGTCGACCCCCAGCTTCCGCCGCAGGATCTCCAGGGTGAAAATGTAGTGGGCGAAGGTGTAGTCCCAGTAGCCGACGCCCTCGTCGAAGGAGCCGTCCGCGGGCAGCCGGGCGGCGTAGCGCTGCAGGCTGTCGCGGGTCATCGCGAGCCACTGGGGGGCGTCCGGGTGGCGGCCCTGCAGGTGGCAGGTGGCGGCGGCCAGCCCGGCGGTGCAGATGATGCGGAGGTTGGTCGCGTCGAGGATCCGGGGCCAGTGCTGGACGCTCATGGGCGCCAGGCCCTCCTCGCCGGCGTTCAGGCTCCACGGCCCGGCCTCGTCGTGGTGGGTCATGTCGTGCAGCCCGCGGTGGCAGGCGGCCCCGACTTCCGTGGCCATGCCGCGGGAGATCGCATCCTGTTCCGCCGGGGTCAGGTCGGCCGCGAGCCACTCGGAGGCCAGGGCGAGGGCGATGCCGGTGCCGGCGCCGCGCATCACGGCCACGGGCAGCTGCCGGCCGTCGCGGAGGTAGTCCCAGCGCGGGTAGCGCAGGATCTGGCCGAGGGCGGAGCGGGCGAGGGCGAGGTGCCGGGGATCGGGGATGAGCCGATGCACGAAGGCCGAGCGCATCAGGATGGTCTGCGCGCGCAGCAGGTGCTGCATGTGGTTCGTGAACCGGAGTTCCTGGTGCAGGAATCTTTCCTCGGCGGCGAAGTCCACCGTGGTCATGAAGGCCCAGAACGCGCGGAACTCCGGACGCTGGACGTTGGCGCGGAGGCGCGGGAGATCGCTGGCATCGAAGAGCAGCCCCCGGGGGGCGGCGGCGGCCGGGGCGGCGGGGGTGGCTTGGCCGGTGCCGCGCACGGCGAGCAGGGCGCCGAGGCTGAGACCGGTGCGGAGAAACTGGCGGCGGGTGTGGGGCATGGGCGGAGCGGCTACTCCGCGGCGGGCGGCAGGGGGGTGGGGGCGGCGAAGACCACGAGGGCGATGCCGGCGAGCACGATGACGCTGCCGGCGTAGAACTGCGGGGCGGGCCGCTCGTGGAAGAGGTAGTAGGCGAGCAGGGTGGGGAAGATGAACTGGGCGGCGTAGGCCAGGCCGACGACCTGGCCGCGGAGATGGCGCACCGAGTAGTTGAGCAGCGTGTGGCCGAGGATGGTGGGCACGACGGCGAGGGCGAGGATCAGGGCCCATTCCTCCCCGGAGCCGGCGTCGAACGCGCCGAGCCAGGGTGCGGCCAGGGCCAGGCAGAGCAGGCCGGCCTGGAGGTAGATCGGCCCGACGTAGAGCCAGAGCGAGGGGAAGTCGCGGTTGCGGCGGCCCAGCGCCACATACCAGGCCACCAGCAGCATGGCGCCGAAGCAGATGAGGTTGCCGCGGGGATCCCCGCCGCCCGCGAAGGCCTGGCGGGCGGTGAGCACGGTCACCCCGACGAGGGCGATGGCGGTGCCGAGCACCTCCCGGCGGTTGATGCGCTCGTGGACGAGCCAGCCGAGAAAGAACGGCAGGGCGATCGGCACGAGGTTCACAATCAGGCTGGCGGGGGCGGCGGTGGTCAGCCGGGCGCCGTAGGACCACGAGGAAAAGTGCAGCGCGAGCAGCACCGACGGCGTCAGGGTGCGCCGCCAGAGCTGGCGGGTGAAGGCCGCCCGGTGCCGGCGCCATTCCCGCCAGCAGATCGGCGCCAGCAGGACGCTGGCCACCAGCAGGCGCAGCGCGGAGAGCACGACGGGGTTCGTGGGGCTGATCCGGATGAGAATCACCGACAGCGAGCTCGAGCAGACGCCGAGCAGGAGAAGGGCGTAGCGCCACGGCATAGGCTGCGGAGCGTGGCGGGGGGGCGGCCCGAGTCGAGCCATGAGGCGGGCCGGCGCGGCCGGCGCCGCCGGATCAGCGCAGCAGGCCGTGCACGTACCGGGACGCCGCGTCGCCCTCGGCGACCAGCTGCCCGTTGGGCCCGTAGACCTTGAAGTGCGGGATCGACTGCAGGTGGTACTGCAGGGCGACGGGCGAGCGCCAGTCGATGCCCTGCACGCCGGGCCGGTTCAGGTCCACCTCCACCACGACGAGGTCGGCGCGGGTGGCGTGGAGCTGGCGCAGGGCCGGCGCGAGGGCGCGGCAGGGCGGGCAGCCCTCGCTGGTGAAGTCGAAGATGGTCGTCTTGCCCGGCACGATGTAATCCGCCAGGTCCACCTTCTGCCCGTGGGCGATGCGGGCGGGCGGGGCGGCCTGGGGGGCGGACCCGCCGGCGGCGGCGCCGCCGGTGGCGTCAATCACGCCGGTGCGGCTGCAGCCGGGGAGCCCGGCCAGCACCAGCGCAGCAAGGAGGAGGCGGCGGCGTCGGGGCATGGGGGGAGGCGGCGGGCTAGCCGTCGTATTCGAGGGCCGCCGGCGGGCGGTCCAGGCCGCGGCGCTTGATCAGGGGCTTGATGTCGGGCTCGCCGCCGGTGAAGTCGCGGAAGAGCTGCATGGCATCCTTGCTGCCGCCGCGGGAGAGCAGCGTGGCGCGGAAGCGGTCGCCGTTGGCGCGCGTCAGGCCGCCATGGGCCTTGAACCACTCGACGGTGTCGGCGTCGAGCACCTCGCTCCAGAAGTAGGAGTAGTAGCCCGCGGAGTAGTCACCGGAGAACGAGTGGGAGAAGTAGGTGCTGCGGTAGCGGGGCGGCACGGGGGCGAAGTCGACGCCGGCCCGCTGGAGCGCGGCCGCCTCGAAGCCGGCCACGTCGTCGGGGACCTGGGCGGGCTTCAGCTGGTGCCAGGCCTGGTCGAGGATGTTGGCGGCGACGAGCTCGGTGGTGTCGTGGCCCTGGTTGAAGCGCTCCGCGGCCTGCATCTTCTCAAGCAGGGCGAGGGGCATGGCGGCGCCGGTCTGGTAGTGCCGGGCGTAGTGCTTGAGCACCGCGGGCCAGACGGCCCACATCTCGTTCACCTGCGAGGGGAACTCGACGAAGTCGCGCGGCACGTTCGTGCCGCTGAAGCGGGGGTACGTCACGTTTGAGAACATGCCGTGCAGGGCGTGGCCGAACTCGTGGAACGCGGTGCGGACCTCGTCATAGGTCAGCAGCGTGGGCTCGCCGGCGGGCGGCTTCGGGATGTTGAGGTGGTTGGCGATGACGGGCCGGGTGCCGAGCAGGGTGGACTGGGCGACGTACTCGTTCATCCAGGCGCCGCCGCGCTTGGACGGGCGGGCGTAGTAGTCGACGAGGAACAGGGCGAGCGGGGAGCCGTCGGCGTTGAAGACCTCGAAGACGCGCACGTCGGGCTGGTAGACGGGCAGGTCGTGGCGCTCCTTGAAGGTGATGCCGTAGAGCTGGGTGGCGGCGTAGAACACGCCGTCGAGCAGGACGTGGTTCAGCTCGAAGTAGGGCTTCAGCTGCGTCTCGTCGAAGGCGTAGAGGGCCTGGCGGACCTTCTCGCTGTAGAACGACCAGTCCCCCGCGCCCACCTGGAAGCCGCCGTGGTCGCGGTCGATGAGCTGCTGCATGTTGGCGGCCTCGCGCTTCGCGTTGGCGACGGCGGGGGTGGCCAGCTGGGCGAGCAGGCGGTTGACGGTGTCCACGTGGTGGGCGGTCTGGTCCTCGAGCTGGTAGGCGGCGTGGTGGTCGTAGCCGAGGAGGACGGCGCGCTCGGCGCGGAGGCGGGCGAGGCGGGAGACGACGGCGCGGTTGTCGTGCGGGCCGCCGTGGCTGCCGCGGGCCTGCGAGACCTGCATGAGCCGGGTGCGCACGGCGCGGTTTTGGAGGGAGCTGAGCAGGGGCTGGCCGCTGGTGTTGAGGAGGGAGAGGGCGAACTTGCCCGGCTGCCCCGCGGCCTGGGCGGCGGCGGCGGCGCTGGCGATCTCGCTGTCGGACAGGCCGGCGAGCTCCGCGCGGGTGGCGACGATCAGGGCGTCGGCGTTCTTTTCCTTCTGCACGTTCTGGGTGAACGTGGTCTGGGTGGAGGCGATCTCGGCGTTGAGCGCCTTGAGGCGGGTCTTGCCGGCCTCGCCGAGGTTGGCGCCGCCGCGCACGAAATCCTGGTGGTAGCGCTCGAGCAGCCACTTCGACTCGGGGTCGAGGCCGAGGGTGTCGCGCTGCGCGTACAGCCCCTGGATGCGGGCGAAGAGCGCCGAGTTGAGCAGGATGGCGTCGGTGTGGGCGGCGAGCTGGGGGGCGATCGCCTCCTCGATCTGGTCGAGGGCGGGATTGGTGTGCGCGCCGGTGAGGTTGAAGAACAGGGCGGAGACCCGGCTGAGCAGCAGGCCCGTGCGGTCGAGGGCGACGACGGTGTTCGCAAACGTGGCGGGCGCGGGATTGTTCGCGATGGCCGCGACCTCCTGCAGCTGCGTCGCCATGGTGGCGGCGAAGGCGGGGGCGTAGTGCTCGTCCTTGATCTGGTCAAACGGCGGCAGGTGGTAGGGCAGCGAACTTTCGGTGAGCAGCGGATTGGCGGTCATGGGAGCGGGGGCCGGCGTGGCGGCGGACAGGGGGGCCGCGAGGCACACGGCGGCGAGCAGGAGGAGGGCGGGGGATCGCATGGGGAAAGAGACGGGTTGGGAGCGCGGGAAAGACGCGAAACGTGGGCGCTCGGCCCCGCCTTGGCAAGGCTGGGAGCGTGCCGGGCGGGCGGGAGTCGGCTCACCCCGCGACCCGTCAGTCGGGGTCGTAGTCCAGATAGGGCGCGAGCGACTTTTCGATCTCGGGCCGGGGCCGGGATTTGCGCGCCGCGTAGTCCTCGACCTGGTCCGGGCCCAGCTTCCCCACGGCGAAATACTTCGCGTCCGGATGGTTGAAATACAGGCCGCTGACGCTGCTCGCAGGCCACATTGCGTGGCTCTCCGTGAGGGTGATGCCGGTCGCGGCGGTGGCGTCCAGCAGCGCGAACAACGGGGTTTTCTCCGTGTGATCGGGACAGGCGGGATAGCCGGGGGCCGGGCGGATGCCCCGGTATTTTCCCCGGAGGAGGTCCGTCAGCCCCAGCGGTTCCGCCCGGCCGTAGCCGCAGCTCTGCCGCGCGCGCTGGTGCATCAGCTCGGCGAGCGCCTCGGCCAGCCGGTCGCCCAGCGCCTGGGTCATGATGGCGGAGTAGTCGTCGTGGCGCGCGGTGAACTCCTGGGCGAAGGCGTCGACGCCCAGGCCGCTCGTGACGGCGAACCCGCCGAGGTAGTCGAGCCGGCCGCTGTCCCGCGGCGCGATGAAGTCGGCGAGGCAGCGCTGGTACTGGCCGGCGGGCTGGGCGTGCTGCTGGCGGAGGAAGTGGAAGGTCGTGAGGACGCGGGAGCGCTGCTCGTCGGCATAGACCTCGACGCTGTCGCCGACGGCGTTGGCCGGCCAGAAGCCGATGACCGCCCGCGCGGTGAACCGCTGTTCCGCCACGATGCGGGCGAGCAGGGCCTGGGCCTCGGTGTGCAGCCGGGTCGCCTCCGCCCCGACCACCGGGTCCGTCAGGATCTCGGGGAAGCGCCCGTGCAGCTCCCACGCGGAGAAGAACGGGCCCCAGTCGATGTAGCGGGCGAGGTCGCCGAGACTCACCGGTTGGGGGGCCAGAGGGGAGGGCCCGGCGCCGGCGGGCGCAGCGGCGGAGGCATACACCCGGGTGCCGAGGAATTCAGGGCGGGGAATATCCACCGTGGTCCAGTCCGTCGGGGGCGGCTGCTGCCGGGCGGCGGCGAGCGGGAGGAGTTTCCGCTGCGTGCGGCGCTGGCTGAACTCCGCGCGCTGGCGGTCCTGCTTGGCGCGGTTCTCGGCGGTGAAGGCGGGCCGGGCGGCGGGGTTGAGCAGGGCGGAGACCACGCCAATGACGCGGGAGGCGTCGAGCACGTGGACGACCGGGGAGGCGCACTCGGGCGCGACCTTGACCGCGGTGTGGGCGAGGCTGGTGGTGGCGCCGCCGATGAGGAGCGGCCGGTCGAGGCCGGTGCGCTGCATTTCCTTCGCGACGTGGACCATCTCGTCGAGCGACGGGGTGATGAGGCCGGAAAGGCCGATCAGGTCGGCCGACCGCTCCCGCGCGGTCGCGAGGATCCGGTCGCACGGCACCATGACGCCGAGGTCGATGACCTCGTAGTTGTTGCAGGCGAGGACGACGCCGACGATGTTCTTGCCGATGTCGTGGACGTCGCCCTTGACCGTGGCCAGGACGACCCGGCCCTGGGGGCGCGCGGTGCCGCCGCCGGCGACGAGCCGGCGTTTTTCCTCCTCCATGAAGGGCGTGAGGTAGGCGACGGATTTTTTCATCACGCGGGCGGACTTCACGACCTGCGGGAGAAACATCTTCCCGGCGCCGAAGAGGTCGCCGACGATCCGCATCCCGTCCATCAGCGGCCCCTCGATGATGAGCAGCGGCCGGGGGTAGCGGTCGGTGGCCTGGCGGGCCTCCTCGGTGTCGGCCTCGATGAAGGCGTCGATGCCCTTGACCAGCGCATGGCTCAGCCGTCCCTCGACGGGGAGGCGGCGCCAGGCCAGGTCCTCCGGGCTCCCGGCCTTGGCGTCGCCGCCCGGGGCGGCCTTGAGCCCCTCGGCGAAGGCGACCAGGCGCTCGGTGGCGTCGGGGCGGCGGTTGAGGATGACGTCCTCGACCCGCTCGCGCAGGTCGCGGGGGATCTCCTCGTAGACGCCGAGCATGCCGGCGTTGACAATGGCCAGGTCGAGGCCGGCGCGGATGGCGTGGTAGAGGAAGACCGTGTGCATGGCCTCGCGCACCGGCGGGTTGCCCCGGAAGGAGAACGAGACGTTGGAGACGCCGCCGGAGACCTTGGCCTGCGGGAGGGTGGCCTTGATGATCCGCGTGGCGGCGAAGAAATCGACGGCGTAGCGGTTGTGCTCCTCGATGCCGGTGGCGACGGTCAGGATGTTCGGGTCGAAGATGATGTCCTCCGGCGGAAAGCCGAGCCGGTCGACCAGCAGGCGGTAGGCGCGCGTGCAGATGCGGACCTTTTCGTCGCAGGTGGCGGCCTGGCCCTGCTCGTCGAACGCCATGACCACGGCCGCGGCGCCGTAGCGCTGGACCAGCTGGGCGCGGCGGAGGAACTCGGCCTCGCCGTCCTTGAGCGAGAGGGAATTGACGACGCCCTTCCCCTGGAGGCATTTCAGGCCGGCCTCGAGCACGCCCCACTGGGAGGAGTCGAGCATCACCGGGACCCGGGAGATCTCCGGTTCCGCGGCGATGAGGTTGAGCAGCCGCGTCATGGTCGGCTCGCCCTCGATGAGGGCCTCGTCGACGTTGATATCAATCAGGTTGGCGCCGTTCTCGACCTGCTGGCGGGCGATGGCGAGGCAGGCGTCCCAGTCGCCGGCCTTCAGCGCCTTGGCGAACTTGGGCGAGCCGGTGATGTTGGTGCGCTCGCCGACGATCAGGAACTGGGCGCCGGCGGCGGACGCGGGGGGAGGGGTCGGCAGGGCCATGGGGATCAGGCGACGGTGAGGGGCTCGAGCCCGCTGAGGCGCATCACCGGCGGTCGGTCGGGCCGGGACCGCGGCGGGCACGGGTGCACGGCCGCGGCCAGCGCGGCGATATGGGCGGGGGTGGAGCCGCAGCACCCGCCGACGAGATTGAGCCAGCCCTGGGCGGCAAAGTCGCCGAGCACCGCAGCCATGTCCGCGGGGGTCTCGTCGTAGCCGCCGAAGGCGTTGGGCAGGCCGGCATTGGGGTGGCAGCTGACGAGGCAGTCGGCGAGGCCGGAGAGCTCCTCGAGGTAGGGGCGCATCTGGGCGGCGCCGAGGGCGCAGTTGAGTCCGACGCTGAACGGCCGGGCGTGCCGGATGCTGTGCCAGAAGGCGCCCAGGGTCTGCCCGGAGAGCGTGCGGCCGGAGGCGTCGGTGATCGTGACGGAGATCATCACGGGCAGCCGCACGCCGGTCTCGTCGAAGAGGAGCTCGAGCGCAAAGAGCGCCGCCTTGGCGTTGAGGGTGTCGAAGATGGTCTCAATCAGCAGGGCGTCCACGCCCCCGTCGGCCAGCGCGCGGGCCTGCTCCAGGTAGGCGGCGACGAGGCCGTCGAAGGTCACGGCGCGGTACTCCGGGTGGTGGACGTCGGGCGAGAGCGAGGCGGTGCGGTTGGTCGGGCCGAGGGCGCCGGCGACGAAGCAGGGGCGGCCGAGCCGGGCCGCGGAGGCGTCCGCCGCGCGGCGCGCGAGCCGGGCCGCCGCCCGGTTGATCTCGGGGACGAACGGCTCCAGCTGGTAGTCGGCCTGGGCGATGGTGGTGGCGTTGAAGGTGTTGGTCTCGACCAGGTCGGCGCCGGCGGCGAAATAGGCCCGGTGCAGGTCCTCGATCAGGTCGGGGCGGGTGAGCGCGAGCACGTCGTGGTTGCCGCGCAGGTCGCACGGATGGGCGGCGAAGCGCGCGCCGCGGAAATCGGCCTCGGTCAGGCGGTGCTCCTGGAGCATGGTGCCCATCGCGCCGTCGAGCACGGCGATGCGGCGCGCGCAGAGCGCGCGGAGGGCCGCGGTCGAGGCGGACGGGCGGGGCGGGCGGGTGGGCATGGCGGAGGGGGGCGCCGGACTCCAGCGGGCCCGCGGCGGTTTTGCAAGCAACATATCTATAGATCCGGATGCGTTGATGCTAGTGATAGGAGGGCCGGTGCCGGCCGGGGTGGCCGGGCCGGGGCGGGGCGGCGACGATCCGGTTCGACATGGCGGGGTTTTGCCGCCACACCCACCCCCTCGGAGGGGGTATCCCCGCCGCGTCCCATGATCGACTATCTCCAGAAAATCCTGACGGCCCGGGTCTATGACGTCGCCCGGGAGACCCCCTTGGAAAAGGCGGCGAACCTGTCCGCGCGGCTCAACAACACGCTGCTGCTGAAGCGCGAGGACATGCAGAGCGTCTTCTCGTTCAAGCTGCGCGGCGCCTACAACAAGATGGCGCAGCTGCCGCTGGCGGTGCTCCAGCGCGGGGTGGTCTGCGCGTCGGCGGGCAACCATGCGCAGGGGGTGGCGCTGGCGGCCAAGCGGCTGGGCGGCCGGGCGCTCATCGTGATGCCCGTGACCACGCCGCAGGTGAAGGTCCTGGCGGTGAAGGCCCGCGGCGGCGAGGTCGTGCTGTTCGGCGACACCTTTGACGAGGCCAACGGGCATGCGCGCGAGCTGGAGCAGCAGCGGGAGCTGACGTTTGTGCACCCGTTTGACGACCCGGACGTGATTGCCGGACAGGGCACGATTGCGCGCGAGATCCTGCAGCAGCACCCGGAGGGGCTCCACGCGATCTTCGTCGCGGTCGGCGGGGGCGGCCTGGCGGCGGGGATCGCGGCCTACGTCAAGCTGGTCCAGCCGAAGATCCGGGTGATCGGCGTCGAGCCGTTCGACTCGGCGGCGATGTACGAGTCGCTCCGGGCCGGGCGGCGCGTGAAGCTGGACCGGGTCGGGCTGTTTGCCGACGGCGTGGCGGTCAAGCAGGTGGGGCGGGAGACCTTCCGGCTGTGCCGCCGCTACCTCGACGAGGTGGTGCGGGTGGGCACCGACGACATCTGCGCGGCGGTCAAGGACGTGTTTGAGGACACGCGGGCGGTGCTGGAGCCGGCGGGGGCGCTGGCGGTGGCCGGGGCCAAGGCCTATGTGGAGCGCCACCGGCTGAAGGGCGCGACGCTCGCGGCGGTGGCCGGCGGCGCGAACCTGAATTTCGACCGCCTGCGCTTCATCGCGGAGCGGGCCGAGGTGGGCGAGCACCGCGAGGGCATCTTCGCGGTGACGATCCCCGAGGGCCCGGGCAGCCTGAAGCGCTTCTGCGCCCTGATCGGGCACCGCAACGTGACGGAGTTCAACTACCGGATCGCGGACGCGGCGCAGGCCCACATCTTCGTGGGCGTCCAGATGGCGGCCGGGCGCGCGGAGAGCCGCCGGATCGCGGCGCACTTCACCCGGCACGGGTTCAAGACGCTGGACATCACGGGCGACGAGCTGGCCAAGCTGCACCTCCGCCACATGGTGGGCGGGCGCTCGGCGCTGGCGCAGAACGAGCAGGTGCTGCGCTTCGAGTTCCCCGAGCGGTCGGGCGCGCTGATGAACTTCCTCAACGCGATGTCGCGGAGCTGGAACATCAGCCTGTTCCACTACCGGAACCACGGCGCCGACTACGGGCGGATCCTGGTCGGCCTGCAGGTGCCCCCGGCGGAGACCAAGGAGTTCCAGGCCTTCCTCCGGACCCTGGGGTACCGGTACTGGGACGAGACGGACAACCAGGCCTACCGGCTGTTTCTGCGCTGAGGCCCGTCGCCCGACCGCCTGCCCCCATGGCGAACCCGCCCACGCCCCCCGCTCCGGCCCGGGATTATCCGGTGCAGCCGGTGCCGTTCACCGCGGTGCGCGTGACCGGCGGCTTCTGGCACGCCCGGCAGGAGGTCAACCGCACCGTGACCGTGCCCTTTGCGCTGCAGCAGTGCGAGGACACCGGGCGGCTGCGCAACTTCGACCGGGCGGCCGAGACGATGCGCCGGCGCGCGGCGGGGGAGCCGGGCTTCCAGCAGCGGCCGGCGACGATCTACCCGTTTGACGACTCGGACGTCTACAAGGTGATCGAGGGCGCGGCCTACGCGCTGAGCCTGCGGCCCGATCCGGCGCTGGACCGGCAGCTGGACGCCTGCATCGCCCGCGTGGCGGCGGCGCAGGAGCCCGACGGCTACCTCTACACGTTCCGGACGATGCACCCCGACGCGCCGGCGCACGAGTGGGTGGATCCGCAGCGCTGGCTGCTGGACCCCCTGCTCAGCCACGAGCTCTACAATCTCGGCCACCTCTACGAGGCCGGGGTGGCGCACTTCCAGGCGACGGGCAAACGCCCGCTGCTCGACGTCTGCCAGCGGAGCGCGGAGCTGCTGTGGCGGGATTTTGGCGGCCGGTCGCGGCGCCTCGCGCCCGGGCACCAGGTGATCGAGCTGGGGCTGGCCAAGCTCTACCGCGTGACGGGGGACGCGCGCTGGCTGGAGCTGGCCCGGATCTTCCTCGAGGCGCGCGGCCCGGGCGGCCCGGTCTACAGCCAGCAGCACCAGCGGGTGGAGGAGCAGACCGAGGCGGTGGGGCACGCGGTGCGCGCCAACTACCAGTACGCCGGCATGGCCGATGTCGCGGCGCTGTCGGGCGACGCCCGCCTGGTCCGCACCCTCCGGGCCCTCTGGGACAACGCCGCCGGCCGGAAGCTGGCGCTGACGGGCGGCGTGGGGGCGCTGGGGCACGGCGAGGCGTACGGCGCGGACTACGAGCTGCCGAACGACGCCTACAACGAGACGTGCGCGGCGATCGCGCTCATGATGTGGAACCACCGCATGTTCCTGCTGACCGGCGAGGCGCACTACATGGACGTGCTGGAGCGGACCTGCTTCAACGGCTTCATCAGCGGGGCGGCGCTGACCGGCGACCGGTTTTTCTACCCGAACCCGCTGGAGTACGACGGGGCGGCGACGTTCAACCACGGGTACGCGGGCCGGGCGCCGTGGTTTGGCTGCGCGTGCTGCCCGCCGAACCTGGTGCGCACGACCGCGGCGATCACGGGCTATTTCTACGCCGTGCGCGACCAGTCGCTCTACGTGAACTGCTTCGCGGCGAGCGAGGGCGTCGTGCCGGTGGCCGGCGGCGAGGTGACGGTGCGGCAGGAGACGGACTATCCCTGGTCGGGCCGGGTGCGGCTGACGGTGAGCCCGGCGGCGCCCACGAGCCTGACGCTGCGCGTGCGGATCCCGGGCTGGGTGCGGGGCCGGCCGGTGCCCTCGGAGCTTTACGGGTATGACGAGGCGACCCCGGCGGCGTGGTCGCTGCGGGTCGGCGGCCAGGCGGTGGCGGCGCCGCTGGAGCAGGGCTATGCGGTGCTCACGCGGGTGTGGCGGGCCGGCGACGTGGTCGAACTCGACCTGCCGATGCCGGTGCGCACGGTGCACGCCAGCCCGCACGTCGCGGCGCTGGCCGGCCGCGTGGCGCTGGAACGCGGGCCGGTGGTGTATTGCGTGGAAGGGCAGGACAGCCCGGTCGCGCCGGGCGACCTCACCCTGTCCCCCCGAGCCGAGGTGACCGCGGTGGCCCAGGCGGGGCTGCTCGGCGGCGTGACGACGCTGGCGGTGACGGACGGGCCCGCGACGGCCTTCACGGCGGTGCCGTACTACGCCTGGAACAACCGCGGCCTCGCGCCGATGGCGGTGTGGCTCAAGCGGGGAACGTGAGGCGCCGCCCGGAACCCCGGCCGGCGGAGGCGGCCGATCACGCGAAGGCCTGGCGGGAGTTGGCGGCCAGGTAGGCGGCGATCTCGGCGGCGAAGGCGTCGGCGAACTCGGCGCGCTTTTTCTCGCCCATGCCGGGGATGCCCTCCATCGCGTCCGCGGTGCTCGGATAATACCGGGCCATGGCGCGGAGGGTGTTGTCGCCAAA
>CAIKTR010000134.1 GCA_903830425.1 uncultured Opitutia bacterium
GCGATCAGGCCCGCGAGCACCCCGAGGGTGCACGAGTGGTAGATGCCCTGGCGGATGACGCGGCCATGCACCGCCGCCTCGTAGGTCATCGGGTTGAACAGCAGGAGCGTAAAGATGAGCAGTCGCAGCCAGCGGTTCGGCGCCAAGGGGCGGAGGGCGACGACGAGCAGCGCGCACATGGCGCCGTAGAGCAGGTGCTGGGCGGTGAACAGCGGCACGTGCGCCAGAAAGGTCCCCGCGATCCACAACGGGTACATCGGCCCCTTGGCCAGGGTGAGCCGGTCGTAGCCGCCCAGCCATTCACCATTCAGCAGCGCCTGCGCCAGGTTCAGGAACAGCCGGTCGTCATGCCCGGCGGCGCCCACGGCGCAGACGGTCTGCGCGCTGACCAGCCACAGCTTGAGCAGGAGCAGGCCGACCAGGGCGAACAGCCAGGGACCGCGACGGGTGCACACGGAGCCGGGTTTCATTTCCGCAGCGGCAGCCCGAGGATGCTGAGAAAGAAGCTGACCAGCACCACCTGGCACCCGAGGGTGAGCAGGGTGCCGCCGGGGATGACCACGCGCAGCAGTTCGCCGGGGGCCAGGTTGCCAAAACGATGAGCGCCCCACAGGCCGACGGCGTGCAGGGACAGCGCGATGCCGGCAACCATCAGACCGCCGCCCACGATCAGCCCCTTTTCCAGGTTGATCCAGCGGAACCAGCGCTGGAAGGAGTCGTCCCGCGGCAGCACGCCCGATTGGATGGCGAACACCTTGGTGAAGACGGCGAACGCCACCGATTGAAATCCAATCAGCAGCGCCATCGCCGCAAACAGGAGGGTGTGCACATCCAGTCGCACGTCGCCGAGCGTCAGGGGCCCGCGGGTCAGCAGCGCGCCCAGGCCGCCGCCGACGGCCATCAGGGCGAGTCCAGGCTGGAGAAACAGCCAGCGCGGGCAGAACAGCAGCATGAACCGCAAGTGCCGCCAGCCGTCGCGCCAGGGCCGCAGGTGGGGCGGCCGGTTGCGGCCGTCGGGGCGGAGCGTGGTCGGAATCTCCGTCATGCGCTCCCGGAACAGGGTGGCCTTGATGACCATCTCGGACGCGAACTCCATGCCGCCGGCGCGCAGGGCGAGCCGGTCGTAGGCCGCCCGGGAGAACGAGCGGAGCCCGCAGTGAAAATCACCCACCGGGCAGCGGAAAAACAGCCGGCCGATGCCGGACAGCACCGGGTTGCCGAGGTAGCGGTTTTTCCACGGCATCGCCCCGGGCTGGATGCCGCCGAGGAAGCGGTTGCCCATCACGATTTCCCAGCCCTCGCGGTGTTTCGCGAGAAAGCGGCCCGCGTGCGAGAAATCGTAGCTGCCATCGGAGTCGCCCATCAGGATGTAGCGGCCCCGCGCGGCCGCGACCCCGCCTTGGAGCGCCCGGCCGTAGCCCTTCTCGGTCACCGCCACGACGCGGGCCCCCAGCTGGGTCGCGATCGCCTGCGAGCCGTCCGTGCTGCCATTGTCGGCGATCACGACCTCGCCGCGGATGCCCTGCTCCTGCAGGGCCCGCAGCGCTTCCGAGGTGCAGCCGGCGATGGTTTCAGCCTCGTTGAGGCAGGGCATCAGGATGGTGAGATCTAGCGGCTCGGAGGCCGTTGGAACCGGGGAAGACATGAGCCGCAACCGTGTCTCTGGAATGCGGGTCAGGCAACCCTTTCATCGGCCCGACGCCGGGCGAGCCACCCGCCGGCCGCCAGCATCCCGGCGCCGACCAGCATGACGGTGAAATGCAGCTTCAGCAGCTTCTCCGCCGCCCAGGTCCAGCGTCCGACCTCCACCGGCTCGGTGAAGGCGAACCAGGCGCCGTTGGCCGTGCCTTCGGCTTCCAGCCACCATTCGCCGGCGGGGCGAAAGACATTCACGCTTTTCCAGCGGGTCCCCGACGCCGACTCCGGCACCACGGGAACTTCGCCGGCGGCGCTCTTCACCACCAGGCGTCCGGCGCGGCCCGACGGGTCCAGATCACCGGCAATCCAGAAACGCAGCACGGGCAGGGCTCCGGCGGACTGCGTCGCGCTCCGCCATGGGACCGGCGGGGTTGCGGGCGTTCCGGACCAGGTGCTGAGGGCGACCGGCCGCTGGGCGGCGGGCATCCCGGCCGGGATCCGGTCCGGCGCGCCGTTCGCGACCGGCACCGACCGGCGCACGCTCGGCGGCATGATGGCCTGGATCACCGGGTGGCTGAGTCGCTGCACCAGGACCTCGCCCACGGGATAAGGGACCTCGCCCCACGGTTGGTTGAGCAGATGGGCGGCGTCGCCCGTGCGCAGGTAGGCGCGGACATTCGCCTCCTGGCGTTGCTGGCGCGGAATGTTCGGCGCGACGAAGTCATGCCACATCGCGCGGCTCTGCTGGGTCAGGCCCGCGACCACCGCGGCGAGCCAGAGCGCGGCCAGCCAGAGGCGCAGGCGACCGGAAAACTCCCGGAGCAGAAACAGCAGCCCGAGGGCGACATTGACGGCCAGCAGGTCGAGGTAGCGCGGCGAGAGCACCGCCCCCGACCCGCCGCGTGCATAGGCGGTGGCGAGGCATTGCAGCAGCAGCCACGCGAGCAGGCCGAGCAGGACGGCGTCGTCCGGGGACGTCGTGCGACTGCGGGTGCGACGGATGATGAACCACAGGGCGGGGGCAAACAGCACCAGGGCCCACGGGAACAGGGCCGAGCCCGGCCAGGCGAGCAGTTCCAGCAGGGCCCGGGTAAACTGTCCCAGCCCCTGGGCGTGCAGCGGCGCATGGCCCGGCACCTCGTTTTTCATCAGCCAGCCGGCGACTGAGAAGCCCACCGCCAGGCCGGCGGTGGTCAACTGCTGGGCAGACCAGCGGCGCTCCCGCGCGAACCGGTGTCCCAGCACGGCGAGGATGGCTAAGGACGAGAAGAAACCCGAGGCCATGCTGAACACGGCCAGTACGCCGGATACCTGACCGAGAATCCAGCGAACGCCGAAGCGGTCGCGCTCCAGACTCAGCCAAATGTGCCCGAGCGAAAACAGCAGCAGGAAATAAAACGTGCTCTGAAAGCCGAAAATCGAGTTCTCCCACGAGAACGGCAGGGTGAAAAGCAGGACGAGCAAGGCGGCATAGAGGGCGAGTCCGGCCCCGTGCAGCCAACGCCGGCCGAGCAGTACCAGCAGCAAGGCGGCCAGGGTGTGGACGGCGGCGGCGGCCACCGTTTCCACGAAACCGTCCCATTGTCCGTTGCGGGTGAAGAGACCTAGGGCGAAGAGTTTCGTCACGATCACCCGGTGCTCGTTGTGCGGATGCACGATTTCCTTCAGGCCCATCCAGCCCTCGAGCCAGGGCCGCAGGACCACCTCGCCCTCGGCGTCCCACTGGTCCCAGGTCGGCAGGTCGCTGCCGGCCGCCGACACCAGCCA
>CAIKTR010000135.1 GCA_903830425.1 uncultured Opitutia bacterium
CAGAACCGCGCTCTGTGCTACAAGAGATCTGTTTCTTGCAACCCGCTCTGATTGTGGGACTTATCTCGATTATGACCGGCCATGGGCAACAAGATGACATCGCTACGAGTGCCCGCTTATTCATGACTCGCGGCGAGGACATCCTGCGCATGACGCCCGGGAGTCCCACCCGTCCAAACCATGAAAACGAAAACACTCCCGTGCCCCGACCGCTTGCGGCACGTGCCCCGCCAATTTAGCTGGATCGACCAACGTCTGATTCGCAACCGCCATATCCAGGGCCCTTCGCCCCGGGCGCTGGCGCTGTACCTGTTCCTCTGCACGGTGGCCGACGCCGAGGGCCTCAGTTACTACTCCGACGCCAGCACCGGGGCCCTGCTCACCTGCTCCGGCAGTGAGTTGCGCTCGGCCCGCGCCGAATTAGCCGCTGCCGGGCTCATCGCCTACCGCTGCCCGTTCTATCAGGTATTGAGCCTCGAACCCAAAGCTGCGGCCATGCCCGCCGCAGCACCGCAGCCACGCATCGGTGACGTGCGCTCCGTCGGCGAAATCCTCCGCGCCATGATGGAGGTGCCGCAATGACCGCCTACGAAACCTACTGCCAAATCCGCCTCCTGCACGCTCGCGGCCTCTCGTTCAACCAAATCGGCACCGAACTTGGCATCGATCCGGAGACCGCCGCCAAATACGCCGTACAGGCCACGTTCCCGCGCCGTCGCGCCACCAAGCGTGCCAGCAAACTCGACCCCTTCAAACCGGCCATCGTCCGCTGGCTGGAGCGCCATGCCTACACTGCCACCCAGATCTATCAACGCCTGTGTGCCGATGAGGGTTACACCGGCGGCTTCAGCATCGTCAAAACCTACGTGCGGGCCGTGCGCCCCGTGCGCCATCCCGCCTTCCTCAGCCTGGCCTTCGCCCCCGGCGAGGCCGCCCAGGTGGACTGGGGTTGCGCCGGCACCATCTCGCTGGGCAACACGCGCCGCCGCCTCTCGTTTTTCGTCATGGTCCTCTGTCACAGCCGCATGGCCTATGTGGAGTTCACCTGCGGCGAGGCCACCGAGCACTTCCTCGCCTGCCACCACAACGCCCTGGAGTTCTTTGGCGGCACCCCCGGCGTCATCCTGATAGACAATCTGAAGACCGGGGTGCTGAGCCACCGGTTCGGCGAAAAGGCCGTCTTCAACCCGCGCTATCTGGACTTCGCCGCCCATTATGGTTTCGAGCCCCGTGCCTGCAATGTCCGCAAAGCCAACGAAAAGGGCCGGGTCGAAAACGCCGTCGGTTATGTGAAAAAAAACCTTCTCGCCGGACTGGAGTTGCCCAACTCCCTCAGTGCCATGAACATGGCCGCACGCCACTGGATGGACTCCATTGCCAATGTGCGCAAGCACGGCGAAACCCACCAGCAACCCGCCGAACTCTTCCTCATCGAAAAGCCCGCCCTGCGTCCGCTGCCACCGGTAGCAGCCGACACTTCCGTCACGCGTGACGTTAGAGTCACCGCCCGCTGCCGCGTCGTGCTGGACACCAACCGTTACTCCGTGCCTTCC
>CAIKTR010000136.1 GCA_903830425.1 uncultured Opitutia bacterium
GAGGTCTTGCCTCTAATGATCGCGCACGCCGCGCCAATTCTGGGTCGGAATGTGCCGCCTGGGGGCGGTTGGACGCCGACGAATCCCCATGTAACGATCGGAACACCGGTGGTTATACCGGACGCAAATTCAGCTGAGAAAAAGTCCCAGTGACGGATCCGCCGTCCGGCGGTCATTCTGAAAACACCGTCCGGTGCCCGGCCACTTGTCACTTGTCACTTTCTCCCAGGTTCGCGACAAAGGCGCGAACAGACGGGCCGATAGCTTAATGGTTAAAGCAGAGGACTCATAATCCTTTGAGTCTGGGTTCGAGTCCCAGTCGGCCCACCATCCAGCCATCCCATCCTCCCTCCTCATGACATCCTCCCGTTCCCCCAAGTCCTTCCTGCTCCTCCTCGCGGTCCTCGCCGCCGCCGTTTCCGCTTCCGCCAGCGACGCCAAAACCGCCCCGGCCGCAGCGGCCTACCCGCTCAAGGTCTGCGTCGTCTCCGGCGAGGAGCTGGAGGGGGGCGACATGGGTGGCCCCATCGATTATTTCTTCAAGGAAAAGGGCAAACCCGACCGGCTCGTCCGCTTTTGCTGCAAGCATTGCATCAAGGATTTTGAGAAGGACCCGGCCAAGTACCTGAAGAAACTCGATCAGGCCCAGGCCAAGCCCCTGTAAGAAAAACGCGGCATGGTTCCGGAGGCCTAGGAGGTTCCCTAGACACCGGAACAGACCCAGGGGCGCCCTGTTCTGGCGGTTGGCCCGGAGGTGGCACCGGGTCAGGGCTGCAATCTCAACCAACCGCCCCAAGGGGCTCGTATGCGCCGCAATGCCGGCGGGAATTTTAGTCTAGGTACCACGATTTCGGCCGTGTCCGTCGGCCAGCGCCCGCAGTCCGGCCACGGTGTCCTTCAGCATCAGCGACTGCCCGTTTAGCTCCTCTGCGGCCGCCGCGGTTTCCTCGGCGCTTCCTGCGTTGGCTTGGGTCACCGTGTCCATCTGGGTCACCGCCGAGGTGACCTGACAGATTCCTTGGGTCTGCTCAGCTGACGCGTTGGCCATGCCGGTCACCAGCAGGTCGAGCTGACGAATCCGGGTTTGAACCTCCGCGAAGCTTTGGGCGACCTGCGCGCTGATTGCGACCCCATGATGGCTCTTGTCCACCGAGTCGGCGATCTTAGTGGCAGTTTCCTTCGCCGCTAGAGCGGATCGCTGGGCCAGCGCGCGGACCTCCTCGGCGACGACCGCGAAACCGGCGCCGGACTCACCGGCGCGAGCGGCCTCCACCGCCGCGTTGAGTGCGAGCAAGTTCGTCTGAAACGCAATTTCGTCGATGGTCTTAAGGATTTTGGTGATATCTTCGCTCGCGACTTCGATGGCATGCATCGCCTGCTGCATGGCTTGCATCCGGTGCCCGCCGGCCTCAGCCGAATTACGGGCGTCCGCCGCAGCTTGCTGGGCCTGTTGGGCCGAGGCGGAGTTTCGCTTGGTCATGGAGGAAATTTCCTCCAGGGCCGAACTGGCCTGTCCCAGTGAGGCCGCCTGCTCACTGGCACCGGCTGCCAAGGTTTGGCTGGAGGAGGAAATTTGACTGGCTGCGTCTGAAACCTGCTCGGAACCCGCGGTCAGCTCGCCCATGATCTGGTGCAGGGGTCCGGTGATGGAGCGGGCGATCCACCAGGAGCCGAGCAGGGAGAGCAGGAAGCAGCATCCTGTGGCAAACGCGTAGAGCGCGAATTGGCTCCGCGCGCCAGCCTTGATCTGGTCGGCTCCCTGAGCGTAGTCGCTGGCGAGGCGGTCTTCCACGTCCTTCAGCAAATTGATGCGGGCGGTGCTGGCTGCGAACCAAGCCTTGGGGCTAAGGCCAAACCCACTGGTCGGGGTCCGCTCCCGGACCACGCGACGGATGTGGGAGACGGCGTCGATCGCCGGACCTTGCAGCAGTTCGGCGCTGAATCGGCGCTGTGCCGCTGTGGCGAAACCAGCGTAGACTTGGAAAAAAGTGTTTTGCGCCGACAAGGCTTCATTAAACCGCCCCAAACTGTCGTCCGTGAAATGATTCGCGGTCAAAACGCCGGTGAGGGTGGCGCGTTCTATCCCGGCCTGTTCCTTGGCTTGGAGAAAATAAACATAGCAGGAGATACCGTTGCCGATTTCGGCATCCTTGCTCAGGTGTGACATGCCGACCACGATATCTAGCAACGTTGCGATGGTCTTGGAATAGAACGCGGTCGACTCGGCGGCTGTCATGGCCAGGGCACTGATACCGGACCGGCGGGAGGGAATTTCTCCCAGAGCGCCGATCCCCAGACTTAAGCGGCCTTGGAACTCAGGCCCAAAATGACGAGCGTCAAACCGCTGGAGCAAGGCATCCAGATGCGCAATGGCAGCGTCGGTCAGCACTCTCTGGGTTGGCAGCTCGGTGACGAACGCGGCGCCCTTGCCTCCGATGAATCCCGCGGAATACCCGCGCTCCTTCTGCAATTCGTGGATCGATCCACCAATCTGTTGGAGCACGGCTGAGTTGTGCTCCAAGACTACATAATCGCGGTAGACCCGCCATTTTTCGTAGGAGCTGCGCAAGCCGAAGAGGGTCATTCCCGCCAACGGCAGAGTGATGAGGACCAGCAATTTTGCGATGAGGGAGAGAGTTTTCACTGGGGGAAGGGCTGATAACGAGGCGGAGAGGCTAGCGTGCATGATCGTCCCGAATCCCGGTAGATAAGCCCGGAACTCACGGAGTCTTGATCCAAGTCAAGACTCCCCATGAGAGCCGAGGTCCGACCGGGCATGGACCCGAGAGACCGCGGCGATTCTTCGACGCGCCCCGGAGGGGAAGCGCTACGCTCCGGGTGACGACGGTCGCCCGGCTGGGCATCGGGCCCCTCGGCCTGCGACGAGATCAGCCCCGGCCGTGCCCTTCGGGCGCGACCATGCCGTCGTCCGTGGCCTCGGTCCGGACGGAGCGCAGCGCGGCGAAGAGCCGCCGCAGGTCGCGCACCACGCCCCAGGACAGCCAGACGGTCGTGAGGACGCCGATCACCAGCGGCAGCAGGATCAGGTAGAACCACCAGAGGTTGGACCACGCGGCCAGCGTCCAGCGCTGCACCACCATGTTCCAGGTGGTCACACTCAGGAACACGACGCACGACGCCACGAACCAGGCAAACAGGCTGCCGGAAATCCACTTGTCGCCCCGGGTGAAATGCCGGTCCCAGCCGATCAGCCGGGCGGCCCAGTGGCGCGGCCCCGCCGCGGAGACGGTTGCCGTCTGGTCCTCGCGCACGGCGTAGGGCCCGCGCCGCAGCAGCTGCTCCATGTTGAACGGCTCGCGGCAGGTGAGCAGCGAGAGGCCGACGTAGCAGGCGATGGCCACCAGCACCGAGACAAACGCGATCTCCAGCCCGTTCATCACGTGACCCCAGGGCAGCGTGATGAATTTCAGCCAGAAGGCCCTGCCGGCCAGGTCGCCGCGCTGGGCGCACAGGCTGGCCATCTGCTGCACCCCGATGCCGAGGAGGGGGGTGATCGCCCCGGAGAGCATGGCGCCCCACGCCCCGGCGGTGGTGCCCCGCTTCCAGTACAGCCCCCCGATGATCACGGCCCCGGCGCCGCCCCCGAAGATCGCCCCGGTGATGCTGAAAAACAGCACGATGGCGTCCGTCTGCCGGAACAGCAGGCTGAAGAGGTACGCGAAGAGCGCCACGCCGCTGATCGCCCAGCGCAGCAGCCGGATGTGCTGCGCCGGCGTGAACGGGGTCCGGCGAAAGGGCATCACCACATCCTGCACGAAAATGCTGCCCCACGAGTGCAGGTAGGAGCCGTCGCAGGCCAGCATCGCGAACAGCATGACGGCGGCGAAGCAGCCCTTGATCCCGGACGGCAGCACGTGGCTCAGCGTCACCGGCACGAGCATCTGCGCCCGGATCTGGGGCTGCTCGATCCGGTTCACGTCGGCCAGGATCCGGCCGGCCTCGACCCGGTGCTCCGGGGACCGCAGGACGGTCAGCGCGCACAGGCCCAGCAGCGTGATCATCACCGAGCGGGCAAACCCCCGCCAGTTGCCGAGAATGTTGCCCATTTTGGCCTCGTGCGGGTTCGCCGCCGAGCAGTTGAAGCCCTGGTTCCCCTGCCAGGCCATGTAGAGGTAGGCCAGCATGGCCGCGCCGATCGTCACATACCAGATGTTGAAGTCCTCGGTGGCGCTGGGGGAGTCGAAGGGATCCACCAGCCAGTTCCCCTTGGACCCGACCGGGGCCCCGAAGACCGCCTTGCCCGAGGCGTCGAGCAGGCCGATGCCCAGGCCCTGGTCGGATATGGCGCGGAAAATTTCGGGCCAGTCGAACATCGTCAGCAGCGCCACCGCGATGATCAGGTACAGGCCGCCGGAGATCAGGCCCTCGACCGCATCCGTCACCATGATGGTCAGCTGCCCCCCGATCAGCGCCATGGCCAGGGCCGAGCCGAGCAGCCCCAGCATCACCAGCCCGAATGTCGGGAAGGCGTGGCCCCCCAGCGCGATGCTCTGCGGCCAGCCGATGTAGTTGACGAAGAAGCGGGCGCTGACCGCCGGGAAGATGGCGAAATTCACCAGGCCCGAGACGAAGCACAGCGTGCCGGCCAGGATGCGGAAGCGCCGGCTGTAGCGGACCTCAAAGAGCTGCGCCAGCGTCAGGACGCGCGTTTCCCGGTAGCGGTAGACGATGAAGCCGGACAGGGCCAGGAGCATGACGATCGTGCCGCTCCGCCCCAGCACGATCTCCCACCAGGTGATGGTCACGCCCGACCGGCACATGATCTCGAAACACATGATGGCCGTGATGGCCCCGAAGCTGGCCGTGCCGACGGAGGTGGCCACCAGGTAGCGTCCCGCCGTGCGCCGCGCCGACAGGAAGTCGGCGACGGAGTGCATGTGCCGCTGCGTGTACCAGGCGATCGTCAGGACGATCGCGAGCGGCACCGCCACAATCGACCAGTCCAGCCAGCTCATGCGCTCCGCCCTCCGCCGACTGCGACCCGACCGGGCCGGGGGCACGGTTCGAGCGGGGGCACGTACTCGGGAGGGGACACGTTGAACAGGCGCGCGTTTGCGGGGTTCATCCGTGGGGGTAGGTCCGGACGAGCGGCCCATGCTCGGGGATCCGCCGCCGTTTGTCCATCCTCGCGGCGGCCCCGCGCCGCCACCGCTCCGGAGCGCTTTTGGGTGGCGCTGAAAACCGCCCGGGTCCATGGATGCACGGCCCGATTCCATCCCCATGAATCCAATTTTCCGCCGACTGGCCCAGTCCGTCCGCCCCCTGTGTTTCCTGCTTCTGGCCGGTGGCCGGCTGGCGGCGACCGAGGGCGAGAACACGTTCCCGATCAATGTGCGGGCCGTCGTGGACCGGCCGTTCAAGGGTTTCGGGGTGGAGCCGCTCCGCGAGCACGGCAAGAGCTACGCCATCGTCTCGATCGAGCAGATCGACAACCCGACCAACCGGCTGGCGCGGCCGGTGAACGAATTCGCCCTGCTCAAGAACCTCCGCCACGTCCTCGCGACCCACGGGTTCCGCGAGGCCCCGGCCAACACCCGGCCCGAGATCATCCTCACCGTCCTCTACGGCCGCGGCTGGCTCCGCAACCCCTACCTGGATGACAGCATGATCGACGAGCTCTCGGGCGGCATCGACGGCATCAGCGCCGGCGGGGCGCGGGTCGTGACCATCGTGGGCATCCCCAAGAACGTGATCCGGCACAAGGAGCCCGGGTACGAGGAGAAGGTGCAGCGGGCCGACGGCGAGAAGCTCATCCTCAACCTCACCGCGTGGCAGCCGCCCGAGCCCCGGAAGGCCGGGGCGAAGAAGGTGAAGCCGCGGCAGCTCTGGCACACCACCATCAACACCGACGATGCCGACCAGGACCTGAACGAGCTGATGGAAAAGATGCTGGCCGCCGGCGCGGCCTATTTCGACCGCGAGATCGAGCAGGAGGAGGTCTCCATCCCCAGCACCCTGCCCGAAGGCCGCGTGAACGTGGGCACGCCCACCGTGGTCGAGCCCAACCCGCCGCGGAAGTGACGCGCCCGGCCGGGCGGCGCGTCACCGCAGCCAGCGCGGCAGCGCCAGCGAGATCCAGGGCAGGTAGGTGATGAGCAGCACCCCGACGAACCGCACGCCGAGCAGCGGCAGCACGGCGCGGATGACCTCGGCGATCGGCTTGTTCAGCCGGTAGGAGGCGAGCAGCAGGTTCAGCCCGACGGGCGGGGCGAGGAAGCTGAGCTCCATGTTGGCGAGGAAGATGATGCCGAGGTGCAGCGGGTCGATCCCCAGCCGCGTCCCGATGGGGATGAGCAGCGGCACGACGACCACGATCGCCGCGTAGATTTCCACCAGCCCGCCGATGAGCAGGAGCGCCACGTTCAGGCCGAGCAGGAACACCCAGCGCGACTGCACGTGGATCGCCGCCCACTCCGCCAGGCGGTCCGGGATCTGGGCGTCCACCAGGTAGTTCGTCAGCCCGAGCGCCACCCCGAGGATCAGCAGGATGCCGCCGACGAGCACGCCGGCCTCGGTCATCACCCGCGGGCAGTCCCGCACGATCCCGAGGTCGCGGTGAATCACCGCGGCGACCAGCCACGCATAAAACGCCGTCACCGCCGCCGCCTCGACCGGCGTGGCCCAGCCGCCGAACAGCGCGACCATCGACACCACCGGCAGCAGCAGCTCCCACTTCGCCGCCCAGAGGGCGCGGCCGGCCTCCCCCGCCTCGAACCGCTGCCGGTCCGCCGCCGCCCGCCGCCCCGCCCAGATGCCCCAGGCCACCGTCATGGCAATCAGGAGCAGCGCCGGCACCAGCCCGGCGAGAAACATCTCCGGGATGTCCACCTTGGCGAGGATGGCGTAGAGGATCACCGGGAGGCAGGGCGGCAGCAGGATCCCGAGCGAGCCGGCGCCGGTGACGAGCCCGAGCGCGTCCCGCTCCGAGAACCGCGCCGCGATGAGCACGGGCAGCAGGAGCCCGCCCAGCGCGAGGATCGTGACGCCCGAGCCGCCGGTGAACGAGGTGAAGAACGCGCAGATCAGGGCCGTGGCGACCGCCGGCCCGCCGCGGAACCAGCCGACGAGGGCCTGGAACACCCGGACCAGCCGCTGCGAGGCGCCGCTCTCCGCCATGAAGTAGCCGGCGAGGGTGAAGAGGGGGATGGCGGGCAGCGCGGGATTGGTCACCAGCGCATAGTGCTCGACCGACACCGCGGCGATCGGGACGTCGCGGCCCCAGAACAGGACCAGGGCGGTGCCGCCGAGCGCGACGAAGATGGGCGCCCCGAGGGCGGTGGCGGCGAGCAGCGCGGCCAGCGCGGGCAGGACGAGGCGGTCAACGGCGAGGGGCGGGAACACGGCGGCGAGGACCAGCGCGGCCGCGACCCCGAGGGTGGCGGCGCGGTGCGGCCCGGTGGCCGCCGCCCGCCAGATCAGCCGCAGGCAGATGAGGCCGAAGCCGACGGGCATCGCGAGCTGCACGATCCACAGGGGCAGGCCGTAGGCCAGCACGCTGCCGCCCTCCCGCTCCTGCAGCACGAACTGCAGGCTGGCGAACGCGAGAAAGGCGGTGACCGCCGCCGCCACGGCGCTGCGGAAGACCAGGGCGGCGCCCGGCCCGCGCCCGCGGTCCAGGGCGGGCGCCGTGGCGAGCGCGAGCAACCGGCCGTCCCGCGCGGCCACCACGCCGCCCACCATGCCGACCAGCAGGGTGAGGTGGCGCAGGAAGTCGGGCGCGCTGGGGATGCCGGTGGAAAACTGCCGCAGCCCGATTTCCGCCAGCGGCAGCGCGACCATCAGGGCGAGCAGCAGCGCGAGCCCGAGGTCCTCGCCCCGGTGCCACCACCGGCGCGGGGCCGGCGCGACGGTCAGCGCGGCGGCGATGGCGGCGGAGGGTTCGACCCCGGGGTGCATGCGCGTGGTCCGGGGGCGCCGGCTCAGGGGGTGCCGCCGGGCGCGGCGCGGCACTCGGCCAGCGCCGCCAGCACCTGGTCGAAGATTTCCGCGGGCACGATCGGCCCGCGGATCAGGGGGTAGGACTGGGCCGCCAGCCGCTGCCACGCGGCCCGGATCGCGGGCGTGACCGGCTGGACCACCAGGCCGTGCTGTTGCATCGCGATGATCGCCGCGTCGTCCTCGGCCCGCGTCTGCGTGCGGATCCGCCCCGCGGTGGCGGTGGCGATCGCCTGCAGCTGGGCGCGCAGCGCCGGCGGGATTTTCTCCCAGACGTCGCGCCGCACGATGGCGGCGCCGACAATCGGCACCCAGTTCAGGTCGAGCATGTATTTCGCCGGCCGGTTGATCTGGAGGGCGTTGGCGAGGAAGGGCGGCACGGGCACCACGCTGACCATGCCGGTGGTCAGGCTGGGCAGGATCTGCTCGGTCTCCAGGGCGACCGGCTGGTAGCCGAGCTCGCGCATGATCTCCATCTGCCGGGGCACGCCGGCGAGGACGAACAGCTTCATGCGCTTGTAGTCGTCCGGATAGGCCCCCGGCTCCTTCGAGAAGTAGCGCACCCAGCCGGCGTCGCCCCAGAACAGCACCTCGAAGCCCTTGGCGCGCAGGCGCGCCTCCAGCTCGGGGCGGATCTTCTCGCGCACGTAGTCCACCTCGCGCCAGTCCCGGAACATCATCGGCATCAGTTGCAGGCTGGAGACCGAGCGGTCGATCTCCGAGAGCCCGACCGCGGTCAGCACGGCCGCGTTGATCTGCCGCGCGCGCATTTTCTTCACGAGCAGCGGCTCGCCGTCGGCCATGCCGGCGTAGAGGGTCAGCTTCACGGCCGGCCCCGCCGCCTTTTGCCAGGCGGCGCGCATCTCCATCAGGTTCTGGTGGCCGGAGGTGCCGACGGGGAGAATCGTGGCGAGCTTGATCTCGACCGGCTCGGCCGCGGCGGCGGGCAGGAGGCCCAGGGCCAGGGCGGCCGCGAGGGCGGCGGGCAGGAGGCGGCGGGTCATGGCGGGGAGGAGGGCGCCGGGGGCGGGGCGGGGGGCAGGATCAGTTCATCGGTGCGCGAAAGCAACCAGCGCGCGCGGCGCTGCACCACGAGGTTGGCCAGCCGCCACTCCGGATGCGCCGCGGGATCGATCGCGAGGGCCCGCTGGAGCAGGGCCTGGAACTCCGCGCGGTCCTGCCGCGGCACCGCCACGGCCTCGGCCAGGCTGACCAGCGGGCCGGCCTGGCCGCCGCCGCACAGCTCCAGGGCGCGCGCGCAGTGCTGCCGCGCCCGCGCCGCCGGGTCGCCGGACCCGCCCTGCCGCGCCATCTCGTACGGGATGAGGAACGCATGGATGGCCCCGTCCGCATAACCCTCGTTCAGCGCGAGCGCGCGGTCGATCAGGGCCTCGACCAGCACCTGGTCGGCGATCAGGTCGGCGTTGTCCTTGGAGAGGGTGATGGCCGCGCCCCAGGCGGCGGCAGTCCAGAACAGCAGGGGGACGTCGTCGGGCCCGGCCGCACGCACCGCCGCCGCCGGGTCGGCCGAGAGCTGGCGCGAGAAGCCCGCGTGCGCCGCGTCCAGCCCGCGCAGCCCGTGGTCGCGCGCCCGCAGGTACATCCGCCGCGCCCGGGCGCGCAGCTGGCTGGCGGCCGCGAAGTCCTGGTCGGCGACCAGGTCGGCGTCCTGCTCGAGAAATCCCCAGGCGTACTGGGTGAACCCGCTGGCGGCCGCGAGCCGCAGCCCGCGGTGCTCGGGGGCCTCGGCCAGCAGGCTCTCGACCAGCTTCAGGCTGAACGGGGCCGCGGCCCGGATCAGCTCCGGATCCTCGTCGGTCGCGAACCCCGCGCCGCTTTCCGCCAGCGCCTGGCCCACCTGGTTGACCGCGGACCGCCGCAGGGTGGTGCAGCCGGGCCCGGCGAGCAGCCCGAGTGCCAGGAGCGCAACGGGCAGCCCGGCCAGCACGCCGGCGTGCTGGCGGGACCGGGGATGCGGCGGACGGACTGGGGAGCAAGGAATCAAGGGTGGAAATTTGCCTCGCGCCGGGGAGGTCGATTCAGGCCCGTCGCTCAGGGGCGAGCATAGTTTGGTTTGGGCGCTTGGGGAGACAATAAGCGCGCCGGGACGGGGTGGGCCCGGTCCTCACGCATTCATGTCGGCCCAGCGGCGGGCCTGGCGGCCGAAGATCCACAGCGCCCCGGCGGCCAGGATGCCGATGGCCGCGAAGGGGAGCCACACATGCAGCTGCGGGTGGTAGGTGTCCCACAGCAGCCGCGTGGCGGCGGTGGCGTCCAGCCCGGTGACCGCCTGCAGCTTCAGCATGGCCTCCGGCCGCGTCACGCCGAGGGTCTGCTCCAGCGAGGCCACGTTGCCATCCCAGGCGCGGCCGGCCCCGAGCGGCGTCTGCTCCGCGAGGTAGCGCAGGGCGAGCCCGGCCTTCTCGCCGTACTGCCCGTAGACATGGCCGGCGAGCTGCGAGCCGGCATACACCCCCACGCCCACCGGGATGTTCACGTAGCCGAGGTAGAGCCCCTTCTTGCCGGGGGGCGCGATCAGCGCGAGGTATTCGCTCTTCTTCGGGCCGGTGGCCATCTCGCCCAGCGAGAAAAACAGGATGCCCAGGACTAGGACCCACGCGCTCGGCGTCAGGCCCGCCACCAGCACGCCGGCCGTGGCCAGCAGCATGCCGAAGAGCATCGCCGTCAGCGTGCGCAGGTGCCGCGTCAGCCACGCCATGCCCACCACGCCGAGGATGATGAACAGCGCGTTCGCGCTCAGCAGCACCTGCTGGGGGATCATCGGCCCGCGCGTGGTCTGCTGCACGAGGGTCTGGTACAGGCTGGACGGCAGCCAGCGCAGGCCCTCCGCCATCCCGCGGCTGTCCACCCAGTCGGCGATGAAGTTCGGCTGCAGGTCCCAGAGCTGGTACATCATCAGCCAGAAGCAGGACATGATCGCCATCCAGGCGAGCAGGCGCGGCTCGAGGATGCCCTGGACCGTGCGCAGCAGCACGGCGCCGGGCGACTCCGTCTTGGACGCGCCCGTCGGGGTGTCCTTCAGCACGAGCAGCAGCCCGAGATTGAGGGAGGAGAACAGCGCCGAGGCGAGGAACAGGTTGCGCCACGCCCCGGGCGAGTTGGCCTCCGCGTGGAGCACGCCGGGCAGCAGCGCGCTCAGGGCCAGCAGCAGGGACGGCAGGTAGTGCCCGAGGAAGGCGCCCACGTTGACGACCCAGTAAAACAGGCCCCAGCCGACGGAGGAGTTTTCCTTCGTGAGGTTGAGGGCCAGGGCGCCCTGGATGCTCGGCTTGAAGAAGGCGGTGCCGGTGGCCAGCACCATGACGCCCGTGAAAAAGCCCCAGTAGTTGCTGATGAACGCGACGTCGCGCAGGCCTGCGATCATCAGGTAGCCCGCCATCATCATCACCACCGAGCACCCCAGCGTCTTCTTGAAGCCGTAGCGGTCGGCGAAGCCGCCGGTCACGATGGGCAGCAGCGACTGGAACGCCGCCCACCACGCGTAGATCGTGCCCTTGTCCATCGCCGTGAGGTGCAGCCCGCCGGGGTTGTCGGCCTGCATGATGTAGATCGGCGCCATCACCCGCAGGTTGTAATAGGCCAGCCGCTCCCACATCTCGATCGTGTTGAGCGTCCAGAAGACGCGGCCGAACTTCGGCGGCACCGGCGCGGCGGGGGGGAGAGGGCTCATGGCGGCAGAAAAGCAGGCGGAGAAAACCGTCCGCCACGCTGCCGGCCCTGCCGGGCCCGGGCAAGAGTCATGTCGCGGCCCGCGCCGGCCGCGCGGGGCCGCCGGCCCCGGCTCCCGCCGCCGGAGGGCGATCTCCGGCGGCGGAACCCGGCCTAACCGGCCGGCCGGGCGGGGACCCTAGGCCGGGGTGGCCCGGGTCGTGATGAACTCGAGCACCGTCGGCTGCACGAGGGCGTCGTAGTCGTCGTACGCCATCTTGATGATCTCGGTGTGCGACCCGGCGTTGAACGCGATCTCCCGCTCCTCGGACAGGCTGGCCTCCACGTACACCGGCAGCCCGTACAGGTTGCCGAAGGGCGGCATGGCCCCCAGCTCGCAGTCGGGAAACAGGTCGCGGAACTCGGACTCGGTGGCGAGCCGGGCCTCGGGCGAGGCCAGCAGGTCGCGCAGGTCGTGCAGCACGATGCGCCGGCTCGCGGGCAGCACCACCATCGCGGGGCGGCCGCCGAGCCACATGATCACCGTCTTGGCAAAATCACGCCCGGCCACATGGGCCGAGGCGGCAACTTCCGCGGCCGTGACCGCCGGCGAATGCCGGATCGTCACGTATTTGACCCCGCGACTGTCGAGGAAAACCCGGACTTTGTTCGCTGGCATACATCCTCCTGGGTTAAGGGCTGCGTTGGACTGGGCGTGGGCGCCGGGCATCGCACCCCGCCGGGAGTGACCCCGGCTAGGTCCGGTGCGCCGACACCGGCACTGTAACGCGTTTCGCCGAAAAGTAAATTTCCGAATCACCCGGCGCGGCTCCAGCCGGGCTTCCGCCGCCCCGCCCGGGCCGGCGCCTAGCCGCGGTCCATGAGGCGCGACTGCTCGCCGACTTCGGGGAAAAACTTCGTCTGCGGCTTGGTGTTGTACTGGAAGTCGAGCCAGGAGGCCGCGATCAGCAGCACGCCCAGCACCCCGGGCAGCATGTATCCGATCGCAAAACCCACCAGCAGCAGGACCCCGACGGCCAGGCCAATCTTGTCCAGCTGGCGCATCTTCTTGTCGCCCGAGATCACGTAGCCCCGGCGCTCGGAGGGGATGATGACCCAGCCGCGGTCGAGCCAGATTTGCACTTCCGTGGGCACGGGGCCCGAGGCGTCATTGGAGCGGTCGGATTTGGAGGGAATGCGCATGGTGGGGGTGGGCGCGGTACGGAGTCGTGGGTACGGGAGCCCGGTGGTGGTTGAGCGGGGGTGGCGGGTCTGGCGCCCGTCTTCGCGTTCCAGCTCCGGCGAGCGTGGGGCGCCCCCTGCCGGGTGGCAAGCGCGGGCTGGGCGTGGCCGGCGCTCCGCCGGGGGCTCAATAGGTGAAGAACATCTCCTGCAGGGCGGCGGGATCGGCCGTCCGGGTGAGGCCGAGCATCAGCAGCACGCGGGCCTTCTGCGGGTTGAGCTCGTCGGCGGCGATGAACCCGAGCTCGTCGTCGTTCACCTCGATGTTCCGCTCGACCACGCCCCCGCCGGTGCGCGAGCTGCGCACGACGGCGACGCCCGCGCGGGCGGCGGCGGCCGTGGCGGCGAGGGCGGCGGCGTTCAGGTTGCCGTCGCCGACGCCGGCCACGACGAGGCCGCGGGCCCCGGCGCGCACGGCGGCGTCGATCAGCTCGCGGCCCATGCCGGCGTGGGCGTACACGATGTCGACCCGCGGCAGCGCGGGCGGCAGGGGCCCGGCAAACGCGCTCGCCGTGGTGTGGCGCCGCACCGGCGGCGCGTAGAGGTGCAGCCGGCCGGCATGCACCAGCCCGGCCAGCCCGCGGTGCGTGGCCTTGAACGTGCCGACCTGCGTGGTGTTGGTCTTGGACACCTCGCGGGCGAAGTGGATCTCGTCGTTGGCGACGATCAGCACCCCCCGGCCGCGCGCGTCGGGGTGGGCGGCCACCGCCACGGCGTTGTAGAGGTTCATCGGGCCGTCGGCGCTGATCTCCGTGGCCGGGCGCATGGCGCCGACGAGGACGACCGGCTTGGCGCTGCCGACGACGAGATTGAGGAAGTAGCCGGTCTCCTCCATGGTGTCCGTGCCGTGGGTGATGACCACGGCGGCCAGGGCGGGGTCCGCCAGCGCGGCCTGGGCGCGCGCCGCCAGCTGCAGCCAGACGGACTCGTTCATGTCCTGGCTGCCGAGGGCGGCGACCTGCTCGACCTCCAGGTGGGCGAGGGCGGCGAGCTGGGGCACGGCGCCGACCAGCGCGTCGATGGAAAAGGCCGCGGCCTGGTAGCCGCGGGCGCCGCCCGTCTGGGCGCCGGCAATGGTGCCGCCGGTGGCGAGCACGCGGATGCGGGGGAGGGCAGGGTGGGAGGAGGGCATGGGAAAAAGGGCCGGCATCCGGCCGGCCGGTCCCGACGTTGCCGGCCCGGGGCCGGCGCTACAAGCCCGCCGCGGGCCGCCGGCGGGGGGCGCAGTCTGCGCTGGAACCCCCGCGGCCGGCGGCGCAGGCTGCCGCCATGAACCCCGCCGCGCCCCGCGAACTGAAGCTCGGCCTGATCGGCCTCGACACGTCGCACGTGCTCGTCTTCGCCGACACGTTCAACAACCCCGCCTCGAAGCAGGCGCTGCCCGGCGCGCGCATCACCGCGGCGTGGCCGGGCGGCTCGCCCGACCTGCCGGCGAGCAGCAGCCGTCTGGCGGGCTACACCGCCGAGCTGCGCGACAAGTTCGGCATCGCGATCGTGGACAGCCCCGAGGCGGTGGCCCGGGCCTGCGACGCGATCCTGCTCACCTCGCTGGACGGCCGCACGCACCCGGGGCAATTCGCGCGGATCGCGCCCCTGGGCAAGCCGGTGTTCATGGACAAGCCCTTTGCCGTGAGCACGGCCGACGCGAAGGCCATGTTTGCCCTGGCCGAGCAGCACCACGTGCGGCTGTTCTCGGCCTCCTCGCTGCGCTTCACCGAGGCGCTCGTGCGGGTCGTCACGCCCGAGACCAAGGCCCTGGTCAAGGGCGCGGACTTCAGCGGCGCCGCGGCGCACGAGCCGACCAACCCCGGGCTCTACTGGTACGGCATCCATGCCGTGGAGATGCTGTACACGGCCATGGGCCGCGGGTGCCGCAGCGTGCGCTGCGTCTCGTGCGGGCCCACCGACCTCGTGACGGGTGTGTGGGCCGACGGCCGCATCGGCACCGTGCGGGGCAGCCGCACGGGCAACTACGAGATGCACGGGCTGGTGCACTTCGAAAAGTCCACCGTGGCGGTGAACGTGCAGACCCAGGCGAAGCCGTTTTACGCCAGCCTGGCCGAGGCGTGCCTGGCGTTTTTCCAGGGCGGGCCGGTGCCGATCGACCCCGCCGAGACCATCGAGATGATGCGCTTCATCGAGGCCGCCAACGAGAGCAGCGCCCACGACGGCCGCGAAGTCCTCCTCTGAGCGGCCCCCGCGTCCCCGGCTCGTTGAGCCCCCGTCCCACCCCCCCCCTTGCCTAACCCCATGCACCTCGCACTGCGCGCCGGAAAAATCACCTTCACCGCCGGCCCGTTTGTCCTCGGCCCGGGCGCGCCCGCGCTGCAGGTCGACGGGAAAAAGCACCCGCTCCGCGCGGTCGCGGCCCCCCGGGGCCGCGCCGTCTGGCGCAGCGCCCGGGTCGAGCTGGCGCACGCGTTCACCCACGAGACGAAGCGCCGCCTCCGCGTCACCAGCACCCTGCGCAACACCGGGCCGGGGCCGCTCACGCTCAACGCGGTCGTGCTCTTCGCCACCTCCCGCCTGGGCCTGGGCCCCCAGCCCGAGGCCGTGCGCATTCTGGAGCAGGCCTCCTACCTGGGCCGGGTGCGCACGCCGCGGCAGATGCGGACGGGCAGCGACCAGCAGACCGCGCTCGACGGCACGACCGGGGCGTTCACCAGCCAGATGCACACCCTGTTCTACAACCCGGCGGCGCGTCAGGGGCTGCTCCTCGGCTTCGAGACGGTGGACCGCTGGCTGCCCAATTTGGCGGGGCGCATGTTCCTGTCGGCCGGGCGCATGGCCTCCGGCACCGACAACGTTGACGCCGGCCGCGCGGGCCAGGCGCCGGCTGGCGGGGCGGAGTCCGCCGCCCCGGCCAAGATCCCGGCCTTCCGCCGGTTCACGATCGATTTTGACGGCGGCGACCTGCTCGTCGCGCCCGGGGAAACCGTGGCGCTGGGCGACTGGGTGCTTGAGCTCGGGGCCGACCCGCTGGCGCTGCTCGACGCGCACGGCGCGCGCATCGCCCGGCGGAACCGCTTTGCGCCGCCGCCGGGCCCGCTGGCCAACTGGTGCAGCTGGTATCCCTACCGGCTCGGCGTGACCGAGGGGCTCGTGCTCGCCACCGCGCGCGCCGCCCGGGCGCGCCGCCTCGACCAACTCGGCCTGCGCTTCCTGCAGGTCGACCTCGGCTGGGAGAAGGACAACATCCCCTCGTTTTTTGAGGAGAACGAGCGGTTCGCGCAGGGGCTCGCCTGGCTCAGCCGCGAGCTGCGCCAGGAGCACTTCGACCTCGGGGTGTGGGTCGGCGTGCTCTGCATCGCCTCCACCCACCCCGTCGCGCAGGAGCACCCCGAGTGGCTGCTGCGCGGCGCCGACGGCCAGCCCCACAACTGCTACAACTGGTTCTGGGCGCCGTTCTGCCCGATCTTCGCGCTCGATGTCTCGCACCCCGGCGCGCAGCAGTGGCTGCGGGAGAACTTCACCGGGCTCGCGAAAAAAGGCGTGCGTTATGTGAAATGGGACTTCGCCGGCGTCGGCACGCACCCGGACCTGCGCGGCCGGCACGACCCGCGCCTCGTCAACACCCGCGCCCGCGAGGCGGTGCGCACCGCCTTCCGCATCGCGCAGACGGCGCTCGAGTCGCAGGGCGAGCCGGCGCTGATGATGGACTGCTCCGGCACCGACTCCGCCGCCGCCGGCATCGCCGGGCTCAGCTACGCGAACATGGACACCGGCAACACCGGCCTCGGCTGGCGCCACCTGCGCGAGATCTACACCGCCTACGCCTGCCACCTGTTCAAGCACCACTGGGCGCTGCTCCAGCCGTCCTGCCTCGTGGTCGGGCTCCCCGGCACGCTGGAGGAGGCGCGCCTCCGCGCCACGGTCACCTTCATGGGCGCCGGCCACGTGGACCTCGGCGACGACCTCACCACCCTGCCCGAGGACCGCTGGGCCGTGCTGCTCGCCACGCTGCCGCCCAACGACACCCCGGCCCGGACGGTGGACCTCTTCGAGCCCATCGCCACCGGCACGCTGCCCTACCTGGCGCTGATCAAGGAACAGCCGCCCGTGCCGCCCCGCCTCAGCCCCGATCCCGAGGGGGCCTGCGTGTGGACGCTCCCGGTGAAGGCCGACTGGGACGAGTGGACCCTGGTGGCGTTTTTCAACTGGACGGAGCCGCCCGTGGAGGAGGGCTCCAAGGTCAACCTCGCCCGCCGCTACCAGGTCGCCCTCACGCGGCTCGGCCTGCCGGCCGCCGCCCGGCTCTGGGCGTATGAATTCTGGTCGGGCCAGTTCCTCGGGGTGATCCCCCGCGCCCAGCTGCCCGCGTCCGCCTACCGGCACCCGGGGGACTTTGCGCACCCGATCCAGGCCTCGGGGCCCGGCTGGCTGGACATCGGGTTCCACGGCCCGGCGGTGAAGCTGCTGGTGCTGCGCCGGCCGCGCCCGCATCCGTGGCCGGTGGGCACGAGCTTCCACCAGAGCGGCGGCCGCGAGCTGTCCGGGGTCCGCTGGGACCCGCGGACGCGCACGCTGTCCGGCCAGCTCCTCCGGCCCGAAGGCGAGACCGGGTTCATCATGATCGCCGGGCTGCCGGACGGCGCCGTGCACCGGCACCCGGTGGCGGCCACCGCGGCCCGCACCGCGTGGTCGGTGCGGCTGTGAGCGGCGCTCAGCGCCGGGCGCGCCGCCAGCGGCCGGGGGTGACGCCGGCCACGGCCTTGAACTGGCGGTGGAAGAAATACACGTCGGTGTAGCCGAGGGACGCGGCGATCTGCTCGAGGCTCATGGCCGACTCCGCCATCAGGCTGCGGGCGCGGTCGACCCGGGCGCGGATGACAAACTCACGCGGGCTCAGCCCGGTCAGCCCGCGGATCCGCCGGGCGGTCTGGGACACCGAGAGGCCGGCCCGGGCGGCGAGGCCGGGCACGGTCCAGGCGGCCCCGGGATTTTCCCGCACCGCCAGCAGCGCGGCGGCGAGCATGGAGCGATCGCTCCGCGTGGCGGGGGCCTGCGCGGACTCGTGCAGGGTGAGGAGGATGAGGCGCAGCGCGAGGTCGCGGCGCAGGCGGCCGGCGGCCGTGTCGGCCGCGCCGCCCTCCACCACCTGCCGGGCCAGCGGCTCCAGCGTGGTGAGGTCGCTCACCACCACCGGCATGGCCGGCAGGTGCAGGGCGGTGGCGGCGAGCGGGCGGCCGGCGGCGTCCAGCAAGTCCGCGTGCAGATAAAACACCCGCAGCCGGCGCTGGGGGTCGTGGGTGGCGGCCAGCGCCGCGCCCGGCGGGAGCAGGAGGCAGGAGCCCGGCCCCAGGGCCAGCGCCGGCCCGCCGATCGACGCGGTGCCGACCCCGTCGAGCACGCACCACAGGAGAAAGTCCGCCAGCCGGTAGGGCTTGAACTCCCAGACCGGCTCGCAGCGCACGATCCCCGCCAGACCGTTGAGCCGCCACCGGCCCGCGGCGGCGGCCTCAGCCAAGGTGATAGCAGTCATGCATGATAAGTGCAAAAATAGGCTCAATGCGTCCATTTAAAACTGCCATCAGTCCTGCTATGTTATGCGCGATGGACACAAATACCCCCGCCCTGTACGACGTCCTCCCCGAGCAGCCCGACGCCGACCTGGTCGCGCGCTACCGGGAGGAAGGTTATCTGGCCTTTCGCCAGGTGCTGACCCCGGAGGAGGTGAAGGCCGCCTCCGACGGCATCAACCAGCTGGTGCACAAGTACGCGTTCAACGACGCGCTGTCCGAGCGCATCTACAAGGCCAAGGAGCAGAAGATGCAGAACGGCCGGGGCATGCTCTTCAAGAGCCGCACCTCGGATTTTCACTTTCAGGTGGAGGGGGATTATGAGGCGCGCCCCGACCGGCTGGATGAGCTGGCGGACAACATCCGGAAGTTCCAGTCCTACACCCAGGAGCTGCCGATCTACGACTTCATCGCCAACCGGCATCCGCGCCTGCGCGCGCTGCTGGGCGCCGTGCTCGGCCCGGACTACCAGCCCTATTCCAGCATGGCGCTGTGCAAGCCCGCGGGCATCGGCGCCGCGAAACCCTGGCACCAGGACCTCGCCTATTTCGCGGTCAACCGCTTCGACGGGGTGGCGGGGGTGTGGATCGCGCTCGACCCCGCGACGGTGGCGAACGGCTGCATGCATGTCATCCCCGGCGGCCATCGCACCGGCCCGCGCCCGCACTACTGGTCGAAGGTCGACTGTGAAATCACCACCGAGGAGGTGGCCCCGGCCGCCGCCGTGGCGATCGAGCTGCCCCCGGGCGGGCTGATGGTCTTCGACGGGCTGCTGCCGCACGAGACGCCCGCCAACCGTTCCCCGCTCCGGCGCCGCGCCCTGCAGTTCCACTACCGCAGCGCCGCGACGCAGGTCGTCCCCCGGGAGGAATACCAGAAGAAGTTCGCCGGCCCCGACGGGCTCTTCCTCGGCTGCGACTACTCGAAGGTGGCGACCAAGGAGTGAGCCCCGGGCCGCGCCTCACCGGTCGCTGTACGGATCCGCGGCGTCGCGCAGCGCGTCGCCGGCGAAGTTGAACGCCAGGATCGTCAGCACGATGAACAGCACCGGCGAGAGCAGCCAGGGATAGTGGCCGACCGTCTGCAGGTTCTGGCAGTCCTGCAGCATCACGCCCCAGCTCACGATCGGCGCGCGCAGGCCGAGCCCGAGAAAGCTGAGCACCGTCTCGCCCAGGATCATGCCCGGCACGCCGAGGGTGAGCGTCACGATGATGTGGCTGGTGAAGCCCGGGACGAGGTGGCGGAACAGCACGCGCGCATGGGAGGCGCCGAGCAGCCGCGCGGCGACGGCGTAGTCCTCCTCGCGCAGCGCGAGGATCTTGCCGCGCACCACCCGCGCCAGGCCGGTCCAGCTGATGAGGCTGAGCGCGACCGTGACGCAGAAGTAGACGGTCAGGGGGGACCATTCCGCGGGGAAGATCGCGCCGAGGGCCAGCCAGAGCGGGAGCTGGGGCAGGGCATTGATGATCTCGATCACCCGCTGGATGAGGTTGTCCCACCCGCCGCCGACGTAGCCGGAGAGGCCGCCGAGGGTGACGCCGAGGCCGAAGGTGATGAGGATGGAGATCAGGCCGACCGAGAGGCTGATGCGCGCCCCGTAGATGAGCCGGCTGTAGACGTCGTGGCCGTACTTGTCGGCGCCCATCAGGTAGAAGACCGTGCCCGCCTCGTCGGCCCGGCCCTGGGCGGCGAGCGCGTCGCGGTTCACGCCGAAGAAATGCCGCTCGAGCGGCACGAGGTTCCACAGCCGGTAGGGCTCGCCGCGCACGAGGAACCCGAGCGGCACCCGCCCGCGCTCGTCGACGGTGTAGTGGCGGGCGAAGGTCACCGGATCATCGTAGCGCTGCATCCGGTGCACGTAGAGGCCGTCGCGCAGGGAGAAATGGATCGGCTGCGGCGGGCAGTAGGAGTAGGCGAGGTTGCGCCAGTTCCGGGTGGTGGGGGCGAAGAACTCGCAGCCCAGGGCCAGCGCATAGAGCACGACGAGCAGGAAGAACGCCGCCAGCCCCAGCCGGTGCCGGGCAAAGCGCCGCCGCGTGAGGTCCCACGGTGAGCTGACGGCCTCGGTCCGGGGCGGGGCGTCCGCGCTCATCGGGTGCCGCCTCCCAGCCGGATGCGCGGGTCCAGCCACAGCAGGACCAGGTCGCTGACGAGGGTGCCGAGCACGCCGAGCACGCTCAGGATCATGAGCAGGGACGCCGCGAAGTTGGTGTCCTCGTTGAGCAGCGACTGCAGCAGCACCGGGCCGATGGTGGGCAGGCTGAGCACGAGGGCGACGATGGCGCCGCCCGAGACCAGCTGCGGGAACAGGGCGGCGAGGCTGGAGGCGAAGGGGTTGAGCGCCAGGCGCACGGGATACTTGAGCAGGAGCTTGAGCGGGCGCACGCCCTTGGCGCGGGCGGCGACGACGTAGGGCTGCTTCAGCTCGTCGAGGAGGTTGGCGCGCATCACGCGGATCATCACCGCCGTGCTGCCGGCCCCGAGCACGACCACCGCCACCCAGACGTGCTGCAGCAGGTCCCCGACCTTGCCCCAGGACCAGGCTGGGTCGGCCATGTAGCGCACGCTGAAGAGCCCCGACACGCTGAGGTGCAGGTACTCGCTGCTGGCGTACATCAGCACGAGGGCGAAGAGGAAGGGCGGCACGGACATGCCCACGAAGCCCACCAGCGTGAGCACGTAGTCGCCCCGCGTGTAGGGCCGGACCGCCGAGTAGATGCCGATGGGCAGCGCCACGGCCCAGGTGAAGAGCATGGTGAGGACCGAGATGACGACGGTGAGGAGGATGCGGTCGCCGAGGATTTCGTTCACCGGCAGGTTGTTTTCCATCGAGCGGCCGAGGTTGCCCTGCAGCAGGCCGGTGTCGGCGGGGTCCAGGGTTCCCAGCCAGTACAGGCCCAGCCAGCGCGAGTACTGCTGCCAGCCCGGCTCATCGAGGTGGAAGTTCTTCCGGAGGTCCGCGAGCTGCGCCGCCGCGTTCGGGTCGCCGTTGAGGGAGAGCTCGGCCGTCTTGGCGGCGACGAAGTCCCCGGGCGGCAGCTGCACGAGGGTGAACACGATGACCGAGGTGAGGAGCAGGGTGGGGACGAGGGTGAGCAGCCGGCGCCCGATGAACGGGTGGCGCAGCACCAGCAGCACCCCGGCCAGCCCGGCCGTGAGCCCGAGGCCCCAGGCGAGCAGCCGGCCGCCGCCGGTGGCCCCGCCGCCGGCCGGCGCCCCGGCGGTCGGCAGCTTCGAGGGGTGGTCGAGGGAGGCCGTCAGGCGCGCCACCACCGCCGGCGAATCATTGGGGGTGTCCCAGAAATAGGTTTCCATCCCGGTGTTCCCGGGGGTCATGAAGAAAAACCCGGTGAGCGCCCCGTCGGGCACGTTGTGCAGGCCGTCCTGCACCGCCACGAGCGCCGGGGGCGGGGTGGCGACGCTGATGCTCCAGACCTGCTCGGCGGCGATGTCGAGGATCTCGCGGAACCGGGCGAGGCGGTCCGCCTCGGTGGCGGCGGTCTGCGCGCGGTCGTACAGCTCCATCGCCCGCCGGGCCGGGTGGCCCGGCGGCGGCGCCTCCATCCCGGGGAGGTCCGCCTCGGGGCGGCCGCGCAGGCCGCCGGCGGAATACCAGCGGCCCCAGGCCGGCGCGAAAAAGGAGGAGCCGTTGATCGGCGCGTAGTAGCGCGGGTCGAGCATGGGCATGAACTCCTCCAGGCCCGTCCAATAGGTGAAGTCGTGCTCCAGCGCGGCCTGCTCCACCTGCCAGAGGGCGCGCGGGTGGACCTGCACGAGGGCGCGGAGCCCCACCCGGGACCACTGCTCCGCGATCATCTGCGCCGTGTCCGGCAGGTAGAACTCCGCGAGGTTGAGGAACCACGTCATGCGCGTCCCGTCCGGAAAGGTGCGGAACCCCTCGGGGTCGCGCTGCGCCAGGCCGAGGGCGTCGAGCATCCGTCCGGCCCGGGCGGGGTCGTAGGCCGTGAAGCTGTGGAAGTGGCCGGCGTGGCCGTAGGGCGACCCCGGCCCGGGGGAGTTCTGCGCCGGCTCGCCGACGCCGTTGAAGACCGCCGCGATGATTTCCGGGCGGTCGACGGCGAGCGACAGCGCCTGCCGGAAGGCGGGGGCGTTGAGCAGCTGGTGCTTCCACCGGCTGGCGGGGTCCCCCGGGTGCACGCGGTGGTTGAGGTTGGGGCTGAGCTGCGCCCAGGTGCGCGTGGCGTTGAACCAGTGGAGCAGGTGGTAGCCGCGGCGCGGCGCCTCGCTGGCGAGCAGGGTGTAGTCCTCGAAGTCGATGTGCCGGTCCTGCATCGAGAGCTCCCCGCCGGCAATCGCGGCCGAGATCATGGCGCGGCTCTTCACGTCGAAGAGCACGCGGTCGAGGTAGGGCAGCTGGCGGCCCTGGGGGTCGACCGCGAAGTAGTACGGGTTGCGCACGAACCCCTGCGGGGCGGCGGAGCGGTAGTCCGCGTAGATCCACGGCCACATGCGCGGATGCTCGGGGTTGCAGCGGTTGACCAGGCGCTCGTAGACCGACTGCCGGCTGGGCAGGTTCAGCGCCTGCATGGTCCGCGCGATCAGGGCCGGGTCGCCGAGGGCCGGGTGGTAGGGCCGCAGGTAATGCGCCGGCCGGAAGCACTCCACCGCGCTGGCCAGCTTTTCCAGGAACAGGGTGTGGGGATCGTCAAAGCTGAAGCGCACCGTCAGCGGGTCCACCGCCTCGATGCGGCCGACCCGGCCCGCATGCTGCATGAACGCGTAGTTGTTGAGGCCATGGCTGTTCGACTTGAAGTACAGCGCCTCCCACTGCCACCAGAAGAGGATGTCGGCGGTCGTGAACGGGTGGCCGTCCGACCAGCGCAGGCCCGGGCGCAGCGTGACGGTCCAGACCCGCCGGTCGGGCGAGGCGCTCCAGGACTTGGCGAGATGGGGCACGATGGGGTAGCCCTGCGGCGACCAGCGCACCAGCGCCGCGTACGACAGCCGCGAGGCGAGCACGCCCTCGATGTCCTCGGTGTCCGTCCCCAGCCGGTGCCAGGTGCCGCCGTAGCGGCCGGTGGCGGTCTCAAGTCCCGCCAGCACCACCGGCTCGGGGCCGGTGCGCTCGGCGACGGGCGGCAGCCGGCCGGCGCGCACCAGCGGGGCGAGCAGCGGCGGCTCGCCCTGGGGCCACCAGGCGCCCCGCGGGCCCTCGGCGTAGTTCACGTCGCGCCAGACCTGCGGCGGCGACGCGCGGTTGAGCTGCGGATCGCGCGCCAGCCGCGCGGCGGCGGCGGCGCGCGGGTCGGGCGGCACGGGCGGGCGGCCGAGATCCGGCCGGAAAAACGCCGCCGTGGCCAGCGCCAGGACGGTCAGCCCGAGCGCCGCGCCGACGCAGCCGGCGGCAAAGGTGAGGGCGAGGCGAAGCGGACGGTGACCGGGGCGGGGCATTCAGGGCGGGAAAGCGCCCTGATCACAGCCGCCCCACCGTCCGCAGGCAAGCCGCCGCGCGGCCATCCGGCTGGCCGCCCAGGCCGGGGGCCGTGGGCAGCGCCAGCACGTCGGCCGGGGGGTGCAGGGCGCGGCCCAGCAGGCTGTCCGCGAGGAATTGCGGGCCGTTGAGCGCGCAGGGCTGGGTGAGGCCGGCCCAGGCGAAGAGGTGCGCGGCGGCCAGCAGCGAGAAGTCGGGGTCGGTCAGCCCGGAGCCCAGCACCATCAGCTGGTGCGCGCGGAGCTGGTGGACGATCTGCACCGAGGGCCAGAGGCCGGCGTTGCGCGCGGGCTTGAGCGCGATGCCGTCGAGCATGCCGAGGGCGATGAACTCCGCCGCGACCTCGGGGCCGACCAGCCCCTCGTCCATCAGCACGGGCAGCGCCCCCTGCCGCCGGAGCGCCTGGTAGCCGCGGATCTGCGTGGGGGGCAGCGGGGACTCGAGCACGTCGACGCCGGCGTCGCGCAGCCGTGGGGCGATGGCCAGCGCCTCCGCCGGCGTGTAGCCGGTGTTGGCATCGGCCCAGAGAAAACCCGCGGGGGCAAAGGCGCGGACCCGGCGCGCTAGCGCCAGGTCGTAGTCCGCCGACTGGGGCGCGCCGACCTTGATGTTGAAGTTGCGGTAGCCGCGCGCGCGGCCCTCGGCCAGCTGGCGCTCGATGGTCTCGAGGTGGGGGGAGGCGACGGTCCAGCTGAGCGTCAGCGTCTCGCGGGCCGTCGCCGGCGCGCCGAAGAGCTGCCAGGCCGGCACGCCGCGCTGCCGGCCGACGAGATCGTGGCAGGCGAGGTCCAGCGCCGCCTTGCACAGCGGCTGGCCGACGGAGAAGGCCGGGCGGATCGCCGTGTTCATCGCCGCGTGCAGGCCGGCAAAGTCCGCGGGGTCGCGCCCCAGCACCACCGCCGCGAGGTGGAACTCCAGCGTGGTCAGCACGCTCTCGACCGTCTCGTAGGTCCACGAGGGCACGGGCACGGACTGGCCCCAGCCGGCGACGCCGTCCTCGTCGGTCAGCCGGACCAGCACGGAGGGCCGGGTCACGCGGCCGTCGGGGCCGGGCTGGAAGAACTTGAACTCGCCGGCGACCGCGTAGTCGAAGCGGCCGATTTCTACTTGGGCAATGCGTGCCACGGGTTCAGGGCGGGGTTGCGTTGGTAGCGGGCGTGGATTTCGCGGAGGTAGTCGATGGACCGCTTGGCGGTGAGCCAGGCGTCGCCGCCGAGGTCGTAGGCCTGCGAGATGATCGGGCCGGTGTAGCCCCGGGCCCAGAGGAGGCCGAGGGCGGCGGCGATGTCGATGTTGCCGTCGTCCAGCGGGCGGGTGCGGAAGGGCTCCGCGGGCTTGGGCCAGCCGTTGAGCACGGCGAAATAGCCGAGGCGGTCCATCCCGGGCTGCGCCAGCACCTCCGGCAGGTCGGGCACGCCGAGGTGGAAGAACGCGTGGAAGAGCGCGAGGCCGGGGCGGATGACCTGCGCGCCGCTCTCCTGGATGGCGCGGACGCCGGCGGCCGGCGTGTCGAGCATGAACCAGACGTGGTTGTACAGGTTGCCGCTCAGGCCGCGCCGCGCGAGGTGGGCGTCGACCTCGCGCAGCAGGTGCGCGGTGCGCTCCCAGTGGCGCGGCTCCGCCTTGGCCGAGCCGGCGTCGCGGTAGTCCGGCGTGGATTTGCCGCCGGGGTTGCTGAGGATGGTGAAGTTGACGAAGGCCTGCGGGTCGATCGCGGCGAGGCGGTCGATCATCTGCTTGGCGCGGGCCACCTCGGCGTCGAACTGGCCGAATTCGGCGTCGGTGATGCCCTTGGACACGATGTACATGCCGGCGCGCTGGAGCCCGCTGGCCCGGAAGGCCGCCGTCGCCTCGCCCCAGGTGGCGTCGTCGCCCGGCTCGATGGGGTGAAACTCGTAGCCGTCGTAGCCGGTGTCGGCGGCGATCGCCAGGCGCGTCCGGTACGGGTACTGCCGCCGGTGCATCACAAAGTGATTGTTGAACAGGATGAGCGGGTTGGGGAAGGACATGCGGGCGGGGGCTGGGCGCGGGGCGGCTGGAGGGTTCCGGCGCGGGCGGTTGGCAGGTGGGCGGGGTGGGTGGCGGCGGCCGGCCGGGTCATACCGATAGGATAAACCCCGGCTTGGCGGCGCGGCGCGGAACTGGCAGCAAGAAGCCGTTAGGCAACCCGGCCTCCGTCACGAGCGAAAACTGATTCCGCGGGCCGCAACTTTTGGCTACCTGTATGAAAACCACCCCGATCAACTCCGCCGAGGCCATCTTCGAGGCCTTCTTCGACGAGACGCTGAGCGGCCTGCCCCACTGGCGGATCGACCGCGGCGGCGCCGAGGGCCTGACCGTCGTGCAGAAGTGGGCGTGGGTGCAGTACGACTGGCAGCGGGCGCCGGCCGATCCGGCCGTGCCCGCGCTGCGGCTGAGCCGCGACTACGAGGTGGACTGCGCGGACTACGACGCGCTGGTGTTCTCGCTGGTGGCGCCGCCGGGGTCGCGGGTGGCGCTGATCGCCGGCACGGAGGCCGGGGAGCACCGCCGCCTGAGCGCGCCGTTTCCGGCCCAGAAGTGCGAGCTGCTCCTGCCGCTCGGCGGGGCCCGCCGGCTGCAGCGCCTGACCGTCGAGATTTACGCCGACCCCGCCCGGCCCCCGGGCAGCGCCTGCGGCTGGTTCAACTGGATCGGCCTGCAGCACGGCGCCCAGCTCCAGCGCCACCTGCGCCAGGTGGCCCGCTTCGACGACCGCTGGGCGGACTACCTCCAGCCCGAGACCTTCACGCCCAGCTGCGAGCCCGCCTACGGCCTGCACCTGACCCGGGACGAACTGGCCGCCGCCCGCACCGCGCTGGCCGCGGCCGGCGGCCCGCGCACCTCGCCGCTGTGGGCGCTGGCGGAGGACGCGCGCCGGCTGGTGCCGGAGAAAATGACGACCGAGTACGTCAATTTCTGGAACGACACGCGGTTCAACCGGGTGCGGGACACCGGCAACCACCTGCTGACCCACGGGGCGAACGCCGCCCAGGCGGCGGTGCTGTTCCGCGACCCGCAGCTGGGCCGGCTGGCCGCGCGGTATGCCATCTGCATGGCGCACTGCACGCGCTGGGACCCGTCGTTCCTCAGCTGGATGACCGGCTGCAAGTGGGAGCACCGCGCCTTCGTCCCCAGCCTGGTGATGTACGACTGCGCGCTGATCCTGGACCTGTGCGGCGAGTGGTTCACGACCTACGGCCGCGAGCTCCTCCTGCGCCGCCTCGCCGAGGAGGGCCAGGGCACGAACAACTACAACGCCTGGTGGTACACCTACATCTTCTGGTGCAACCAGACCGCCTGGTTCATGCCCGGCCGCATGTACGCCTATCTCGTGCTGGAGCGGACGCTGCCCACGCAGTGGGAGCCCTATCCCAAGCCGGTGCCCTCCCGCGTCACGCCCTACACCGACCTCGCGCTGGCCGACCTGCTCGACAACCTCGGCAAGATCCTCCTGCCCGACGGCGGCTACACCGAGGGGCCCATGTATTTCACGTTCACCGCCCGCCAGGCGCTGATCACGTTCTATTATTATGCCCGGGCCCGCGGCCTTGATCCCCGCACTCTGGCCCCGCCCGCCCTCTACGCCACTGCCATCATGGCGGAAACGCTCGTCAGCACCGCGGACGACGCGCAGATGATCCTGATCTGCGACGCGCAATACGTCCCGCAGGAAGGGGCGGCGTTCCTCGCGTGGCTGATGCCGGATTCGCACTGGGTCACGATCTTCCGCAAGTCCGTCGCCCGCACCGGCGGCCAGCCGATGACGCTGCTGGCGCAGAACCTGGCGCGCGACCTCCCGGCGGCCGGGCCGGCGTTCCGCCCGCTGGTCGACATGCCGGCGATCGGCCAGATGGCCTCGCACCGCCGGCACGGCGGCGAGTGGGTGAAGCTCTTCCTGATGGGCAACCAGTCCGGCGCCTCGCACACCCACGAGGACAAGGGCTCGTTCGTGCTCGAGTTTGCCGGCGACAGCTTTGCCAAGGATTTCGGCAGCTGCGACTACAGCAACCCGCTCGCCGACCTGATGAAGCACTGCCAGCGGCACAACATGCTGGTGCCGCTCACGGCCGGCGGCGTGCGGCCCCGGCCGAAGAACCCGATCTTTGCCGACCTCACGCCCCGCGGCGGCGGGGACGAAACCTCGTTCCACGCCACGCTGGAGCTCGCCGCCGGCTGGGAGGGCTGGTTCGAGCGCTGGACCCGGACCTGGGACGCGCCGACCCCGGGCGAACTCACGATCACGGACGACTGGGCGGTCGTCCAAGGCGAGGGCGTGGTGTTCCATTGGACGACCCCGCTGCCCCTCACGCTCGACGCCCCCGGCCGCCGCGCGGTGATCGAGGGCCGCCGCGGCCGCGCCACGCTGACCTGGGACGAGGGAATCGAGGCGGTCTACGAGGAGCTGCCGTTCGAGGAGGCCAGCTGGAAGGAGGTGCTGCGCGAGCGCCAGGAAGCCTACCTGGTCACGACGCTGCTCCCCGAGGTCCAGCCGCGGCTTGCGCTCCGCCAGCGCGGCCGGGCCGGCCGGCTGGTGGTGCAGGTGCGGCTCGAGCGGAAGTGATCAGTCGCGGGTGAGCTGCAGGCTCACGATTTGGTACGGGGCAAACGCCAGCCGGCCCGCCCGCAGGGGCGCGGCGGTGGCGGCGCCGAGCAGGTTGACCGGGCGGGCAGTCCAGCCGGGCGCGAGCCGGAGCCGGGCCGTGCCCCGCTGCCCGCCCACCTCGTGCAGCCGCAGCACCCAGCGGTCGCGGCCCTGCGGCTGCGCCCAGTGGGGGATGAGGGTGTCGCCGCCGGTGAGGCCCTGGAACGCGCTGGCCATGGGCCGGCCGGTGTAGGCCACGGCCGGCGTGAACAGCGTCTCCGCCAGCACCGCGGGCTGCTCGGCGCGGAGCGCGGTGGCGTCGTAGCAACCGAGCGCGAGCGGGATCGTGTGCCGGCCGAGGTCCGTGTAGACCGTCGCCGGCGGCCCCAGGCGGCTGAGCTGCGCGGGGTAGGCCCGGCCGTGGTCCTCGAAGCCCACGTGCTTCTGGGTGCGCAGCAGCGTCAGACCCAGGTTGCCGTCGCGGCAGCTCACGCCGTATTTCGCCTCGGTCACGACGAAGAGCCCGGCCCGCTCGGCCTCGGCGCTCACGGTCGCCCAGCGGCTCATCGGCCACTCCCACATTGCCTCGGCCTCGCGGGTCGTGGCCAGCTGCGGGCGCAGCACGCTGCCCAGCGGCGTCCCGCAGCGCACCTCGCGCCCCCGATAGGACGTGGGGAAATGCAGCTTCACCAGCACGTCGGCTTCGTGCCAGTCCAGGTCCACCGTGAGGCGGAGCACGCTCGCGCCGGGCTCCAGCCAGTAGCGCACCGTGGCCGTGCTCGCCGCGCCGACCGGGCGCGTCACGGTCACCCCGTCCGGCTGCACCGTGATCCGGGCCGGCCGGCGCGCGGGCTGGCCGAGCGAGAGCGAGTGCCGGTCGATGTCCCAGGGCCCGAAGTTCGCGGGCTGCTCCGGGTAGACCACCAGCTCCCCGGCCCCGGCGAGGAGCTCCACGTCGCGGCCGTCGACGCGCAGCGCCGCGAGCTGGCCGCGGGCGTTGATCCGGGCGGTGACGCGGCCGTTCGTGAGGGTGCGGCCCCGGACGGTGACGGGGGCGACGCCGGGCACGGTGGCGTCGGCGAGGCGCACGCCGGCGAGCGGCGGCAGGTCGACGACGCGGCCGGCGACCACCGCGAGGCGGGCGAGCGGGAGCGGGTTGAAGACGCAGGCCTCGCCGCCCGGGGCGGGGGCGAGGGACGCGGCGGCGGCGGCGGTTTGTCCGCGGGCGAGCTGGGCGAGCTCGGGGAGGCCCTCGGCGTAGACCTCGGGGATGGAGCTGCCCGGGATGAAGTCGTGGAACTGGGCGAACACCAGGCGGCGCCAGGCGTGGGCGAGGTCGGCGCCCGGCGTGCCGCGGGTGGCGACGAGGGCGGCCTCGCGCAGCTGCAGGGCGCGCTCGAGGGCGCGGAAGTGGGACTTCACGCGGCTCTGCGTCGTGAAGGTGCCGCGGTGGTATTCGAGGTAGATCTCGCCGTCGAGGGCGGGGAGGGCGGCGCGTTTTTTCGCGAGCCGGTCGAAGAAGGCCTCGGGCTGGTCCCACCGGAGGGCGGGCAGGCCGCGGAGCGAGCTGAGCCGGCGGGCGCGCTCGCACAGCTCGGCGCTCGGGCCGCCGCCGCCGTCGCCCCAGCCGTTGGGCATGAGCACCTCGGGGTGGAGGTCGCCCTGCTGGTTCTGGTGGACGCAGGCGCGGACCTGGTCGACGGCGAGGGTGTTGTTGAACTGGACGCCCTGGGTGACGTGGCTGACGACGCCGTGGCCGCCGGGGCCGCGCCAGACGAAGCTGGAGTGCGGGAAGCGGTTGACGGTGTTCCAGGTGGTCTTGGTGGTGAAGAAATAGTCCACCCCGCTGAGCTGCATGAGCTGGGGCAGGCAGGCGCTGAAGCCGAAGAGGTCGGGCAGCCAGAGGAGGCGGGAGCGGCGGCCGGAGAGCTGGAGGAACGACTCCTGGCCGAGGATGAAGCTGCGCGCGAGGCCCTCGCCGCAGGCGACGTGCGAGTCGCTCTCGACGTACATGCCGCCGGTGGCCTCCCACTGGCCGGAGCGCAGGCGGGCGCGCACGGCGCGGTGGAGCTCCGGCGAGCGGCGGCCGACGGCCTCGTAGCTCGCGGGCTGCGAGTAGGCGAAGCGGAACTCGGGATACTGCGCCATCAGGCGGTTGACGTTGGCGAAGGTGTGCACGGCCTTGCCCTCGCCGACCTGCTCGGGCCAGAGCCACACGAGGTCGAGGTGGGAGTGGCCGGTGAGGGCGGCGCGGGCGAGCGGCGCGGTGTCGCGCATCTCGGTGTAGACGGTGGCGAGCCGGCGGCGCAGCGCGGCCACGCCGGCGGTGTCGAAGGCGTCGAGCGCGGCGTCGAGGCCGCGCAGCAGGCGGCGGTAGAGCGGGGAGACGTCGGTGAGTGGGGGCTGCTGGGTCTGGCTGAAGAGCTCGCGGGGCACGCCGGGGAACTCCTTCGCGCGGAGGTCGACCATCCAGTCGTAGAGGCAGTTCAGGTCGTGGTAGGCGGCCCAGGCCGCGTCGTCGCGGCGGAGCAGGCGCGCGCCGCGGAAGAGGTTGCCGTCGGGGTTCAGGCCCTTGGCGTCGGGGTGCCAGATGGCGGCCTGCACGCAGAGGCTCTCGACCCAGACCTCGCGCGTGCCGGCGGGGAGCTCGCAGTGGCGGTGGGCGACGTCGAAGCCGAAGAACGGGACGCCGTCGATGAAGAGCGTGGCCTCGCCCTGCTCGTCCCAGTGGAGCCAGCGCGGGCCGCCGGCGGGGAGAGCGACGCGGCACCAGCGCTGGTCGTAGAGGCGGCCCCAGGCGGTGCCGTCGCGCACGGCGCGGCGGGGGAGCTTTTTCGCCGCGGCCAGCGGGAGGTGGTCCGGGCGCGTGGCCGTGGCCTCGACGCGGAGCGCGCGCGGGTCGTGCCAGATGACTTCGGCGAGGCGGGCGACGCCGCGCTGCGTGCGCAGGGGGGTGAGCTGGAGGAGGGGGTTGAGGGGCAGCATCCAGGTAGTTTTCGCGCGGCGCGGCGCGGCCTGCAAACACTTCTGCGCCCCCGCGGCCGTCCGGGCGGGCCCGGCCCGGCGTAACAACCTTGTTACGGTCGCAGCCTTTCCCCGGCGCCGGCGGGAAGGGAGGGTCCGCCCGTGCCGCTCGTCATGACCCCACCCAAGGCCGTCCGGCGTCCCGCCCCGGAGAAGGCCCCCGCGCTGCCGGATCCGGCCGCCGGGGTGGCCCGGGTGGTGGTGGGGCAATCGGGCCGGACCTACGCCGAGGCCCTGCGCCGCTCATGCCTGGAGGCGTTTCCGCCGGCCGCGGTGGTCACCGCCCGCAGCGGGAAGGAAATCCTCGCCGCGCTCTATGCCCAGCGGGCGGACTTCCTGCTCCTCGCGATGAACCTGCCCGACATGCACGGCGTCGACCTGCTGCGGCGGATCACGGGGGAAAAGCTGGCGGCCCGCGTGCTGGTGGTCTGCCAGCATTGCGACGAGCGGACGCTGCTGGACCTGCGCAACGCGCAGTTTGACGGGCTGCTCGACACCGAGGAGGAGAGTTTGGACGACCTGATTCGGGTGATGCGGCTGGTGGCGGGCGGGCAGGCCTATGTGAGCCCGGCCTTTCGCGGCACGGTGGTGGACCGCGGCCCGGTGGGCGCGATCTGGCACAAACTCACGCCGGCGGAGCTCCGGGTGTTTTCCGCCATCGGGGATGGCAGCGGCAACCAGGAGGCCACGGCGCAGCTGGGCCTGAGCGAGGCGACGGTGCAGACCCACCGGCGGAACCTCATGCACAAGCTGGGGATTTCCAGCAGCGCCAAGCTGGTGCGGGAGGCCATCCGGCTCGGCCTGGTGCGGATCAGCGCCAACGGCAGCGTGATCCGGCCGGGGTTTCTGCCGGCCATGGCCAGCCGCGAATTTCCGGTCGATCGGCGGAGTGAACTGCAATGCCACGGGGCTACCTAAATTTAGGTAGAACTACCCTGTAATAGGTAAACGGCGAGATATCGGATCCGCCCCCAACCCGGCAGAATAGGCCCATTACCCCAAACACCGGCTAGAATTTCTCTGCGCTCGCCCCGCTGCTACTTTCAGAACTTGTCCGACCGGTTCCTGATTTCACCGGCCGGATGCCACCGGGGGGTGGTTTGTTCCAGGAATGGCGGTAGGCGGGCGCAGAGATCTTCCCGGCTTCACCCGTCCGCGAACTCCGCGGCGACTCCCTTTTGGCCCGGCAATCGTGCCGGGCCAATCTTGCAACGATCCATCCCAAACCCAATGAACCTACCAACCCGTTACCTAGCATCAGGGACCAGTCCGTATCTGGTCGCCTGTTTGGCCGCCTTGGTCGCGGTTTCGGCCCCGACGATGCGGGCCCAAACCAGCGACGCCAAAACCATCTCGGCCCCCACCGCCGGAGCCCTCGGAACCGATGCCGAAGTCCAGGTCCTCTCACCCTTCCAGGTGACCAGCGACAAGGACTACGGTTACCTCAAGACCAACGCCGCCACCGCGACGAAGATCGGCATGGAGATCCAGAAAGTGCCGCTCGCCATCTCGGTCGTCTCGCGCGAGTTCCTCGACGACACCAACGTGCGGTCCCTGACGGACCTGTTCCGCTACTCGTCCGCCGCCTCCGGTGACGGCCGTTTCGCGATGCGCGTTCCCTCCAACGAGGCGACCCCCCAAGGCGCCTTCACCATGCGCGGTTTCCAGGTGAACAACATGATGCGCGACGGCATCTTCCGGTACACCGCGTACAGCGTCGACTCGGTCGAGCGCGTGGAAATCGTCAAGGGCCCCGCGTCCGTGTTCTTCGGCCAGGGCTATCCCGGCGGCGTGATCAACTACATCTCGAAGCGCGCGACGTTCGCGAAGCTCCCGACGACGTTCACCTACCTGATCGACGACAACGGCGGCGACAAATTCAAGTTCGACCAGAACACCGTGCTGTCCAAGAAGGCCGCTTTCCGCGTGGTCGGCGCCTGGGAAGACACCGTCGGCCAGTACGCCTTCGAGTACAAGAAGGGCTTCAACATCACGCCGTCGGTCACGCTCCTGCCGTTCGACAGCGGCAAGATCAAGGTCAA
>CAIKTR010000137.1 GCA_903830425.1 uncultured Opitutia bacterium
CGCGGCAATTGTCACGTATTACGTGACAATTGCCGCGGTGCCATTTCGGGCGGCAGAGGGTGGAACCGACGCGACGGAGCGGGACGGATGGGGCGGATGGGACGGGGTGGGATCGAGGGGCCGAACAGGGTTGAGCGGCGGGGCGGCTCGGGGCTCGACGTCCGGCGGCCCGGGCCTAGCGTCGGGGCATGGAGCGGTTCGTCGGCAAGGTCGTCTGGATCACGGGGGCTTCGTCGGGCATCGGCGAGGCCCTGGCCCACGCCTTCGCCCGGGAAGGCGCCCGGCTGGTGCTGTCCAGCCGCCGGGCCGGAGAGTTGGAGCGCGTGCGCCGCCTCCTGCCCCGCGCCGACGACCATCTCTGTCTGCCGCTCGACCTCACCCAGAGCGCGGAGTTTCCCGCCCTGGTCGCGCAGGTCCTCGGGCGCTGCGGCCGGATCGACCTCCTGGTGAACAACGGCGGCGTCAGCCAGCGCGCCCTCGCCGCCGAGGCCGAACTCGCCGTCGAGCGCGGGCTGATGGAGGTGGACTATTTCGGCCCGGTCGCGCTCACCAAGGCGGTGCTGCCCACGATGCTGGCCCAACGCTCGGGCCATCTCGTCGTCGTGAGCAGCGTCATGGGCTACATCGGCACGCCCGGGCGGTCCACCTACGCGGCGGCCAAGCACGCCCTGCACGGCTATTTCGACTCGCTGCGCGCGGAGGTCTGGCGGGAAGGGGTGAAGGTCACGCTCGTCTGTCCCGGCTATGTGGCGACGCAGGTCTCGGCCAACGCGCTCGGGGCCCGCGGCGAGTTGCATGGGCGGACGGACGCCACCCATCTGGAGGGCATCAGCGCCGAACGCTGCGCGGCGGCCACGCTGCAGGCGGTCGCGCGCGGCCGGGAGGAAATTGTGGTCGGGGGCCGGGAGACCTGGGCCATCCCCCTCAAGCGCTTTCTGCCGGGCGTGCTGTCGCGGGTCATCCGCCGGATGGCGTTTTCCGTGACGCGCTAGCGCGGGGCCCGGCGCGGCCTGGGCCACGGCGGGGAGCGCAGCCCGTCACGCGTCGACGTCCCTGCCCGGACCGGGATGCGGGCCAGTCCCTCAGTTCGACGGACGAACCCAGAGACGACCAGCTCCGGCCAACCGCCCGCCAATCAGCGCGGGCGGCCAGGGCGGCTCACGCGAAGCTGCCGCCGCGGGTGAGGCCCATGGCCTGGCGGCGGCGCTTGCGGTCGGCGGCGGCGTGGCGCTCGTAGCCGCTGCGGCGGTGCGCGGCGAGGGGATCGACGGGGAGCTGGTTCGCCTTGCGCCAGGCGGCGAGCGCCGGCGTGACGTCGGTGAAAAACGCCTTTTTCAGCATCAGCTCGGCGTCGAGCACCTGGTTCCGGGACTGCGCCCGGCGCAGCGCGTCGTGGTCGACCAGGGCCGCCTTGGCGTAGAGCTCCTGCGCCATCACGACGGTCTGGATCATCGCCTCGACCTTGGCCTTCTCGTTATGGCACTGGTCGATCATGTAGGCGATCTTCGGCATCCGGCCGCGGTCGGCGGCGAAGAGGTGGATCTCGTGGAAGATGCGGAAGATCTGGTACGGGTCGATGGAGCCGAGCGTGAGGTCGTCGTCGGC
>CAIKTR010000138.1 GCA_903830425.1 uncultured Opitutia bacterium
GACGACGACCACTGCCTGCGGCTGGAGACGGACTGCGTGCCCGGGCGCCGGGGCTGCGTGCTCCAGGGCCGGGCGGTGTTTGCCGTGCCGGCGGAGGAGCGGGTGCGCGAGCGCGAGGAGGAAAACCGGCGGAAGGCCGCGGCGAAGCTGTGGGGCGCGCCGCCGGGTCCGCCGCGGGCCGGTTAGGCGGCGACGGCCGGGCGGGGGGATCGCGCGGGCCGGCGGTCGGCCCGCGCTTAGCTGGCGGATATTTTCATCGCCTGAGCCGCGCCGGCCTGACGTGTTCGGGGGCGCCACCCCTTCACCCACCTTGAACTCCTCCTCCCCGCAGGAAACAACCCCCGTCGCTCCGTCGCCCCCGGCCTTCACGCTGATTGAGGCACCCGCGGCCGCGGTGATCGGTCCCGATCATCCGGACTTGGCGGGCAACCGCTACGGCTTCGAGGGCGGCTGCGTCGTCAAGGAGGCCGGCGGGTACCATCTGTTCAGCGCGGAGATGGCCGGCGATCCCTTCTGGGTGAAGATGCGGCTCGCCCATTGGACGAGTCCCGATGCGCGGAGCTGGCGGCGCCTGGGCACGCTGTACGAGACCGACGGCCGGGTCACGCCCGGCGACCAGCGGTTTTCCCTCTGGGCGCCGATGGCGGTCTTCAACGACGACGAGAACCGCTGGAACCTGTTCTACATCGCCTACCGCCCGGGCGAGGGTGAGCGCGAGGCGCTCCACATGGACGGCAAGATCTGGCGCGCCGTCGCCGCGACCCCCGGGCGCGGCGGCCTGGGCGGGCCCTATCAGGACGCGGGCATCGTCCTGCAGCCGGATGCCGCCTCGCAGCCGTGGGAGGGGCAGCAGGGCACCGACTCCTTCTATCCGTGGCGGGTGGGCGCCCGCTGGTATGCGTTTTACGGCAGCCACCAGCACTGGCCGCTGGGGCCCTGGCTGGTCGGGCTCGCCGAGGCGCCGGCCCTGGCGGGGCCCTGGACGCGCTGCGCCGGGCTCAACCCCTCGCCGATCGAGCCGGTCTTCATCGAGAACCCGCTCGTGACGCAGGTGGGCGGCCAGTACCTGGCCGTCTATGACAACTGTGCGGCGGGCGACACCTACATCGCGGAGGGCCGGCATGTCGGGTGCTCCCTGTCCGCCGACGGCATCCACTGGCCGAAGGGCCAAGACCTCGCCGTGCAGCCCCCGGACGGCCCGGCGCAATGGTCCGAGGACCTCCGCACGGCGCTGGGGCTCATTGCCGAGGAGGACGGCAGCTTCACGCTGCTCTACACGGGCAAGGCCCGGGGCCAGCAGTTCTGGTCCGTGGGCCTGGCGCGGCTGCGGCGGACGGAGGCCTGAGCGCGGCCGCCCGCCTCAATCCACGGCGCGGAACAGGGAGCGGCCCGCGTTCTGGCCGCCCGAGACGTTGGCATGCTTGACCGGGGTGACCGGCTGGCCGGTGGCCACATCCACGATGGAGAGGTTGCAGTAGCGGCGCTCGTCGGGGCCCTCCACGCCGGGAGCGATCCGCACCTCGTAGGAGGCGCCCGGCTGGGCCTCGATCCGGAACTCGGCGCGGGCACTGAAGACCGACTGGCTGTACTGGGTGGTGATGTGATGCCAGCCGGGCGACAGGGTGATGACCTGGTTCCAGTTGTCCGCGCCGTTGGCCACAAACCGGCTGTCGATCATGAGCACAAACCCGACATGGTTGGTGGCAAACAGGCCTGATTCCATGACGGTGGATCCCAGAACATGGGCGGCCTGAGCCTCGGCCAAGGCGGGGGCCTGATAATATTGGTCCGCGGGGATGCCGCCGTCGGTGGCGCAGCCCGTGAGGAGCAGGAGGGAGCAACAGGAGGCAAGGAGGGCCGACCGCGTGGACATGATGTCTAGGGATGCACCCAAGTGAGCCCGATGGATAGCACAAACCGCGGGCGCGGAGGGCGAGACCGGCGCGGGGCAACACCGGCGGATCGCCCGGCTGCAACTTTTTTCGCGGCGCGGTGTTTTTAGCTCGATCGAAAAATTAACCCCCTCGATCCAACGCTCCGCTCGCGCGGAGATCTCCCATGAAAACCACCCAGATGCTTGCCAGTGCCCTCGTCGCCAGCCTCGCGCTCGCGTCCACGTCCCTCGCCGCCACCGAATCCTCCCGCGCCGTCTCGCAGTATCTCGAGCACTACAAGGTGCTGCGCACGGACGTGCCGCTGCCCATCAAGATTGTCGCCCCCACGGGCCTCCCGTGGAACTACCGGGCGGCGACCATCCACGTCACGATGCTGATCGACCGCGAGGGCCGGCCGCAGAACATTGAAATTGGCTCCCCGGCCAACCCCGAGGTCACCCAGTTGCTGGTGTCCGCGCTGGTCCAGTGGCGGTTTTCGCCGGCCCTCAAGGACGGCGTGCCGGTCGAGCAGCGGGTGACGCTGCCGATCCGTCTCTCCTGAGCGGCGCCGGTTCGCCGGGAGCGCGTCGGGCGATGGCCCGCGCGCTCCCCTCCGGCCGGGGGCGGTCCGCCCGCCTGGCCCGTCGGCGTCGGGCGGGCGCCTTCAACGGTCGCCCAGCAGTTCGCGGCGGGCCACGGCCCACTCCGCATCGTCCAGCTTCCGGTTGTGATTCCGGTCGTATTTTTTCATCGCCCGCGGCGAGGCCTCGAACTCGGCGCGCACGGCCTTTTCCCACGCGGCGAATTCCTGTTCGTCGAGCTTGCCGTCGTGGTTGCGGTCGTAGGTCGCGGCGGAGAGCCGGGTCCGCCGGGCGCGGGCGGCCTCGCGTTCGGCGGCCTCGCTCGCCTGCCTTTCCAGCAACCCCAGGTCCAGCACGCGCCACGAGGTCGTCATGTCGTCGTTGGCCGTTTGCGCCGGCAAGCGGGCCCCGGGCAGGAGCAGGACGGCCGCGAGCGCCAGGAGGGAGGGGCGGCTCATGGCAAGATTGGCGGCAGACCGCGGCGCCCGCAACGCAACGCCGCCCAGCCATGACTGTCTCGGGGCACTCACGGTGTGGGTTAGGCTTCAGATTTTGGGTCCAAAGTCGAATGCTTGGCGCGCGGTGCTGGGACCGGACAGGGAAGGGAGCCTGGTGCGCCCCTCATCGGCGGGGTGACCGCACCGCCGATCGGGCTGCCAAGTTTCGGCTTCCGTTTTGGTTCGAGGCCCCTACGTTTCGCCCTTCCTGAGCTGGAGAGGTGGCAGAGTGGTCTATCGTACCTGACTCGAAATCAGGCGTGCCCGCAAGGGTACCGGGGGTTCGAATCCCTCCCTCTCCGCCAGGCTGATGACCAACGGCTGACGGCAATCACCATTAGCGTGGCAGCACCCAGTGGCAACCGGCGCAGGATTATCCCCCATCGTTGGCTGGCGAGTGGGACGCCGGACCCTTCCAGCCTAGCCGACGGACTCCGCCGACAGACGCAACTGGTGAAAAAACGCCTCGAGCAGGGCCTCGCCGTCACGCCGCTCGAGGGCCCGGGGATCATACTGCAAATCGGCCCAGAACTGGCCGGCGTAGAAGCCGACGGCGAGGGCGGCGTGCGTGCCGGGTCGGCACGGTGGCGCGAGATTCAAGCTGTCCATCACGGCTCCGGGGACCTCGATTTTACCCGCCGCATTCCGCAGCCGGCTGGTCGCGAAGGCCTCGCCCAGATTGGTGAAAAGAAACGTGGTCCGGCTGGCGCGCGAACGCGCATAGCGGCGGATGCCGCCGGGGACGAAACTGCGCAGCCGCAGGAGGACGAGAAAA
>CAIKTR010000139.1 GCA_903830425.1 uncultured Opitutia bacterium
GACTCGGGCGCGCTCTCGTCGCGGCGCGCGATCACCTTGAGGTAGGCGTTGAGCGCCTCCTGGTTGCGCCCCTGCTTCGACAGCTGCTGGCCCTGGCGGTACTCGGGCTCGTCGGTCTCGGAGGACAGCGTCAGGCCCTCGCCCCGCTCACAGCCCGCGGCCAGCAGCAGCGCGAGGAGCGCCCAGAGGGCTGAAATGTTCAGGGGTTTTCGCATCTCGGGCCGTGAAAGGGATTGAACGGTGAAAGGATCGCCGTAAATTCCGCACTCTCGCCCTGCGACTCAAACTCTAAATGGCCCTGCAACCGAAATCCGCCCTCGCCCGTGCCCGTGCCTGCATCCGGATCGAGTCCGAGGCCCTGCACGCCACGGCCCGGAGCCTGGGGGCGGAATTCGTGGCCACCGCCCGCGCCGTCGAGGCCGCGGCCCGCGGCGGCCACAAGCTCATCTTCTCGGGCGTGGGCAAGTCCGCCCACATCGCCGAGAAGCTCACCGGCACTTTCAACAGCACCGGCGTCTCCTCCTGCTTTCTCGACGCCACCCAGGCCCTGCACGGCGACCTCGGGCTCTGCGCCGCGGGCGACCTCGCCCTCCTCCTCAGCAACAGCGGCCAGACCGAGGAGATCCTCCGGCTGGTCCCCGTGCTCAAGCGCTTCGGCGTCAAGCTGGTGGCCTTCACCAGCCACCCCGAGTCCGACCTCGCCCAGAACGCCGACTACCGCCTGCTCTACCGCGTGCGCCGCGAGGCCTGCCCGCTGGCCCTGGCCCCCACCGCCAGCACCACCGCGGCCCTCGCCCTCGGCGACGCCCTGGCCATGGTGCTGCTCGAGGCCCGCGGCCTCACCCGCGACGACTTCGCCCAGTTCCACCCGGCGGGCAACCTCGGCCGGGTCCTCCTCCTCCGCGTCCGCGACATCATGCGCACCGCCGACCGGCTGCCGGTCGCGCCCGACACCGTCTCCACCCAGGAGGCCATCCTCGCCATGACCAAGGCCAAGTCCGGCAGCATCGCCCTCGTCAGCCCCCGGACGGGCAAGCTCACCGGCATCCTGACCGACGGCGACTTCCGCCGCAGCGCGCTCACCGGGCCGGACTTCCTGCGCCAGCCGGTGGCCGCCTTCATGACGCGCCGCCCGAAGACCGTGCGGGAGGAGGCCCTCGGGGTGGAGGCGCTGCGCCTGTTTGAACGGCACAAGATCGACGACCTGATCGTCATCAACGCCCGGGGGCAGCCCGTCGGCCTGATCGACGGCCAGGACCTGCCCAAACTCAAGATTGTGTGAAGCCACCCATCCGCATCGGCATCGTCGGCCTGGGGGGGTTCGCCGGCTGGCACCACAACACCGTGGCCAAGCTGGAGGAGCGCGGGCACGCCCGGCTGATCTGCACCTGCGACCCGCAGCCGGCGGACTTCGCCGCGCAGCAGCTGGCGTGGAAGTTCGCGGCGCGCGGCGTCAGCGTGTTCCCGGACTACCGCACGATGCTCGCCGCCTGCCACGCCCAGCTCGACCTGCTCGTGGTGCCGACCCCGATCCAGCTCCACGCCGAGATGCACCGCGCCGGCGTCGAGCTCGGCCTCCCGGTGTACCTGGAAAAGCCCCCCACCCTCGACCACCTCGAGCTGGAGGACATGATCGTGCGGGACCGCCAGGCCCGGAAGTCGTCCCTCGTGGGCTTCAACTTCATCATCGAGCAGCCCCGCCTCGCGCTGAAGCAGCGCCTGCTCGCCGGTGAGTTCGGCGCAATCCGCTCGGCCACCCTCGCCGCCCACTGGCCGCGGCCGGCCGACTATTTCCGCCGCAACAGCTGGGCCGGGCGGCTCCTGATGCAGGACCGCGTCGTGCTCGACTCCTGCTTCGGCAACGCCAACGCGCACTTCGTGCACAACCTGCTGTTCTGGGTCGGCGGCCCCGGCCTCTACAGCTGGGCCCCGCCCGCGACGGTGCGCGCCGAGCTGTACCGCGCCCACGCCATCGAGGGCGCCGACACGTTTTTCGTCGAGGCCGCCACGGCGGGCGGCGTGTCCCTCCGCTTCGCCCTGACCCACGCCTGCGCCGGGCCCACCACCCACGCCGAGACGGTCACCTGCGAGCAGGCCACGCTGCGCTACATCGTCGGCCAGCATGCCGAGATCCGCTGGCACGACGGCCGGGTCGAGCGCCAGCCTCTCGGCGACTTCGACGGCCTGGCGGAAAACCATCTGGACTATTACCGCTACCTGCGCGGCGAGAGCGAGCGCCCGGCCACGCTGTTGACCGATACGCGGCCGTTCGTGGCCCTCAACGACCTCGCCCACGTGTCCAGCGGCCGCATCTCCCCGTTCCCGGCGGCGCTCGTGAGTCACGTCCGCGACCAGAAGGAGCAGAAGGACTACATCAACGTCGCCGGCATGCCCGCCGCCCAGGAGAACTTCCTGGTCCGCGGCACCTGGCCGGGCTCCACCGGCTGGGCGCGCGAGCCGGGCGAAAACGTGACCCCGGCCGACCTGGCCCGCTTCCGCGACACCATCCGGTCCATGGCCGGCCTCTAGCCCGCGGGGGCTCCAGCCGCCGGCGGCCGCTTTACTTGGCGCGGGTTTCCCGCCAGTTTCCCGCCATGCCCGTCCCTCCCTTCGTCTATCAGGATCCCTTCCCGGTCGGCCCGGATGAGACCGTCTACCGGCTGCTGTCGCAGGAAGGCGTTCGCGCCACCACGTTCGCGGGCGGCGAGATGCTCCAGGTCGAGCCCGCCGCGCTCACCTACCTCGCCCGGCAGGCGATGCACGACTGCGCGTTCCTGCTGCGCACCCCGCACCTGCAGCAGGTCGCCGCGATCCTCGCCGACCCGGAGGCCTCGGCCAACGACCGGTACGTGGCGCTCACCCTCCTGAAGAATGCGGAAATCTCCGCCGAGGGCGTCCTGCCGTTCTGCCAGGACACGGGCACGGCCATCGTCATGGGCAAGAAGGGCCAGCAGGTCTGGACCGGCGGCCAGGACGCGGAGGCGATCTCGCGCGGGATCTACGAGTGCTACACCCAGGAGAACCTCCGCTACTCCCAGAGCGCCCCGCTCGACCTCTGGCAGGAGACCAACACCGGGACCAACCTCCCGGCCCAAATCGACCTCTACGCCACCGCCGGCGCGAAGTACGAGTTCCTCTTCGTGGCCAAGGGCGGCGGCTCGGCCAACAAGACGTTCCTGTTCCAGGAAACCAAGGCCCTGCTCAACCCCCGGAGCTTCGAGAAGTTTGTCGCCGACAAGCTCGCCTACCTCGGCACCGCGGCCTGCCCGCCGTACCACCTCGTGTTCGTCGTCGGCGGCACCAGCGCCGAGGCCTGTCTCAAGACGGTCAAGCTCGCCTCCGCCAAATACCTCGACGCCCTGCCGGTCACCGGCAACGCGCACGGCCGCGCCTTCCGCGACCTCGCGATGGAACAGCAGGTCCTGGCCATCGCCCAGCAAAGCGGGATCGGGGCGCAGTTCGGGGGCAAGTACTTCGCGCTCGACGTGCGCGTCGTCCGCCTGCCCCGCCACGGCGCGAGCTGCCCCGTCGGCCTCGGCGTGTCCTGCTCCGCCGACCGCAACATCCGGGCCAAGATCACCCGGGACGGGATCTTTCTCGAGCAGCTCGAGACCAACCCCGGCCGCTTCATCCCCGCCGGCCAGCGCGCCCTGCCGGACGACTCCATCGTCAAGATCGACCTCCGCCGCCCGATGGCCGAGATCCGCGCCGAGCTCGCGAAATACCCGGTGACCACCCGCGTTTCCCTCAGCGGCCCGATGGTCGTCGCCCGGGACATCGCCCACGCCAAGCTGAAGGAGCGCGTGGATGCCGGCCAAGGCCTGCCCCAGTATCTCAAGGACCATCCCGTGTATTACGCCGGCCCGGCCAAGACCCCGCAGGGCTACGCGTCCGGGTCCTTCGGCCCGACCACGGCCGGCCGCATGGACAGCTATGTCGACCAGTTCCAGTCCCTCGGCGGCTCCCTGGTGATGCTGGCCAAGGGTAACCGCAGCCCGCAGGTGACCCAGGCGTGCCGGCAGCACGGCGGCTTTTATCTCGGCAGCATCGGCGGCCCGGCGGCAATCCTCGCCAAGGAGAACATCCGGAAGGTCGAGGTCCTGGAATATCCCGAGCTCGGCATGGAGGCCGTGTGGAAGATCGAGGTGGAGGACTTCCCCGCGTTCATCCTCGTCGACGACAAGGGCAACGATTTCTTCGTCAACGGCTGCAGTTCCTGCCTCAAGGCCAAGACCTGAGCGCCCCGGTGGAGCCGCCGAACGGGCCGACAAAAAAGGCCCGCCGGGCAGGCGGGCCGTGAAAATCGCCGCCGGGGGCGGCGGGGCTCAGAACTTCACGCTCAGGTGCGAGCTGCCGACGTCGACGCGGCTGATCGCGTCCGGCTCGGTCATGCGGCGCTCGGTCAGGCGGCGGGCGGAATGTTCGTCGGTCCGCAGCGCGGAATCAGCGGCGGAGCCGGCCGAGGCCAGCCACGCGTGGCCCCCCAGCAGGCGGGACCGGCGGGACTCGCCCGGCACGCTCACCTGGGTGAGCGGTTCCCCGCGGCCGGGGCGGCTTTCCAGACTGCGCAACGAGCGGCCCAGCATCTGGTCCAGCTCGGGGTCGTCGGCCTGGGCCGCGGCCAGATTGTCCGCGATATAGCGGGCGGAAGGCGTGAGCTCGGGGCGGACCGACACCTGATGGGACGAGCTGCCCAGCAGCGCCGTCGCCTGGGCGTTCGGGTCGGAGAGGGTCTCGGTCGCTGCCGCCACCGGGGCCGGCATTTCCGCCGCCGCCATCGGGGCGCTGGACGCCGGCGACGCGCGCATCGCACCGGCAGGATCCGCCGGATTCGGCGCCACGACCGATGACGCCACGGCGACCGCGGGCTCATACACCGGAGCCGAGTCGACCGTGCGATATTCGCGGAGGGTCAGAAAAGTAATCGCCAGAATGGCCGTGGCACCGACGGGCAACTGGTACCGGGAGACGCGCGCCCCGACCCGGATGAACGGCGCCCACCAGGGGCGCGGCTCGACAATCGCCGCCAGCTGCTTCGTGCGCAGGCCGCGTTCGAACTGCTCCCAAAATTCCGCGGGCGGGCGTTCCGAACGCTTGAGGCGAAGCAAATCCTCGAGACTGACCGTGGTCTTGCGGGGCGCGTTGTTCATCGGCGGATGTAGGGCTGCAACTCCGCCTGGAGCAGCTGCTTCGCATAGTGCAAACGCGAACGAACCGTGCCCACGGAGCAATTCATAATCTCGGCAATCTCCTGATGGCTCAGGCCATCGATTTCAAACAGGGTAATCACGGTGCGATGTGGGATAGACAATTTTTGCATCGCTTCGTTCAATTTTTCCTGAAGCTCCCGCGCAAAGGTCTCATGGTCGGCTCCTGATTCATCTGTCAGGGCCGCAATGACTTCCGCAGATACTTTGTCTTCCTCGTTGATTTTCTCGAAACTGAAGAACGTCCGGAGCCGGTTCTTGCGCAGGTGGGTGAGGGTGGAATTGACCGCGATGCGGTAGAGCCAGGTGAAGAAGGAGGACTGGCCTTGGAACCGATTGATGGACTGGAAGGACTTGATGAAGGCGTCCTGGGTCAGGTCGGAGGCGTCCTCGCGGTTCGAGGTGAGGTTGTAAATGACCGAGTAGACGCGGCCCCGGTATCGGAGGACCAGCTGGTCGAACGCGGCCACCTCGCCCCCCTGCACCCGGCGGACAATGTCCATGTCGGACCCAGCCTCCGCCTGGCGTTCTGGCGACGCCACGAGAGTTTTGCCGATGGTCTTGGCCGCTTCCATGACGGGAGAAGAAAAGCGCCTAATCCGGGGCGGCGCAAACGGAATCGCGGGTCCGCGGGATCAAGGGGTCGCCGGACGCAGCGCGGCGACCTGGCCGCGCAGCACCTCGCCCAAGCCCAGCAACAGCGGGGTCGGCGGCTCCGCCGGCCACGCCTGCAGCGCCGCGGTGGCGGCGGCCGCCTCGGTCATCACGACCTCGGCCACCGCGCCGTAGATCCCCAGCTCGCGCATCTGGCGGAGGTGCAGCGCCGGCTGCACCGGTCGCTGGCCCAGAATCTCGGCGGTCAGCTCCTCCCGCTCGGCCGCCGGCAGCCGCTCCATCAGCAGGAACAGCGGCAGCGTCACCTTGCCGCTGGCCAGGTCGGTGCCGAGGGTCTTGCCCGTGCGCTTCTCCTCGCCGAAGAAATCCGCCAGGTCGTCGTAGATCTGATAGGCGATCCCCAGATGCCGGCCGAAGCGGCTCACCGCCTCGACATAGCCGGGGTCAAACCCCGCCTGCCGCGCGCCGAGGAAGCACGACACCCGGAAGAGCTCGGCGGTTTTCAGGTCGATGATGCGCTGGTAGTCCGCCCGCGTGAGGCGGGTCGACCCGCGCCGCAGGGTCTGCATGATCTCGCCGGTGCACACGCGGCGGGTGGACTCGGACACCGCCGAGCAGACCTCGGTGGTGGGAAACTGCGTCGCCAGGTTGAGCGCGTGGGCGAACAGCGCGTCGCCCAGGAGCACCGCGGCGGTCGCGCCGTATTCGCGCGCGGCCGTCCGGCGGCCGCGGCGGACTTCCGCGGCGTCCATGATGTCATCGTGCACCAGCGTGGCCAGGTGCACGAGTTCCACCACGGCGGCGACGCGCACGAGGTCGGGGGAGATTTGGTCGGGGCCGCGCCAGCCGCTGAAGAAGACCAGCGCCGGACGGATGCGCTTGCCCGAGGTATCGATGCAATAGTCCGCCATGGCGCGGATCTCCGGCTCGAAGGCCGCCAGCTGCCCGTGCAAAAATCGGTCGAGTTCCAGCAGGTGCGGCCCGAGCAGGGCAAACACGCTGGAAAACGCGTGGTCCGGCGGGCGGGCAGCAGAGGCGGGGGCGTTCATCGGGGCGCCAAGCTAGACGCGATTGACGCCCGTGCAAGCCCCGGCCGGTTTCCGCCCCACCCGCCCGGTCAGCCGCCGCCGTCCCGCGCGCGGCCGGACGCACGCAAAAAAAATCGCCGCCGCCCGCGAGGGCGACGGCGATGAAATCGGTCCGCTGGCGACGTGGTCCGCGGATCAGTTGGACTTCTTCTTCGCCGACTCGATCGCCTCGACGTTGAGGCGCTCCATGTTCGCGGCGTCCTGCTTCCGCTGGCGCATCGCGCCGACCTGCTCCTGCAGCGCGCTCTCCTCGTCGGACTTGGAGTAGTTGCGCCCCAGGATGTCCCGCTGGGTGACGTCGAGGTCGTGGATCTGGTCCTTCGAGATCACATTGTCGTACTTCATCTTGCTCGGCTCGAGAACCGTGGCGGTGATGAAGATGATCAGGTTGGTCTCGGCCTTGATATCCTTGGTGGTCTTGAAGAGGTTCCCCAGGAGCGGAATGTCGCCCAGCAGCGGCACCTTGGTCGTGCCCTTGCGGGTGGTGGAATCCACGAGGCCGCCGATCGCCGCCGTCTGGCCGTCCCGCAGGATGATGTTCAGCTCGCCCTCGCGCTTGTCGATGTCGAAGAAAGTATTCCCACCGATCGTGCGCTCGGCAAAGACGCTGCTTTTGACGGGCTTGACCTTGAGTGCGATCAGCTTGTTGCCCGTGATCTGGGGGGTGACCTCCAGACTGATGCCGACAAACTTAACCTCGCCCGCCGACGCCGTGATCTGCGGCTGGCTGCCGGCCGCGCCGGGCGTGGTCTGCACCGTGACCAACTGCAGCTCGCGGCCAATCTTGATGTCCGACTTGCTGCCGTTGATCGCCACGATCGTGGGATTCGTCACGAGCCGGACGTTGGTCGCCGAATTGAGGATATTGAGGAACGCATTGAACTCGTTCTGGCCGAACACCGCCGTGGGCGAGCCGCCCATGAGTTGGCCGGAATTGGTGGCGAAGGGAATCGCCATGTTGCTGCTGGCGCCAATGCCCACCCCGGTGCGGACGTCCAGGCCGGTGTTGAGGTTCTTGTAGGCCAGCGCGATTTCGCGGTTCTGCGCATCGTCCTTGGAGATTTCCACGAACTTGGTCTCGATCACGACCTGCCGGGGTTCGGTGTCGAGGCGCTTGATCATCTCGCCGATGCGGGCGAGGACCGTCGACTGGTCCGTGATGATCAGCTCGTTCGCCAGCTCGCTGTTGACGATCGTGCCGCCCGGTTGCGCCGGGCTGGTCGTCGTGCCATTGACCACAGCGTCTTTCTTGGGCGTAAGCATGCCGCTGATCAGGGGCAGAATCCGCGACGAGGAGACGTTCTCAAACGCGAACGTCTTGGTGCTGAACGGCTCGTTCTGCAGGTCGTTCAGGCTGACGATTTTTACGATGTTGTCCTTTTCGACGAAGGTGTAGCCCACCTGCTTCAGGACGACTTCGAAGATCTGGCGCCACGTGACGTCGCGCAGCTTGATCGAGGCCTTGCCTTGCAGGGTGTCGGGCATCACGAGATTGAGCTCAAAGAGGTCGGCGACGTTGCGCAGGATTTCCCGGATGTCGGTGTCGGGAAAATCGACGGAGAGCGTGTCCTTGCCCGTGGCGTCCTTGCCCTTGGCCGTGACCGGCGCGCGGACCGGCTCGGTGTCCTTGATCGCGGTGGCGGTGGCGGGGGCGGCCGGTTCAACGGCGGCGGGAGCGGACTGGCCACGGGCGTTGGTGAGCACCGCGGCGACGAAGGTGGCGGTCAAGAGGAGCGTGCGAGTTCTCATGGGTTCTTTCCTGGTTTGATGGGTCGGGTGATTTCCTCGCGGTTGAGGCGGAGTGTAAAGTTAGTGGCGTCGATGCCTGTCAGTTCAAGAACGTAGTCCTGTCCTTCATGCGTAACCGTCAGTTGATCACCTACTTTTAGGCGTTTTTTACTAAATTGGAGCCGGCGTTCGCCGCCAAAGCTGAAAGTGCCGGTCGGGGTGACGCGGGGGGCGATGGCGGCCAGAATCTCGCGGTCGCCCGCGAGTTTCACCGGAGCCGCGGGCCCGCTGGCGGAGGCGAGCGCCTCCTGTCGTGCGGCGCGGTTGAAGCCCGGGGGATTAAACGGCTGGGCCAGGGATTCCGGCAATGCCGCCGGGGTGTCCTGTTTCGCAAGGCTCACGGCCAGGTCAACCGCGATCCGGCGGGCCTCGATCGAGGCCAGGTCGGACTCGGGCGCCTTCCGGGCCACGGGGGCCTTGGCCGCCAGCGCCGCGGAAGCCAGGACCAGTCCGGCCATCACAATCGAGGTTAGGCGCGGGGGGTTCATGGCTGGCCGAGGAGTTCGAGACCGAGATTGAGCGTGAGTTCGTTGGCGCGATCCTTGTCCGAGGTGCCACCCAGGTTGATCGAGGCCGTCATCACCCGGCAGAAGCGCTGGTCGCTTTCCAGGCGCCGCAGGAAGTCGAGGAGGTGCGCATAACTGCCGCGGACCGCCACCGCATAACCCACCGGAATATAGTTCGTCTTGGGCCCCTTGGCCCCCGGCTTGGCGGCCGGCACCTGATTCTGGCGAAGATCGATGAGCTTGATGCCGGTCTCGGCCTCCAGCTTGTAGAAAAACTGCTGGTTCTTCGCGAGCTCATCCGGGCGGACGAGCCGGGCCTCAATCTGCTTCCGCGCCGAGGTGATCGCGGCGAGCTGCTCGGTGAGCTGCACGCCGTTCTTGAGGTTGGCGTCGATGCGCTCACCCAGCGTGGCGTTCTGGTCCAGCAGGCTTTCCGCTTCCGGCAGCAGGCCGCCGCGGAAGTAGATGGCCAGGCCGAGCACCACCGCCAGCGCGCCGCAGCCGAACCCGATCGGCTGGGCCTTGACGGCGGCAAGCAACTGCTGGTTCGTGATCATTTCTTGCCTCCCTTCGTGCTGGGGCCGAACTTGAGAAACAACTGGAGCGAAAGGCGGCCGGTCTGGGGATTGCGCGCCACGCCCGGCCCGGAGAAGGCGATCTCGCCAAAATTCGTCGCGATCGTCTTGTCGGCCCGGAGCTGGTCCAGGTACGCGGTGGCATAACCCGTGGCCTCGTCCGGCGCGCCGCGCACCGTCCCGCGGAGGGTCACGCCCAGGGCCTGCTGCTCATAGGCATCGAGGGCGATTTCCTTCGGCAGCGACTCGCCGATGTACATCAGCAGTTCCGAAACCGGCGGCCGGGAGCGCAGAAACGTGTTCACCTCGTTGACCTTGGCCTGCTCTTCCTGAAACTTCTTGTAGAGCGCGATGAACCCGTTGCTTTCCTTCTTGTCCCGGTCGATCTGCATCTGCCAGTCGGCCACCTGGCTGTTCAGGTTGTGCAGCTTGTATTCCTGGTAGGCAAACCCCAGCAGGATGCCGATCGTGATGAAGATCGCGGCCCCGTTGACGAAAAACGACGTCCGCACGACCTTCGTGTCGGGCAGCCGGGAGGCGTTGCGCAGGTTCGGATGCCAGGGCGGCATTACCGATGCCGTCGAGCGCGCCTCAGTCTTTTTTTTCAGCAGCGGCAGCATGAGATTGAGGGGGAGTGTTGGCCATCAGGCTGAGCAGGCCGAACCAGCGGACGTCGACGCCGCCCGGGGCCACGCCGTCCGGAATCGTGATCTGGCGCGACTGCAGCCAGGGCATCAGATCCAGCTTGGTCGTGGCCACCCCGAGCGCACTGGCAATTGCCCCGTCCAGCCAAGTCAGCTTGGTCGGAAGCATGGTGCAGAGGATCTGCCCGACCGACTGGCCGGTCTGCACCTCATAAAAACCGATGGACGACTGCAGTTCCTTGAGCAGTTTCTTGACCAGCAGCGGTCCCATCCCGGTAAAATCAAACGTGTTCGAATAGAACAGCTTCTTGGCCGACTCCTCATCCTTCAGGCCGAGTTCCTTTTGCACGATGGGCACCATCGCATCCAGGCCCTGGGGGATCGGCCGGGACGCCTCGACCCCGGAGGCCGAAACGATGAAGGAATGCGTCGTGTCCGTGCCGATCTCGAGCACCAGCGTCGGGGTCTTCGACTTGGTGAAGGCAAAGTAGTCCACCAGCGCCCCCAACGACGAGACCGTGCCGAGTTCGAGCTGGTCCGGGAAAAACCCCGACGCCAGCAATCCGTCCTGCACCGCCACAATGTCGTCGGATGGCAGCCCGCAGAACAGCACGTCCTTTTGCGTCGCCTTGGACACGTCGTAATCCGTGCCATCCACCGCGTTGATGACGTACACCATGAACTTGTCCGGATCGATGCGGAACTGGCTGGCGAACAGTTCGGGGAAATACGTGGGCTCCTTCAGGCGCTTCAGCTCCAGGGAGGAACGCCGCACCAGCCGCTTGGCCGGATAAACCCCGCAGCAGGCGTTCATGTAGCCGCTGGGACCGCCCTTGGGCTGGATGACATGCATCATCTCGGCCAAGGCGTCCGCATCCCCCGTGGGACACTGGCGCAACTCCTCCACCACCATGGGCGCCACCGGCGAAGAGGTCCGGGCAAGCAGGATCGTATGGTCGGTCTGCTCGACGAAATAGCCTTTGGTCTTGGAGGAAAAAAACATGCGACTTAGTTCACGCGGTCACGATTCCAAACTCGGATATTGGGGTAAATACACTACAGCAATGCGGAAAATTGGAAGTCCTGTGCCAAAACATAGTGCCTCGGCGCGAACTAGCCGGCGAAACTCGCCTTAATATTTCCTAATGACAAGCCCATTTTCCTGCCGCAATCGCTGGCTGGCAGTCATTTACCTTTTTATTAATCAAGGGGTTCAGTCTGTGGGCGAGATATTATAACTGTCGGGGTTTGAACCGCCTATGGCCGGTTTTATTTCGGCATCGGGCCGCCCATCAGCCCTCAATCCCGGCCGGCGGGCTTGGAAGGCATCAAAACGAAACCCGCCGCGGGTAACGGCGGGTGGGACCCAGCGGATCGCGGCCGTTCAGGGCCGCAACCGGGTTACTTCTGCCACGTGCGCTTCTTGTGACGGTTGGCCTTGAGGCGTTTCCGGCGCTTGTGCTTCGACATTTTCAGCCGGCGTTTCTTTTTGAGATTACCCATGGTGTAAGAGAATTAAACGCGCACCGTGCGAGGCGCAGCGCAACCTGTAAAGCTCATTTTGCCCCGGGCGCCGGCGGCACCACCGCGCGCCGGCCCAGCCGCGTGAGCACCAATTCGCATCCGACCGCGGACGGGGCCAGCCCGGCCAGCATCGCCACCGCCCTCCGGTACAGGTTCAATTGCCCGGCGTGACGCGCCACGGCCGCCGCGACTTCCTCCTCGTCCGACACCCGGTCGGTCTTGAAATCAAACACCGTGGCGCGCACCGCCCGGCCCTCGGCGTCCGCCGCCACCACCACCCGGTCGAACACCCCGGTGACCCACACCCCGTCCAGCACCACCTCGAACGCGCGCTCCCGCCAGACTTCCGCCCGCGGCGAGTCCGGCCGCTGCCACACCCGCGCCAAGTCGGGCGCGTGCAGGCAGGCCCGCGCCTCCTCCCCGGCCAGCCCGCCCGCCCGGCAGGACTCCTCCCACCGCGCCTCCCCGGCCTCCCCCCGCCACGCAACCTCCGCCAGCCGGGCATGCACCGCCGTGCCGAAATCCGTCGCCGCCCCGCTCTGCAGCGAAAAAATCAGCGCCCCGGGCACCACCGCCTCGTGCCCGGCGGCCGGCCGGCGGGAGAGCAGCCGGCGGGACTTCCTCACCGCGGCGGCGTCCACCCGCTCCAGGGTCGCCGCAACCGGCGCCGCCGGCGCCCGCCGGTCCAGGCGGGTGTGCCAGTCCGCATCCCCCACGGCAAAGGCGCTGGCCAGGGTCAGCCGCCCCACCCGCCCCGGCGCCGCGGCGTCGCCCAGCGTCGCGGCCAGCAGCTTGGGAAAATTGCGGGACTTCGACTTGCCCGGCGCCTTCGTGATCAGGTACATCGCCCGCTTCGCCCGCGTCATCGCCACATAGAGCAGGGACAGGCTCTCGTAGGCGGCGTCCGCCTTCGCCGCCGCCAGGTGCGCCGCCAGCACCGGATCCTGCTCCGCGAACAGCGTGTTGGGCAGGTCCAGCACCCAGTCGACCGACCGGTCCGCCGCCTTCTGCACCGCGAGACCCTCGCGGCGCACATCCAGTTTCGTGCCCTCGAGGTCCGGCAGGATCACCAGGTCAAAGCCCAGCCCCTTCGCCTTGTGGACCGTCATCACCCGCACGACCGCCGCCGTGTCGGAATCCCGCACGGTGTGCCGGTGCATGAACTCGACAAACTCCGCCACCTCCCGGCTGCCGGTCGCGTCGAACTGGGCCGCCGCCGCCGCAAACTGCCGGGCCCGCAGCCGGCTGAAGGCATCGTCCGGGGCCAGCTTCGCCTCCAGGCGGCGCCACCAGCCGTTCACCAGGCGCTCGAAGCCCTCCGCATGGATCTGCCCCAGCACCCGGCGCGTCAGCGCCGCCGGGTGGACCAGGCCGTCCGCCGCGAGCAGCGCGCCGAGCGGCGTCATCTGCAGGTGCCCCTGCGCCTGGCGGTCGCCCGGATGCGCCGCCGCCTGGACCAGCGCCAGCAGGGCCGCGCCCACCGGATTGTCCGTGCCCACCTGCAGGTCCGACTCGGCCACCGCCGGCAGGCCGCCTTCCCGCCGCAGGTATTCCGCCAGGCGCGCCGCCGTGTCGTTCTGCTGCACCAGCAGCGCACAGCTCAGGCCCCGCGCCAGCGGCTCGATTTCCTGCAGGAGCCGCAGCGCCTGCGCGAAGCGCTCGGCTTCGTCGGCGCCGTGGAACAGCGCCGCGTGGCCGCCCAGCTCCGGCTGGGCCGAGGTGTGGTCGCGCCACTCCCGGTTCCAGTCCTCCGCCGCCGGGCCGGGCACCAGGTCGCGGATCGCCGCGGCCTGCCCAAAGACCGCGTTCACCAGCGCGATCACCGGCGGCCCCGAGCGCCAGGAGTCCACCAGCTGCGCCTCCGTGATCACCCCGGGCTGCGCCGCGTTGTAGTGGTTGAAGATCTCCCGGAACAGCCGCGGGTCCCCTTCCCGCCAGGCAAAGATCGCCTGCTTCACATCGCCCACGTAGAAAAAACTGCGCGCGCCGGTCGGGTCCTGCACCGCCTCGTCCACCAGGTTCTTGATCACCGACCACTGGCCGAAGCTCGTGTCCTGGAACTCGTCGAGCAGCCAGTGGTCGATCTCCGCATCGAGCCGGAAGTCGATGAACAGGCGCGACTCGTCGCCGGCCTCGCGCGACAGCACCGCGGCGCCCGCGCGGCCCGGCAGCAGCAGCCGCTGCACGTCGCCGAAGGTGAGCTTGCCCTCGCGCCGCACCGCCTCGTGGTAGCCGGACTCGTAGCCGCGGAGGACCGCGTGAATCCCGCGCGTGATTTCCAGCCGCCGCTCCAGCTCCGCCCCGATGACCTGGCGAATGACGCGGGCCAGCGCCCCGCCTTCCGCCGCGTCGAGCGCGAGCTTCCGGCGGTCCACCGTCAGCTCGGCCGCGCCGGCCTGCAGGGCCGGCCAGACGTCGAGCGCGTTCGCGAGCAGGTACTCCACCGGCTTGGGCAGGGGCGCCCCCGGCAGCCATTCCGGCAGCGCCGCAAAAAACGCCGCCCACCGCTCGCGCTGCCCGTCGGTCAGCTCCCGCCGGTCCAGCCGCGCGCGCAGGTCGCCCGCGGCCTCCGCCAGGCCGCCGGCCCGCGTGGCCCAGCCGCTGCCGTCCGGCCAGATCCGGTCGGCGTTGCCCCAGCGCGCCGGGTCCGGCACCTCGAGGTAGACCTCCTGGTGCCGGTCCAGGAACCGTTCGAGCTGCGCGCCGAGCTGCTTTTCGTCGGCGCCGAAGGTCGCGCGCTTGAACGCCTCGATGAACTCCCGCTGCGCGTCCGCCCGCCCGCCGGCCTGGGTGAACAGGCGCCGCAGCACCCGGCGGCGCTCGCGGCGGGCCGCGTAGTCCTGCAGGACCTCGAACTCGCCCGCCAGCCCCAGCTCGAGGGGGAAGTTGCGCACGACGTGCGCGAAGAACCCGTCGAAGGTCCCCAGCCGGAGCCGGTGCATCGCCTGCACCACGGTCCGCAGCAGGCCGAGGAAATCCGCCACCCCCAGGGCCGGGAGCTCCACCGCCGCCGCCAGCACGCGCGCCTTCGCCGGGTCGCGCGCGGCCTGGGCGAGCTTGGTGAGGATCTCGTCGAAGAACTCCCCCGCCGCCTTGCGCGTGAAGGTCAGCGCCACGATCCGCTCCGGGCGCGCGCCCAGCGCCAGCAGCCGCACGAACCGGTTGGTCAGCGCGTACGTCTTGCCGGAGCCCGCCGACGCCAAAATCATGCGGTGGCCGATCGTGGTCATGGCGGCCCCTCCCCCCACGCCACGCTCGCGGCCGCGCCCTGGTGGAACAGCGGGGCAAAGTCGTCGTACTCCTCGTTGACCGACTCGGACGGGGGCCAGAACCGCCCCGCCTGGATCGCCGCCGCGACGCCCGTGGCGCACGCCCAGGCCGACGCCGCCAGCTCGGGCGTGGCGTCGTCCCACAGGGCCAGGCCGGTGGCGGTGGACGCCTTGGGCAGGTTGAAGTAGCCGCCGGTCCGCTCGCCGGGAAACTCCGGCGCCAGCGCCCGCAGGTACAGCGGCAGCTGCAGGTCGCGCCAGGCCTCCGGGGCGCCGGGGAGGCACGCGAATTCCGGCGGCACGACCCCCGCGCGCGGCCGCCGCAGGTGCACCTCCTGCGGCCGGTCCGGCTGGTCGGACGTCTTGTAGTCCAGCACGCGGATCGCGCCCGTCGTGGCGTGGCGGTCGATGCGGTCGATTTTCCCGGTGATCGTCAGGCCCCCCGCCTCCAGCGAGAACGGCCGCTCGACCTCCTGGATCACCCAGCCCTCGGCGCGGAGCTGCGCCTGGACCTCGGCCGCCCGCCCCAGGCGCTGGCGGGCGGAGGCCAGCTGCACCCGCAGCGGCAGCGTGAGCTCGGGCCCGAGTGTCGCCGCCGCGGTCCGGTCCAGCGCGGCCAGCAGGAAGTCCCGGATCGGCTCCGGCTCCACGCAGTCGCGCAGCGCGGGCTCGCGGCCCATCGCCTCCAGCGCGGCGTGGCACAGCGTGCCGAAATCCATCGCGCTGAGCTCGTTCTTCGCCGGGTCCACCGCCTCCAGCCGCAGCACGCGCTTCAGGTAGAAGCGGAAGGGGCAGGCCAGCCAGTCCCGCAGGGCCGTCACCGCCAGGCGGTCCGGCGCGGCCCGGCGCGGCGGCACCAGCGGCCACGCGCGCCGCCAGGGCGGGTTCGCCCGCGCCGCTGCCGCCGGCCGAAAGAGGAACTCCACGCGCGCCGGCAGCGCCGCGTCCGCGCACTGCAGCAGCAGCCGCGACGGCCGCAGCGGGTCGCCGGCGGCGGAGGTTTTGCCCACCAGCAGGTCCAGGCTCCCGGACCGCGCGCGGCCTTGGGCGAGGGCCTGCAGCAGGTAGGCGTCGCGCGCGAGCCGCGCGCCATTGGTCTTCAGGCCCAGGCGGACGCGCAGGGCCTCCGGCAGGAACGGGTCCCCCACGACCGCGTCGGGCACGCGGCCGTCGTTCAGGCCCGCCACCACGAGGTGCGGCGCATCCTCCCACAGCAGCTCCAGCCAGCCCTGCAGCTCCACCGCCCCCGGCGCCTTCTCGTCGTAGTGCACGGTCTCGCCGTAGAGCCCCAGCGCCAGTTCCCACCACTCGTCGTTCGTCAGCTCGCCGGCCGGTGCCGCCGCCAGCTCGCGCAGGATCTCCATCCAGGCCTCGGCCGCCTCGGCCGCCTGCGCGTCGGCGGGCTGCGTGAGGCGGAAGCGCCGCCCGCCAAAAATCAGCCCCAGGGTGGCGGCGGCGTTGGCCGGGAACCGGCCGGTCGTGAGCCGCTCCCGCACCTCGGCGATCGCCCGCAGCCCGGGGTTGCCCGGCTCGTGCCGCCGCGCCTCGGCCAGGCTGGGCGGCAGGTGCCGGGCATGCAGCTCGTCGAGGCCGGCCAGAAATCCGGCCGGCGAAAACTCCGCGCCCACCCGGGCCTGGAGAAAGTCGAGGAAGTCCGGGCAGCGCGCCAGGGACTCGGCCCGCGCAAAGTCGTCCTCCCGCGCCAGGCCGGCGAGGGCCGCGAGCAGGGCATGCAGCCCGTCGCCGCGCCGCGCGCGGCCCTCGGGATTGAAGGTCTCCAGCCCGGCATGGCCGAGGGCCAGGTCCAGCAGCGGCAGCACCTCGGCGTCGGCCACCCCCACGCCCAGCAGCCCTTCCGGCTGCCCGTAGCCCGCGGCCAGGCCGGCCACCCGCTCCGCCTGGGCCGCCGGGTCCGCGCAGACCTGCACGTGGCGCTCAAAGTCGGGCCAGTCGAGCCCGCGCGTTTCCCACGCCTCCTCCCGCGGCCGGCCCCACGCGTCAAACGCCGCCGCCTCCGCCGCCGGCGCATACACCACGATTTCCACCGGCAGGACCGCCGCGTGCGCTTCCAGGAGCGTCCGCGCGAGCGGCAGCGGATCCGGCGTGCCGAGCACCACGATCCGGCGGATGCCGGCGAGCGGCGCCGGCGCGCGCGCGCGCTCCAGCTTGGCCGCCTGCGCCTCCCGGCGGCCCCGCGCCGCCAGCCGCTCCGCGTGCCGCGCCTCCAGCCGCGCCAGCTGCGTCCACCGCTCCGCCTCGGGAAAGTTCGGCCCCGCCTGCGCCGTCACGTCCGCCAGCCGCAGCCCCGCCTCCGCCAGCGTGGCCTGCAGCCGCCCGAAGGTCTGGGCGAGCCGCTGCGCCCACGCAAAATTGCGGCCCGGCGGATCGAGCGGGAACACCGCGCGGAACTCCTCCAGCTCCAGCTCCCGGAACTCCGCGATCCACGCCAGGTGCGACTCGAGCCGCGTCGCGATCCCGGCCGCGCCGGCGCCGGCGGCGAGGAGGGACTCCGGCAGCATCACCCGCGGCGGAAAGACCGCGGCCTGCCGGGCCTCGGCATGCGCCGCGAGCGCCTCGCGCAGGCGGCGGCCGGACTGGCGCGTGGGGACGACCACGAGGAGGTCCGCCAGGTCCAGCGGGCCCGGCCCGCGCCACCCCCCGGCCAGGTACTCCACCGCCTGGGGCAGCAGCGGGCGATCCCACGGGAGGAAGTGACGGGAGAGGGCCATGGTGAGACGGACGACGACGGATCAACAGACAGCGGCGCGCGAAGCTCAAATCCTATCGGGCGCGGGGCGCGGCGCCCACCGGGCAAAAAAAACCCCGCGGCCCAAGGCGCGCGGGGTGGAGAGGGGACGGAGACGGGGGCGGCTTACTTCGCGAAGACGTACTTCGCGGCGTGGGCCTTGGCCCGGGAGGCGGCGTTCTTGTGGACGACGCCGGACTTGACGGCCTTGTCCATGGCGGAGGCGTAGGCGCTGGCGGCGGCCTTGGTGGCGGCGGCCTCACCGGCCTTGATGGCGACGTCGAGCTTCTTGTGCAGCGTCTTGAGGCGGGTCTTGACGGCCTGGTTGCGGACGGTGAAGCGGGCGGTTTTGCGCGCGGCTTTGATGGCAGATTTGGTGTTGGCCATGGATGGATGGAGATTGGAGCCGGACAGAAACCCAAACGCGCCCCGGGGAGTCAAGGGCAATTCCCGGGCGGGGAGCCCGGCCGGGGCCGCCCAGCGGGCCGGCGCGGCCCGGCGCGGCCCGGCGCCGGGGGGGCGGGATAGGATTAGCTTTGGGGCCGGTAAGCCGGATTCTGTTCCACGCCTTGCGGCGCTTCGGTCGTCATTTCTCTCAGGCCCACCTTGCGATGGGCCTGCCGCGCCGTCGCCCGGCTTGCGCCGGGCGCCGGCAGGGTGCGGCATACCCGCGGCTATCGGACGGGCCGCCCAGCCGCCTATTTTGCCTTGCACCAGACGGGGTTTTTCCTGCCGCCAACGTCGCCGTTGGCGCGGTGGGCTCTTACCCCACCTTTTCACCCTTACCCCGCGGTTGCCCGCGGGGCGGTATATTCTCTGTGACACTCTCCGTCGCCGCGCCTTGAAACGCGGTGCCTGCGCTCGCCTTGCAGCTGGCGCAGCATCCTGCCCTATGGTGTCCGGACTTTCCTCTCCGAGGTTATCGGGCGCGGCGTTACCCGCGCCTTGGGATCAAAGAACTCGGAGCAACGACCAGGCCCCAAAGCTAAGGGGTCAAACGTGGGACCCCGTCCGACGGAAGGCAAGGCCGCGCATCCGGCCGGCGGCCGGGCCGGTCAGGACTCCCAGTAGACCAGCCGCCCGCACTGGTCGCAGGTCGCTAGGCGGCCGTCGCTGGTCTTGCCCCGCGCCCCGGACTCCACCTCGTTGGAAACCTTCAGGTGGCAGCCGCCACACTTGCCCCCGCGGATCGGCACGCACACCGGCAGCCCGCGCCCCGCGATGCGGTCGTACTGGCGCAGCTCCGGCTCGCCCAGCGGCTGGCGCGCCGCCGCCACCTCGCCCTGCACGACCTGCAGCTCGGCCGCCAGGCTCGTCTCCCGCTCGCGCAGGGTGCGGATGCGCCCCTCGTGCCCGGTGATGTTCGCCTTCAGCTCGGCCTCCGCCGCCGCAAACCGCTTCTTCGCCTCGTCAATGCCATACATGACCTCCAGCTCCTGCTCCTCCAGGCCGCCGATCGAGCCCGTGGTGGTGTCAATTTCGTGCCCCAGGGCCTGATATTCGTCGTTTTTGCGCACTTGGGACTGCTGGGTGCGGTATTTGGCCAGTTTGGACTCCGCGGAGCCGATCTCCGTCTCCAGCAGCTTTTTCTTCGTTTCCAGGCTCATGAGCTCCTGCCGGGCCCCGTCAATCGCCGCCTGCTCGGCCGCAATCTTCTGCTCCACGGCCAAAATGTCCCGCGGGACCGCCTTCAGCTGGGCCTCCAAGCCCAGCCGCTTGGCGTCGCGTTCCTGTAAAATCAGCACCTTTTCGAGCACGGGAGCGGGCATGACCCGCGACTTTGCCCGTACCCCCACCCCGGTCAAACCTAACTCTCGCGTATAAGCCAAAGGAAGGCGGTTTCCGGGCGTGTTTTTTATCAAAAAAACCCTCGCCAGCCCGACGGTTTCACGAGAGTTTTTTCCTTTAATTTTTCCACCCGACTTTACCTCCATGTCCGAAGCTGAAGACACCAAGAACCACGCCCGCAACCAGGCCGGCGCCGATGCCTACGACGCCTCCAAGCTCGGCAAGCTGGAGGGCCTCGAGGCCGTCCGGAAAAAGCCCGGCATGTACATCGGCGGCACCGACGAGCGGGCCCTCCACCACTGCGTCTCGGAGGTGCTCGACAACTCCGTCGACGAACACCTGGCGGGCTTCTGCGGCCGCATCGAGGTGAACATCCACGTCGACGGCTCCATCAGCATCCGCGACAACGGCCGCGGCATCCCGGTCGACCTCCACCCGCAGTACAAGATTCCCGGCGTCGAGATGGTGCTCACCACCCTCCACTCCGGCGGCAAGTACGGCCAGGGCGGCTACAAGTTCTCCGGCGGCACCCACGGCGTCGGCGCCAAGTGCGTCAACGCCGTCTCCGAGTGGTTCGAGGTCGAGGTCTCCCGCGGCGGCCAGGTCCACCACATGAAGTTCGAGCGCGGCAAGACCGTACAGAAGCTCGAGGTCATCGGCAAGGCCCGCGGCACCGGCACCTACATCACCTTCAAGCCGGATGCCGAGATCTTCCGCGACACCACCGTCTTCCAGGCCGGCCGCATCAGCCAGCGCCTGCGCGAGCTCGCCTTCCTCAACTCCGGGCTCGAGATCGTGTTCACCGACGAGCGCCCCGCCGAGGCCAAGCCCGAGAACTACTACTACAAGGACGGGGTCGAGGAGTTCGTGAAGCAGATCAACACCGGCAAGACCCCGCTCCACCCGAAGCCGATCCGCTTCACCAAGGAAACCACCCTCCAGCTCGACGAGAAGCCCGCCGAGGTCCACGTCGAGGTCGTCCTCCAGTACAACGACACCTACAACGACCAGGTCCTCTGCTACACCAACACGATCCACAACCCGGACGGCGGCACGCACCTCTCGGGCTTCCGCAGCGCCCTCACCCGCGCGATCAACCAGCACTCCAAGGCCAACAACCTCCTCAAGGACAAGGACCCCCAGATCACCGGCGACGACGTGCGCGAGGGCCTCGCCGCCGTCGTCTCGATCAAGCACAGCGACCCGAAGTTCGAGTCGCAGACCAAGGTCAAGCTCCTCTCCCCCGAGGTCGAGGGCATCGTCGGCTCCGTCGCCTACGAGGGCCTGATGATGTACTTCGAGACCAACCCCGCCATCGCCAAGCGGATCGTCGACAAGAGCCTCAACGCCGCCCGCGCCCGCGAGGCCGCCCGCAAGGCCCGCGAAACCGTCCGCAAGGGCGCCCTCTCCGGCGGCGGCCTGCCCGGCAAGCTCGCCGACTGCTCCGAGCGCGACCCCGCGCTCACCGAGCTCTACATCGTCGAGGGCGACTCCGCCGGCGGCTCCGCCAAGCAGGGCCGCGACCGCCGCTTCCAGGCCATCCTCCCGCTGCGCGGCAAGCTCATCAACACCGAGAAGGCCCGCCTCGACAAGGTGCTCTCCAACGAGGAAATCCGCACCCTCATCACCGCCTGCGGCACCGGCATCGGCGAGGGCGACGAGTCCGTCGGCGGCTTCAACGCCGCCAAGGCCCGCTACCACAAGATCATCATCATGACGGACGCCGACGTCGACGGCTCCCACATCCGCACCCTCCTGCTCACGTTCATCTACCGCCAGATGAAGGGCCTGATCGAGCGCGGCTACGTCTACATCGCCCAGCCGCCCCTCTACAAGATCAAGCGCAAGAAGCGCGAGCAGTACGTCGACAACGACGAGCAGCTCAACCGCATCCTCCTCGAGCTGGGCTCCGAGGACGTCGTGCTCACCCGCCTCGCCGACCGCCACGTCTTCGCCCCGGCCCAGGTCGACAAGATCGTCGAGCACCTCGCCGCCCTCGAGAAGCTCGGCGCCGGCGTCACCCGCTACGGCGCCGCCCTCGACGAGTACCTCGACACCCACGAGCCCGCCTCCCACGCCCTCCCGCGCTACCTCGTCCGGGTCCGCGCCGGCAACCAGGAGAGCCACGAGTTCCTGAAGGACGAGGCCGCCCTCGCGAAGTTCCTCGCCGACCACCGGCTCAACGCCGACCTGACCGAGCAGTCCGAGCCCGGCGCCGACTCCGCCAGCCCGTTCCCCGCGGACCGGAAGCCGGGCACCCCGTCCATCCGCCGGAGCAAGCACGAGATCTTCGAGAGCACCGAGATGACGAAGCTGCTCAAGGCCATCGCCGCGACCGGCCTCGACATCGCCCGGTTCAGCGCCACGGAGGAGGCGCGCTTCACCATCACCGAGAGCCCCGGCCAGAAGAGCGAGAACCAGCTCGCGCTCCGCAGCCCCCTCGAGATCGTCACCCAGATCCGCGCCAACGGCCGCAAGGGCCTGAGCATCCAGCGCTACAAGGGCCTCGGGGAAATGAACCCGAAGCAGCTCTTCGAGACGACGATGGACCCCGACAAGCGCCGCCTGCTGAAGGTCAACATCGACGACGCGGCCAAGGCCGACGCCCTCTTCACGCTGCTGATGGGCGACGAGGTCCCGCCCCGCCGCCAGTTCATCGAGGACAACGCCCTCAACGTCCAGTTCCTGGACGTCTGAGGACCCCAGCGCGAAGATGCAAAGACGCGAAGACCGGAGCGAAGTGAGGGTACCCGCCGCGATCGAGGCGCTCGCCCGCGCAACCGTGCACGCCGCCCTCACGGTGCATCGTGCGCTCGGCCCCGGCCTGCTCGAAAGCGCCTATCATGAATGCCTCGCGATCGAACTCACCCTCGCCGGCCTGCAGGTGCAACGCGAACAACTCCTCCCCCTCAATTACCGGGGCCACGCCATCCCGCACGCCTATCGTCTCGACCTCTTGGTGAACGGTCGGCTCCTGCTCGAACTCAAGGCAATCGAGGCGCTCCAGCCCATTCACCGCGTCCAGGTCGCCACCTATCTCCGCCTGCTCCGGCTCCCGCTCGGCCTGCTCATCAATTTCAACGTGCCGCTCATCAAGGACGGCATCACCCGCGTCCTGAACCTTGATTTTCGTGGCGCCACCGAAACTCCGACCGACGCACCCACGCCACTCCCCGCCCGTCCCTTTGCTCCGACCTTAGCGCCTTCGCCACTTCGCGCTTAATCCTCCTTTCCGCATGTACACGGCCAACGAAAAGCTCTCCTCCGCCAATATCACCGACATCATGCAGACGGCGTACATCGAGTACTCGATGTCCGTCATCATCTCGCGCGCCCTGCCCGACGCCCGCGACGGCCTCAAGCCCGTCCAGCGCCGCGTCCTCTACGCCATGCTCCGCGAGGGCCTCCTGCACAACCGGCCCTTCGACAAGTGCGCCGGCGTCGTCGGCGAGGTGCTCAAGAACTACCACCCGCACGGCGACTCCTCCGTCTACGACACCCTCGTCCGCCTCGCCCAGCCCTGGGTCATGCGCTACCCGCTGATCGACCCCCAGGGCAACTTCGGCTCCGTCGACGGCGACCCCCCCGCCGCCTACCGCTACACCGAGGCCCGCCTCAAGGACGTCGCCGAGGACCTCCTCCGCGACATCGAGGAGGACACCGTCGACTTCGTCCCCAATTACAAGGAGTCCACCACCGAGCCGACCGTCCTCCCCTCCGCCCTGCCCAACCTGCTGATGAACGGCTCGACCGGCATCGCGGTCGGCATGACCACCAACATCCCGCCGCACAACCTCGACGAGATCATCGACGCCACCGTCGCCATCATCGACCACCCGCGCATCTCCCTCGACGAGCTCTGCACCATCATCCAGGGCCCCGACTACCCCACCGGCGGCGTCATCTCCGGCCGCGAGGGCATCCTCAGCTACCTCAAGACCGGCAAGGGCATCGTCCGCACCCGCGGCAAGGCTCACACCGAGGAGCTCAAGGGCGGCATGGAGCAGATCGTCATCACCGAGATCCCCTACAACGTCAACCGCGCCACCCTCGTCACCCGCATCGCCGAGCTCGTCGGCGAGAAGCAGCTCGACGGCATCCGCGACCTCCGCGACGAGTCCGACGAGCACACCCGCATCGTCATCGAGCTCAAGCGCGGCGAACAGGCCAAGGTCGTCATCAACCAGCTCTTCCAGAAGACCGCCCTCGAGTCCTCCTTCGGCGTCACCCTGCTCGCGCTCGACAAGAAGCGCCCGAAGCAGATGAACATCAAGGAGCTGATCGAGTGCTACATCGAGCACCGCCGCGATGTCGTCACCCGCCGCACCCAGTTCCGCCTCAAGGAGGCCGAGGACCGCGCCCACATCCTCGAGGGCTACATCATCGCCCTCGACAACCTCGACGACTTCGTCCGCATCATCCGCGCCTCCGCCAACCGCGACGAGGCCAAGCAGAAGCTGATGGCGAAGTACCCGCTCTCCGAGCGCCAGACCGACGCCATCCTCGAGCTCCGCCTCTACCAGCTGACCGGCCTCGAGCGCGGCAAGATCGAGGCCGAATACCTCGCCCTCGAGCAGCTCATCCTCGAGCTGCGCGGCATCCTCGCCTCCGAGGCCAAGCTGCTCGCCCTGATCAAGGAGGAGCTCGCCGCCATCAAGGCCAAGTACCCCTCGCCCCGCCGCACCGAGATCGTCGCGGCCGCCGACGAGTTCCGGATGGAGGACGTCGTGCCCAACGAGGGCTGCGTCATCACCGTCTCCCACCTCGGCTTCATCAAGCGCACCCGCGTCGCCGACTACCGCTCGCAGAAGCGCGGCGGCAAGGGCGTGATCGGCGCCGAGACCTACGAGGAGGACTTCGTCGAGAACCTCTTCACCGCCTCCACCCACGACTACATCCTCTTCCTCACCAGCACCGGCCAGTGCCACGCCAAGAAGGTCTACGACACCCCCGAGGGCACCCGCACCTCCAAGGGCAAGTCCGTCTCCTCCTTCCTCCGCCTGGCCGAGGGCGAGAAGATCGCCGCCATGCTCTGCGTGAAGGACTTCGCCCCCGACCAGTTCCTCGTCATGGTCACCCGCCAGGGCATCACCAAGAAGACCGGCCTCACCGACTACGCCAACACCACCCGCGAGGGCGGCCTCATCGGCATCAACCTCGAGGCCGGCGACGCCCTCGTCGGCTGCGTGCTGACCAACGGCGAGAACGAGATCGTCCTCATCAGCCACAAGGGCCAGGCCGTCCGCTTCAACGAGCGCGACCTGCGCGACCAGGGCCGCGGCACCATGGGCGTCACCGGCATGCGCTTCAAGTACCCGGGCGACTTCGTCAAGGCCATCGAGGTCTGCGACCCCGCCTCCCGCCTGCTCGTCGCCCGCGAGGACGGCATCGGCAAGCGCACCCCGTTCGAGGACTACCGCCTCACCAGCCGCGGCGGCTCCGGCGTCATCGCCATCGACCTCCCCGACGACGCCTCCGTCAACGTCGCCGGCGCCCTCAGCGTCCACGACACCGACGAGGTCATGCTCCTCACCGCCAAGGGCCAGAGCATCCGCACCCGCGTGAAGGAAATCCGCGAGACCGGCCGCGGCGCCAAGGGCGTCAAGCTCGTCACCCTCGCCGAGGGCGACAAGCTCCTCGGCATCGCGCGCATCGTCGAGACCGAGGAGGAGCAGGTGGCCGAGGACGCGGCGCCCGCCGCCGGCGACCCGCCCGCGTCTTGAGCCCCCTCCGGCGTTCCGCCTCCCGTCCGCCCCGGCCGTCCGCCGGCGCGGACGCGGGCGGGCGGCGCTCCCCCGCCCCCGCGGCGGGCGCTCACGGTTCCAGCAGGAGGACCTTCACGCGGGAGTTCACGCCCTCGATCTTCATCCAGAAGCCGCCCAGCTTCGCCGGGTAGACCTTCACCTTCGGGTGGGACACCGCCGGCGTGTAATACCCGCCGCCATTGGCCACCTGCCAGCGCTGGCCGTTCTCCAGCGTGAAGATCGTGTGCCCCTCCCAGCCCGCAAAGTCCCCCGCGATCCGGCTCTCCATCTCCCCGTATTCCACCTGGGTCCCCGGCGCAATCCGCACCTTCGCCTTGGCCTGGGCCCAAAACCCGGGCGCCGCCGGCGGGGCCGGCGCCGGTTGCCGGGCCGCCGCCACCGCGGCCGCCGTCGCCACCACCGCCGCGGCGGCCTGCGCGTCGGCCTCCGCCCGCACCGCGGTGACCGCGCCGCTCCGGTACGCCGCCACCAGGGCATCCAGCCGCGCCCGCGCCGCCGGCGACAGCTTGCCCAGCTCCGCGGCGGCAAACTCCTCGGGCGTGATCGCCCGGGAGAAAACCTCCTCCGCCCGCCCGCTCCCCAGCCCGACCAGCAGCCCGACCAGCAGCCCGACCCATGCCCGTGTGCGACCGTGTTTCATGCCGCGAATGCAGCGCGCCCCCCGCCCGCCCGCAACCCCAATCCGGCGCCCCGCGGGCCGCCCGCGCCGCTTTGTGCCGGTTCCGCCATTTCCGCCCTTGCCAACGGCGCGGGGCCGGCGTGTTTTCCTCCCATCCCTCGGTATGGCCGGCAAAATCACCTCCCTTCTCGCTCCCGCCCGCATCCTGCTCCAGGTGCAGGGCACCCGGCGCACCGCCGCCCTCCATGAGGTCGCGCGCCTGCTCGACGGACATCCCGACATCGCCAACTTCGCCGGGTTCTACGACGAGCTCCTCGCCCGCGACCGCCTCGACACCACCTGCCTCGGCAACGGCATCGCCCTCCCCCACGCCCGCACCGAGCACGTCCGGCAAATCGTCCTCGCCGTCGGCCGCAGCGACGCCGGCATCCCGTTCGACGCCGCCGGCGAGATCGTGAAGCTCTTCTTCGTCCTCGGGACCCCCAAGTCCAAGCCCGGCGACTACCTCGCCGTCGTCAGCGCCCTCTGCAAGCTCCTCCGCGACCCCGCCGACCGCGCCGCCCTCCTCGCCGCCGCCACCCCGGAGGACTTCATCGCCGCCGTCGGCGCCATCGAGGCCAAGCTCGGCCTCTAGCCCGCCGCGCGAATCGGGATTTGCCACGCCGCACCCGCCGCCCTTCGCTCCTCTTCCGATGATCCGCTCCTTCATCTTCAGCGACGGGAAGCTCGTCGGCCAGAACCTCGAGCTCGAGGCGCTCCGGCTCGTCCGCGCCGACAAGGGGCTCCTGCTCTGGGTCGACCTCGACAACCCCACCGACGAGGAGATCAAGGTCATCCTCGAGGGCGTCTTCCAGTTCCACCCGCTCGCCATCGAGGACTGCGTCACCCCGAGCTCCCTGCCGAAGATCGAGGACTACGAGGAGTACCTGTTCATCGTCATGCACGCGGTCGACTTCAACCGGGAGATGAAGTTCGCCACCACCGAGCTCGACCTGTTCCTGGGCAAGGACTACCTCGTCACCTTTCACCGCTCGCCGCTCAAGTCCGTGCAGGGCGCCATCGACCGCATGCACAAGAGCACCGGCATCGTCGCCCGCGGCCCCGACCGCCTCGCCCACACCGTGATCGATCTGCTCGTCGACCTCTACCAGCCCGTCATGGTCGAGCTGGCGGCCGAGCTGGAGGAGATCGAGGAGACCGTCCTCGCCAAGGATTCCTCCTCCCAGGCCTTCATGGCCGAGATCCTCAAGGTGCGCGGGGACTTCTCGCGCCTGCGCGCCATCGCCGGCCCGCAGCGGGAGGTGATCGAGCGCCTGGCCCGCGGGGAGAACAAGCTCATCCGGACGACGATGCTGCCCTACTTCCGCGATCTCCGCGACAACCTCGTGCGGCTCGACGCCACCGCCGGCGGCTATCACGAGCGGCTGATGATGGCGTTCGACATCTTCCTCAACAAGGCCGGCTTCGAGGCCAACGAGGGCATCAAGTTCCTCACCGCCCTGACCGCGGTCACCCTGCCGGCCGTGCTGGTCGGCGGCTGGTATGGCATGAACTTCGAGCACATGCCCGAGCTGCGCTCCCCCCATGGCTACACCTACGCCTGGCTCCTCACCATCGTGTCCACCGCGCTCATGGTGATCTACCTGAAGAAGAAAAAGTGGTTCTGAGGCCGCCGCCCGCCCGCCGCCGATTCCCCGCTTGTCTCGCCGGCCCCGCGGCGAAACGCTGCGCCATGCGCCTCCTCCCGCTCTGCTGCGCCCTCCTCGGCCTCGGCCCCGTGGCCCGCTCCCAGCCGGCCCCCCCGCCGCCGGCGCCCGACCCCGCCGCCGCCACCGTCAACCGGTTCTTCACCGAGGCGCTCGCCCACGGCCAGGCCCAGGCCCAGCTGCGCGACTTGACCCGCCGCTACCCGGGCCGGCTGTCCGGCTCGCCCGCCCTCGCGGGCGCGGTGGGCTGGAGCCAGCAGGTGCTCGCCGGGCTCGGGCTCGACCGCGTTTACACCCAGGACGTCAGCGTGCGCCACTGGGAACGGGGCGCCCCGGAGTCCGTGCAGCTGCTCGCCGCCGCCGGCGCCCAGCCCCTCGCCGCCGCCGCCCTCGGCAACTCGGCCGCCACCGCGCCGGGCGGCCTCACCGCCGGCGTGATCGAGGTCCAGTCCCTCGCCCAGGTCGAGCAGCTCGGCCGCGCCGGGATCGCGGGCCGGATCGTCTTCTTCAACCGCCCGATGAACCCCGCCGTCGCCCGCACCCCCGAGGCCTACAGCGCCGCCGGCGACCAGCGCAACCGCGGCCCCGCCGTCGCCGCCAAATACGGCGCCGTCGCCGCCCTCACCCGCTCGCTCACGTTCGCCCGGGACGACTGGCCGCACACCGGCAACACCGCCTTCCTGCCCGCCGGCCCGAAAATTCCCGCCGCCGCCCTCAGCCTGCTGGCCGCCGACCGCCTCGCGCGCGCGCTCGCCGCCGACCCCGCCACCCGCGTGTCGATCCAGATCCACGCCCAGTCCTACCCCGACGCCCCGTCGCACAACGTGATCGGCGAGCTCCGCGGCACCGAGTTTCCCGACGAGATCATCCTCGTCGGCGGCCACCTCGACTCCTGGGACCTCACGCCCGGCGCCCACGACGACGGCGCCGGCGTCGTCCAGGCCCTCGAGGTGCTCCGCCTCTTCCGCGCCCTCGGGCTCCGCCCCCGCCACACGCTCCGCTGCGTGCTGTTCACCAACGAGGAGAACGGCCTGGCCGGCGCCACCCGCTACGCCACCCTCGCGCGCACCGCCGGCGGGCGGCACCTCTTCGCCGTCGAGAGCGACAGCGGCGGCTTCAGCCCCACGGGCTTCAACCTCGGCAGCACCCAGGGCAACGCCCATGAGCGGGCCGACCGCTGGCGCCCGCTCTTCGAGCCGTGGGGCCTCTGGCATTTCGCCCGGGGCACCGGGGGCGCCGATGTCGGCCCCCTGCTGCTGCAGGGCGTCACCGTCGCCGGGCTCACCCCCGACTCCCAGCGCTACTTCGACTACCACCACGCCGCCAGCGACACCCTCGACCAGGTCAACCCGCGCGAGCTCCACCTCGGCGCCGCCGCCCTCGCCGCCCTCATCTGGCTCGTCGACACCCAGGGCCTGTAGCCCCCGCCGGGGTTGGGGCGCCCGCCCATCCCCCCCCTGCCTTGGCTTCCTGCCCCTTGCTCCCTGCTCCTTGCCCCCGCCGCCTCCGCGGCTACCCATGATCCGCGCCCTGCTCTTCGACTTTGACGGCCTGATCCTGGACACCGAGTCGGCGCTCATCGCCGCCTACGCCGACGTCCATGCGGTCCACGGCGTGGCGTTTGACCACGACCGGTTCCTCCGCTCCGTCGGCCACGCCGACTACGCCTTCGACCCCTGGCAGGGCTTCGGGCCGCGCGCCGACCGCGCCGCGCTGGAACTCGAGCGCCGCGCGTGCAACCGCACCCGCGACGAGCAGCTGCCGGTCCTGCCCGGCGTCACCGCCCTGCTCGACGCCGCGCGCGACCGGTCGCTGCAGGTGGGCCTCGTCTCCAACTCCGGCCATGCGCACTGCGAGCGCCACCTGGCCCGGGTCGGGCTGCTCGACCGGTTTGCCGTGCTCGCCTGCCGCGAGGATGCCCCGCTCCCCAAGCCCGCGCCCGACCTCTACCGGCTCGCGCTCGGCCGCTTCGGCCGGCGCGGCCATGAGGCCATCGCCTTCGAGGACTCCCACACCGGCAGCCTCGCCGCCCGGCGCGCCAACCTCTGGACCGTGGCCGCGCCCAATCCCACGACCGCGCACCATGACTTCCGCCACGTGCACCTCGTGGTCCGTTCGCTGGCGGAGGTGGACCTGGCGGCCCAGCTCCGGCAGTTCGGCGGCCCGGACGGGCCCCCGGGGGCAGCCCCGGCCCCGGGCCGGACCTAGCCCTCCAGCTCCGCCCAGCGGGCATAGGCCCGCGCCAGCTCCGCCTCGAGCTCGTGCAGGCGCACGGTCGCCTGCGTCACCTCGGTCGCCGGCTTCTTGAAAAACAACGGGTCGCCCAGCTTGCCCGTCAGGATCGTCTGCTCGGCCTCGAGCCGCTCGATCGCCGGCGGCAGCGCGTCCCGCTCCGCCCGCTCCTTGTTCGTCAGCTTCCGCGCCTTGCCGCCGGTCCCGTCGGCCCCGGCCGCGTCCTTCGCCGCCCGCTTCGCCGCCTCCGCGGCCGCCAGCGCCGCCGCCGCCTGGGCCGCCCGCTCCCGCTGCCAGTCGTCGTAGCCGCCGAGGTATTCGGCGATCTTTCCCTCGCCCTCGAACACCAGCAGGCTCGTGCAGACCTCGTTGAGAAAGGACCGGTCGTGGCTCACCAGCAGCAGCGTCGCGCCAAATTCCACCAGCAGGTCCTCCAGCAGCTCCAGCGTCTCGGCATCCAGGTCGTTCGTCGGCTCGTCCAGCACCAGCACGTTGCAGGGCTTGGTGAACAGCCGCGCCAGCAGCAGCCGGTTGCGCTCGCCGCCCGACAGCGCCTTGATCGGCGTCCGCGCGCGCTGCGGCTC
>CAIKTR010000140.1 GCA_903830425.1 uncultured Opitutia bacterium
GGCGGCGGCGGCGGCCTGGCACCGCGCCAATGCCGGCGCGGTGGAGCGCACCCTTGCCGTGATCCGCGCGGAGCTGGCGCAACTGCGCTGAGGGGCGCCGCCCGCCGCCCGGCCCCGACTCCTAGGCCTCGACGGCCTTGGGGTCCTCGGCGGTTTCGGCATCGAAGGGAAAGTCGCGGATGAACCCCGCGAAGTCGACGAGCTCGAAGCGGCCGTCGAGGTGCTCGACGATGGCGGTGAGCGACTCGACCCAGTCGCCGGAGTTCAGGTAGTGGATGCCGCCGAGGTTCTTGTCGGCGGCGGTGTGGATGTGCCCGCACATCACGCCGGTGCAGCCGCGCGCCTGGGCGAGCCGGGCGATGTGCCCCTCGAAGTTCGACACGTGGCTGACCGCCTCCTTGACCCGGGCCTTGATCGCCTTGCTCAGCGACCAGTAGTCCTGGCCGCGCCAGGCGCGCCAGGCATTGTAGGCCCGGTTGAGCCGCAGCAGGGCGCGATACCCCCAGTCGCCCAGGTGGGCGAGGAAGACGAAGTTCTTGGTGACCGAGTCGAACACGTCGCCGTGCAGGACGAGGTAGCGGCCCCGGGCGGCCTCGTGCACGTACTCTTCCACGATGCGCAGGCCCTCGAACTCGAGCGGCAGGAACGAGGAGAGGACATCGTCGTGATTGCCGCGCAGGTAGATCACCTCGGTGTCGCGCTTCTCCAGCTTCTTGAGGACGATGCGGACGAAGCGGGTGTGGGCCTTGGTCCACTGGCCGCCGCGCCGGAGCTGCCAGCCGTCAATGATGTCCCCGTTGAGGATGAGCTTCGCGCAGCGCACATGGCGGAGGAAATGATTCACCTCGCGCGCCTTGCAGTCCGCGGTGCCGAGGTGCACGTCGGACAGGATGACGGTCCGGACCTGAAGGGTGGATTTCATGGGGAAGTCGGGCGGCCCACCGGGAGCTCTCCCGGCCGTGTTTTCCCCTCTGCCGCGTGCCCGTCATTGTCACGTAATACGTGACAATGGCCGGAGGGCCCGGCGGCGGGAACGAGCAGGCGGAGGGTGCGGGGCTGGACGAGGATCTCGAGGGCGGCGCCGGTCGCGTGGGTTTCGCCGTCCGTGTGGATCAGGCCGGGGGCGGCGCGCTCGAGGAGGAACCGGGCGCCCTGGAGGCGGAGCACGCGCGGGCTGCGGTCGAGGGTGCCGAGGAAGAGGCGGGCGATGAGCGCCGCGGCGTCGACCCAGCCCACGGGGCGGATGGCCACGAGGTCGAGCTGGCCGTCGTCGACCCGGGCCCCGGGGGCGATGCGGGCGCCGTTGCCGTACTCGTCCGAGTTGGCCACGGCCACCAGCAGGGTGTCGAGGGACACGGGGCGGCCGGCGCCGTGGATGACGATGGGCGCTGACTGCCGGGCGAGAAAGGCGGCGAGGCCGGTGCGGGCGTAGGCGGGGAGGCCGCGGCGGGCGAGCTGGTTGAAGCGGGCGCTGACCTCGGCGTCGAAGCCGCATCCCATGGCGTTGAAGAACGGGTGGCCGTTGGCGGTGCCGGTGTCGATGGCGGCGACGCGGGCGGCCGGGTCGGCGGCGAGGGCGAGGGCGGGGCGCAGGCGGGTCGGGATGCGGAGGTGGCGGGCGAGGCCGTTGCCCGAGCCGCAGGGCACGAGGCCGAGGGCGGCGGGGGAGCGGAGCAGGGCCTGCGCGGTCTCATTCATGGTGCCGTCGCCGCCGACCGCGATCACGCGGTCGCAGCCCGCGGCGAGGGCGGCGTGGGCGAGGGCGGTGGCATGGCCGGGGCGCTCGGTCGTGACGACGGTGGCGTCGAGCCCGCGGGCGGCGATGAACTCGCGGAGGAACGGGGCGAGCCAGGGGCGGCGCCGGTTGCGGCCCGAGCAGGGGTTGAGGATGAAGCAGGCCTTCATGCCGGCGGGAGGGCGGCGCGGGCGAGGAGGTGGCGGGCGATGTCGTCGGCCGCGGCGGGGTGGGCGAGGGGGCCCAGGGCGGCGCGCCACTCGCGCCAGCCCCGGCCGCCGTCGGCGAAGGCGGCGCGCAGGGTGGCGATCACCGCGTCGGGGGTGGTGGCGAGCGCGCCGGCGCGATGCCGGCGGAGCAGCTCGTAGTTGCCCTCCTCCTGGCCGGGCACGATCTGGCTGACGACCATCGGGCAGAGCGCGTTGATGGCCTCCTGGGTGGTGGCGCCCCCGGCCTTGCTGACGACGGCGTGGTGCGTCATGAGCAGCCGCGGCACCTCCTGGGTCCAGCCGAGGATGGTGGCGGGCCGGCGGCGGCCGGCGGCGAGGGCGGTGAGGTGCCGGCGCAGGCCCTCATCGCGGCCGACGGCGCAGGTGACCTCCCAGTCGTCCTCGGCGAGGAGGCGGCGGGCGGTGGCGACGGCGTGGCGCTTGCCGGAGTTGATGATCTGGAGCACGCGGGGGGCGGCGCCGGCGGCGAGGTCGGGCGGGGCGAGCCGGCCGGCCTGGGTGGCGAAAATGTCGGGGACGGGAAAGCCGGCGACGTGCACGCGGGCGGGATCGAGGCCGGCGCGGAGCAGGACGGCGGCGGAGTCGTGGTTGGGGAGGAACCAGCCGTCGCAGGAGGCGCGCCACCAGAGCGAGTGGATGCTGATCGAGTCGGTGACGAGGTTGAAGCGGGGGAGGGCGGGGCCGCCGTGGGCCGCGAGGTGCTCGAGCAGGAAGGTGCAGACGGGGAAGGTGCAGCACACGACGGCGGGACGCTCGCGGGCGAGGAGGTCGCGGAGGACCCGGGTTTCACGGGCGAAGAACCAGAGCTGGCGCTCCACGATCCGCGAGCGGTCGAGCCACTGATAGACGCGGCTCCAGAGCTGGGGGGCGCGGTTGATGAGGGTGAGGTAGCCGCGGCGGGTGAGGGCGTTGAGCCGCGGGGCGGCGAGGGCGAAGGGATCCGCGACCACGGCGGTGCCGGGACCGCGCGCGCGGTCGAGGGCGGCGGCGAGGGCGCGGGCGGCGGCGTTGTGCCCCTCGCCGAAGCCGGCGGTGAGAATGAGGATCTTGGTCATGCGGGGGGGAGCAGGGCGAGCAGGTCGGCCTCGAAGCGGCCGACCACGTTTTCCCAGGACTGGGGTTCGACCGCCCGGCGGGCGGCGGTGCGCAGGCGGGCGCGCAGGGGGGCCTCGGTGGCGAGCCGGACGGCGGCGGCGACCAGGGCGTCGGGCTGGCCGCAAGGGACGGTGAGGCCGTTCTCGTCGTGGCGGACGAACTGGCGGGCGGCGGCGTAGTCGAAGCCGGCGACGGCGAGGCCGCTGGCCATGGCCTCGGTGAGGACGTTGCCGAAGGTCTCGGTGAGGCTGGCGTGGACGTAGAGGTCGGCGGAGGCGTAGTAGCGCCCGATCTCGGCGCGGGAGAAGAAGCCGGCGAAGAGGCAGTCGGGGTGCTCGCGGACCAGCCGGGCCTTGAGCGGGCCGTCGCCGGCGAGGACGAAGCGCAGGCGCGGATTCGCGGCGCGCATGGCGGCGTAGGCCCGGAAGAGCAGCGGGTAGTTTTTCTCGGGGGCCATCCGCCCCACGTGGATGACGACCGGGTCGTCCGGCCCCGCGCCCCACTGGGCGCGCAGCTCCGCGGAGCGCCGGCCGGGGTCGAAGTGCCGGAGGTCCACGCCCCGCGAGAGCACGGCGAGGTCGCGAAAGCCGAGGGCGGCGAGTTCGGCGCAGAGTTCCGCGGTCGGGGCGAAGGTGCGCTGCGTCCGGTTGTGCACGTGCCGCAGCCAGGCGAGGACCAGCCCGTGGAAGGGGCCGCAGCCGTAGTTGCGGGTGTAGGCGTGGAAGTTGGTGTGGAAGCTGGAGGTGACCGGGATGCCGAGGGCGCGGGCGGCGGTGACGGCGGAGGCGCCGAGGGGGCCCTCGGTGACCACGTGGACGAGATCAGGGCGGTCGGCGCGCCACCGGCGGCGGAGCTGACGGCCGGCGGGCAGGCCGAGCCGGAGCAGCGGGTAGCCCGGGAGGGGCAGGCCGGGCAGGGCGATTTCGGTGAATCCTGAGTTGGCGGGGCTGGCCGGCAGGTCATCCCGCCGGGGGCGGCACACGGTCACCTGATGACCGCGCCGGCTGAGTTCGCCGGCGATGAGGCCGAAGGTCATGGCCACGCCATTGACTTCGGGCGGGAAGGTTTCGGTGACGAGGGTGAGCTTCAAATGGGTGGGTCGGGCGTCTGATCTTTGCCAAAATGTAGCGTGGGCGGGTGGCGAACGCGTGACGCCGGGGTGACGATTCGGCGAACTTGGTCCGCGGCGGGCACCCAGCCCGCACCGGAATTGCCTCCGTGGATTTCAGGGATGTGCCCCCGGGGGGAGCTAGGGACGGGTCCGGCGGGTGGCGGCGCGGCCGGAGCGCGACGGGCCCGAAACCGGGCCCGGACGGGTGCGATAATTTAACACAGAATTTTATTGCCGCAAAAAATGCGCAGCCTACGGTCCGCTCTTTTAAGCGGATGCAATCGCACGGACCCAAGCGCGTTTACACTCCTCATTCCCTCGAATCCTGGTTTGACCGGCTCGAAAATGACTGGTCCGGCGCGTTTACCGCGACGCAACTGGAGGAAGGCCGGCGCATCTACCGGGAAGGCGAGGTCCGGGAACTCGAGCTGACGGCGAAGGATGCCATCATCCACCGGCGGGTGGAGAAAAAGGACGAGTATGTGGTCATCGAGTGGGAAGCCGGCGGGATGGCGGTGCGGTCCTCGACGACAGACCTGGATTTGGCCCACGCGCTGGCGGTGGCGGGCCTGCACGAGATCGAGGAGCTGGTGGCCGATGAAATTTCACCCCTGCCGGGGGAACCGCCGCGGTCCTGGCGTCCGACGGGCAACGGCACCGCGCCCGGCCACGCCGCCGCGAACGGCAATGGCAACGGCAACGGACACGGTCCCGGGGCTGCCCCGGGGGCGCCGGGTCTGGCGAAGGGAAGTGCGGCGGCGGGTGCGCCCGCGCCGGCGCCCGGCCCGACGCGTTCCCTGCTGCTCGTCTTCAAGACCAAGACCTCCGGCCTGACCTTCCAGGCGTTCTGGGCGGAGGCCGGCGGGTCGTCCCGCCATCCCGCGCTGGGCGCGGCGGCGCATGCCAACGGCAACGGGCATGTCACCTCGGGCGAGCGTGCGAAGCTGATCGGGCTGGCGGCCTATGCGCGGAAGGCGCACTTCCATTATCATCAGGACACGGGGCTGTATGTGCTCGAGTCGCTGGTGGAGATCCCGAATTTCCTGCGGACGACGCTGCCGGCCTGGCGGAAGATGTTTGCGGTCGAGCTGGACGAGAAGTCGGCGCACCTGCTGAAGGGGACGCGGACGGTGGAGATCGAGGCGGTGGCGGAGCGGTCACCGGCCCGGGGCGGCGCGGGTGGCGGGGATGGCGCGGGGCTGAACCTCCGCTGGATTTTCCGCGCGGGCGAGCGGATGCTGACGGACGCGGAGGTGAACACGCTGCTGCGCCGGGGCGGGGCGCCGGTGATCCTGCCCAGCCTGGGGATCGTGGCGCTGGCGGGCGAGCGCTGGGAGTCGTTCAGCGCGTGGCGCCGGAACATTGCGGAGACGCATGCGGACGGCACGCTGTCGCCGTACCTGATTTTCTCCCTGTTCAACGATGCGCGGCTGAAGCTGACGCTCTCGCCGGAGATGGAGGCGTGGCGGCAGCAGGTGCTGGCGCCGCCGCCGGCGCCGCCGGTGCTCCCGGCGATCCTGCGGCCCTACCAGTGCCGGGGGGTGGAGTGGATGGCGCACCTGTGCGACGTCGGGTGCCACGGCCTGCTGGCGGACGAGATGGGGCTGGGCAAGACGCTGCAGGTGCTGACGGTCCTGGCGACGCGGCGGGTGGCGGACCGGCCGACGCTGATCGTGTGCCCGGCCAGCGTGGTGCCGGTGTGGCGCGAGGAGATCGCGAAGTTTTTCCCCGACCTGGCGGTGGACGTGCTGAAGACCGGCCACGACTTCACGCAGGGGACGGGGCCGATGATCTGGCTGGCGAGCTACACGCAGCTGCGCAAGCACCGGCACCTGCTGGAGGGGCAGGAGTTCGGGTATGCGGTGCTGGACGAGGGGCAGTTCATCAAGAACCCGGACGCGAAGATCACCCAGACCTGCTTTGCGGTGCGGGCGCGGCACCGGCTGGTGCTGACCGGCACGCCGCTGGAGAACCGGCAGCTCGACCTCTGGAGCATCTTCCGCTTCCTGCTGCCGGGGCTGCTGGGCTCGCGCAGCGGGTTCGAGGCGGCGCTGAACGCGGACCGCGCGAACACGCTGGAGCGGCTGCGGGCGCAGCTGGCGCCGTTCATCCTCCGCCGGACCAAGAACGAGGTGGCCACGGAGCTGCCGCCCAAGGTGGAGATGGACCTGCTCTGCCCGATGACGGACGTGCAGCGGGCGGAGTACGCGCGGATCTGCACGGAGGGCCTGGAGCGGCTGGGGGACGACGTCGGCACGGCGATGCGCGAGAAGTCGTTCGGCTTCCTCGCGCTGCTCACGCGGCTGCGGCAGACGTGCTGCGACCCCGACATGCTGCCGTGGCTGAAGGCGCCGCTGAGCGACTCGGGCAAGATCAACCTCCTGGTGGAGAAACTCGCCGAGGTGGTGAGCAGCGGGCACAAGGTCGTGATCTTTTCCCAGTTCGTGATGCTGCTGAACCGGGTGCGGGCGGCGCTGACGGCGAACTTTCCGGACCTGCCGCTCTACGAGCTGACGGGGATGACGCTGGACCGGCAGAAGCCGGTGCACGGCTTCCAGGGGGCCCCGGGCGCGGCGGCGATGCTGGTGTCGCTGAAGGCGGCGGGCACGGGCATCACGCTGCATGCGGCGGACTATGTGTTCCTGCTGGATCCCTGGTGGAACCCGGCGGTGGAGGCGCAGGCGGTGGACCGCGTGCACCGCATCGGGCAGAAGAGCACGGTGTTTGTCTACCGGATGGTGACGGCCGGGACGATCGAGGAGCGGATCCAGGCGCTGAAGGCGTCGAAGAAGGACCTGTTCGACAAGCTGATCGGCGGCCTGGGCGGCGACTTTGACCTGAGTCAGCATTTCACGTCGCTGCGCGGCCTGGTGCAGCTCACGGCGCAGGTGGTGCCGGAGGTGGTGCCGGAGGTGGTGGAGGCGGCCGTGCCCGCGGCGCCCGCGGCGCCCGCTACTCCTCTAGTGGTGGAGCTGCTTGGGCCGAGCGAGTCGGTGGGGGCGGGGGAGGAATAGAAAGAATCCCGAAGGCTAAAATCCGAGGCCGCGGACGGAACCACGAAGACGGAAGCACGAAATCCGAGGGACGAGCACCCGATCCCAGACCGCAACCTCCCTCGGATTTAGGATTTCAGCCTTCGAGGTTCCGTCCGCGGCCTTCGGATTTTCTCACCCTGTCTCCCTCGAACATTCAAGTCGGTTCTCCCAAAGGTAGCTTGTTTTGGCGGCCGACGGCCCTAAGTTGCGGCCGTGGATCTGCCGTCCCAACTGCTGGCCAACCCTGACGCCCTGATCCTCGATCTGGTGGCGAACTCGCGGGAGGCGGTGCTGTGCCGCCTGCACGAGCAGCTGGCGGGCTGCCCGGGGGTGAAGGACGCGCCGGCGTTCCTGCACAGCCTGCGGGAGCGGGCGATGCTGGCGCCGGTCTGCATCGCGCCGGACGTGGCGCTGCCGCATGCGCGCACGGCGGCGGTGAACCGCGTGGTGCTGGGCGTGGCCCGGCTGGCGGTGCCGGGGGTGGGCTTTGACGCGGAGCATCCGCAGGTGCGGCTGGTTTTCATGGTCGGGACGCCGCAGGCCTCGGTGGAGGACCATCTGCTGGCGGTGGCGGCCATCACCCGGCTGCTGCAGCCTGAAGGCCGGCGGGCGGGCCTGCTGGCGGCGCGGACCGAGGCGGAGTTTCGGGCGCTGCTGGCCCGCGGGTCCCAGCGATGAGCGCGGCGACCGATCCGGCCACGCTGCTGCTGAAGCGGCTGCAACGCCTGCTGCGCTGGCGGCTGTGGGCGCAGGAGAAGCTGCAGCTGACCGACTGGCAGGTCACGCTGCTGTGGGCGGCGCTGGCGGGCTTCCTCGGCTCGCTGAGCTCGCTGATTTTCTCCGCCCTGGCGGAGGGGGTGCACGAGGTGATGACCGGATCCAGCGCCGGCGTGGTGGAGTCGATGCGGCACCTGCCGTGGTGGGGCTGCCTGCTGGTGCCGATGCTCGGCGGGGCGGCGGCGGGGCTGGTGCTGCACTACGGCCAGCACCTGACGCGGGCCCAGAGCTCGACGGACTACATGGAGGCGATCGCCATCGGCAACGGGCGCATCCCGGTGCGCGCCAGCCTGGTGAAGAGCACGGCGGCGCTGTTCTCGATCGGGTCGGGCGGCTCGATCGGCCGCGAGGGCCCGATGGTGCAACTGGCCGCGGTGGTGGCGTCGATGCTGGGGCGGTGGCGGCTCTTCACGGGCCCGCAGCTGCGGCTGCTGGTGGCGTGCGGCGCCTCGGCGGGCATCGCCTCGGCGTACAACGCGCCGATCGCCGGGTCGTTTTTCGTGGCGGAGATCATCCTCGGCTCGATCGCGATGGAGAGCCTGGGGCCGCTGGCGGTGTCGGCGGTCGTCGCGACGCTGACCATCCGCGTGCTGACCTCGGCGCAGGTGATGTACCATGTGCCGGCGTTCCAGCTGAACTCGGCGTGGGAGATGGGGCCCTACGTGGGGCTGGGGCTGGTAATGGGCTCGCTGGCGCCGGCGTTCCTGCGGTCGCTCCGGCAGTCGGAGGAATTTTTCCTCGCGCTGCGGCTGCCGCTGGTGGCGCGGCTGGCGCTGGGCGGCCTGGCGGTGGGGGTGATGGCGATCAACGTCCCGCAGGTCTGCGGCAACGGCTACAGCGTGGTGGTGCAGATCCTCAACGGCCCGGTCGTGTGGAAGGTGCTGCTCGGCGTGTTCGCCTGCAAGTGGCTCGCCACGATGGCGTCGTTCGGGTCGGGGGCGCCGGGCGGCGTGTTCACGCCGTCGCTGTTCATGGGGGCGAGCGCGGGGTATCTCTTTGGGGCGGCGGTGCACGCCGTCTGGCCGTCGGGGGCGGTGAACCCCGGGGCGTTTGCGCTGGTGGGGATGGGGGCGTTCCTGGCGGCGGCGAGCCGGGCCCCGGTCATGGCGATCATCCTGCTGTTCGAGATGACGCTGAGCTACGACATCATCCTGCCGCTGATGCTCTGCAGCGTGATCGCCTACTACACGGCGAAGGGGATCCAGGGCGGCTCGCTCTACAGCGAGGCGCTCCGGCGCAAGGCGGCGGCGGAGCCGGTGCCGGTGCTGCCGGTCGGGCAGGTGGAGGACCTGATGCAGGCGCACCCCCCGGTGCTGGCGTCGACCGCGCGGTTTGCGGAAATTGCGCAGCGGTTCCTGTCGGTGCGGGTGAACAACCTCTATGTGTGCGCGGAGGGCGGGCGCTTTCTGGGCGCGGTCTCGCTGCATGACATCAAGCCCTATCTGGGCGACCTGGACCTCGCGGAGCTGGTGATCGCGCGGGACATTCTCCACGAGGATTTTCCCCGGATCGGCCCGCAGCAGTCGCTGAGCGACGCGCTGGGCCTGTTTCTCGCCCATCCGGTCGAGCGGCTGCCGGTGGTGGATCCCGCCACGGGGACGCTGCTGGGCAGCCTGCCGAAGACGGAACTGCTGCTGGCGCTGGTGGAGAAGCGGCGGCAGACGGTGGGGTAACCCGGCCGCCGGGCGGCCGGGGGGAGAAAGGAGAAAGGAGAAGGGGGAAGGGAGCGGGGGGCGCTTTTGCCGGTTTGTCACCCGACCGCCACGCGTTCGTAACAATCGGGGGGCATCATGCCGGGGTTCCTACAACCAAACCTCGAACGCCTCCACCATGTTCAACCTGAAATCCCACTGGCTCGCGCTGCTCGGCGGCGCGCTCCTCGCCACCGGTCCCGCCCTCGCGCAGGATAGCGGCCCGCTCATCGACATCCTCGTCAAGAAGGGCATCGTCACCGACCAAGAGGCCGAAGACCTTCGCGCCGACCTGGTCAAGGACTTCGTCAACAGCACCTCGGCCGGCAAGCTGAACCTCAGCTCCGCCCTCACCGAGTTCAAGCTCTCCGGGGATATCCGGATGCGCCACCAGATGGAGACGCAGGCGCCGGCGGTGGCGACCGGCTCGCCCGTGCTGACCAACGAGCGCACGCGGGAGCGGTTCCGTTTCCGCTTCAACGGGGACACGGTGCTGCAGAAGGGATGGACGGCGGGGTTTGCGCTGGAGACGGGTGCCGCGGGCGATTCCGGCAACCAGACGTTCCAGGGCACGAACGATGACTACAGCATTTTCCTCACCCGGGCCTACATCGGCTGGCAGCCCAACCTGAACTGGGCCTTCATCCTCGGGAAGCAGAAGAACCCGATCTACACGACGGACCTGCGCTGGGATGCGGACATCAACCCGCAGGGGCTGAGCGAGGTCTACAAGTATTTCAGCGGCGCCAAGGACACCTTCGAGGTGCGGGGCCTGCAGAACATCGTGGATGACCGCGACGAAAAGACGGCCGGGCCGAACGGCCGTGATGCCTGGCTCTTCGAGCAGCAGGCGGTCTACACCCACTGGTTCGGGAAGGACCTGCTCAACAGCGTGGTGCTGGCCCCCGGGTTCGCCAAGTACAACGACTCCGTGCTGGCCAACGGCACGACCAACGAGAACCCCTTCCTGGGCACGACCCGCTACCTCTCGCTCCTGACCTTCGCGGGCGAGATCAACTGGGCGAACGTCAACGGCGCGGGCACGAGCTTCAAGCTCTACTGGGACTCGGCCTACAACTTCGAGTCGGCGAGCCGCGTGCGCAAAGTCTACGGCCTCAGCCTCTCCACCTGGAAGGACGACCCGCTGGCCTGGCTGGTGGGCGCGGCCTACGCCAAAGGCCTCGGCAAGGTGCAGGGCGACTACAGCGTGAAGCTGGACTTCCGCCAGATCGGGCTGGGCTCGTCGGACGTGAACACCAACGACTCGGACTTTGCCTTCGGCAAGCTCAGCCAGCAGGGTTTCAAGCTCGCCACCAGCTACAACGTCACCGACTTCACCAACCTGAACGTCACCTACTTCTACACGACAGCGATGCAGGACAACCTGACCTACTCGCTGGCCAACATCGACCACTCGCAACTGCTCCAGTTCGACCTCGTCGTGAAATTCTAAGCCACCGCCCTCCTGCCTGATTCTCCCATGAAAAAATATCTTCTCCTCCTCGCGGCCCTGGCCGCCGTCTCGAGCGCCTCGGCGCAGAAGCTCGTCATCAAGGGCTCCGACACGCTCGGCGCCAAGCTCGTCCCGACGCTGGCCGAGGACTACAAAGCGTCCCACCCCGGGGTCTCCTTTGAGATCGCCGCCGAGGGGTCGACCACCGGGATCTCGGCCATCATCGATGGCACGGCCCAGATCGGCATGTCCTCCCGCCGGGCCAAGCCCACGGAGATCTCCGCGGCGCAGGCCAAGGGCGTGAGCCTGAAGCCGACGATCGTCGCCTACGACGGCATCGCGGTCATCCTCAACGGGGCGAACCCGGTCGCGGGTCTCACCAAGCGCCAGGTGGAGCAGATCTTCGCCGGCGACATCACCGACTGGTCCGCCGTGGGCGGCGGCGCGGGCAAGATCTCGATCTACACGCGCAACACCTCCTCCGGCACGTACTCGGACTTCAAGGCCCTGGCCATGAAGAACCGGGACTATGCCTCGTCGTCGCAGAAGATGGCCGGCAACGAGCAGATCGTCGCCGAGGTGGCGAAGAACGCGTCCGGCATCGGCTACGTCGGCCTGGCCTACATGGGCGAGTCCGGCATCAAGGTGGCGACGGTGGACGGCACCACGCCGAGCAAGGAGAGCGTGCTGGCGAAGAAGTATCCCTACGCCCGCCCGACGTTCTACTACACCAACGGCGAGCCGACGGGCGAGGCCCTGAAGTTCGTGGAGTTCACCCTCAGCGCGGCGGGCAAACAGACCGTGGAAAAAATCGGTTTTGTCGCCCCCGTCTCCAACTGAGTCTGGCGGAATCCTAACTTGAGCCCGCCGGTCGGTTGACCGGCGGGCTTTGTTTAGGCTAGTAATCCCCGGCCGCTTCGCCTTCGTCTGACCACACCCATGGAACCCACGCCCCCGGCCGCCCATTTTCTGGCCAATCGGAGCCGGATCCGGATTTTTGGGCTGAGCCTGGACGACGGCATCCGGGTGTTTTTCGGGGGCAACGCGGTGGTCTCGGTGATCGTGCTCACGCTGATCACGTATTTTCTGTTTCGCGAGGGGGCCGGTTTCTTCGGCCAGAACCGGCAGAACCTGCTGGTCTACCGCCAGGCCGGCCTGGAATACGTCGATTTCATGCGGCGGCAGCAGGACGACCACACGGCGCTCACGCGGTATCTCTCGGACCTGCGGCTGCGGCAGTTCCGGCACTACACGCAGGGGGCGGGCCGGACGGTGGCGGAGGCCAACGCGGCGCTCGCCGGGTTTGACGACTTTGCAGGTCGGTTCGGGGACACGGTGGAGCCGCTGCGGACGCTGGTGTCGGACCTGACGGAGCAGGCCACGGCGATCAAGACGAAGTTTGACGTGATGGAGGACACGAAGGAGCAGCGGCGGCAGCTGCTGGCGGCGGGGCGGAAGGGGGATGCGGACAAGGTGGTGATCACGCCGGTGGATTTTGCCGCGGAGCTGCAGCCGATCCGGGGGGTGCTGCCGGTGTACCAGGCGGCCAGCGCCGAGTTTGCGCGGCAGATGGAGCAGGTGCTGGCGACCGCGCCGGCGCTGCCGACGCCGGAGCTGCAGGCGCGGCTGGAGCGGTTCAAGCAGCTCAGCCGGGACTATCTCGCGGGATTTCCGGCGGTGGTCACGCAGCTGGAATCGTGGGATTATCAGAAGCCGGTGCCGGCGATGGAATCGCTCACCGCGTTTATTTTCGGCCGCGAGTGGCTCACGGCGAGCTTTTGGCAGGACTGGTACGGGGTGATCCCCCTGCTGGTGGGCTCCCTGATGGTGTCGTGCGTCGCCCTGCTGCTGGCGGTGCCGCTGGGCGTGGGGGCGGCCGTCTACGTCAACCAGATCGCCACCCCCGCCGAGCAGAAGTTCATCAAGCCGTGCATCGAGTTCATCTCGGCGATTCCCTCGGTGGTGCTGGGGTTTTTCGGCATAGCGGTGCTGGGCCAGGCGATGCGGGCACTCTCGCAGGCGGCTTGGCTGTCGTGGGTCCCGGGTTTTCCCTACAGCGAGCGGCTGAACATCCTCACGGCCGGCTGCCTGCTGGCGCTGATCGCGGTCCCGACAATCTTTACGCTGGCCGAGGATGCCCTGAACAATGTGCCCCTCGCGTTTAAGGAAGCCTCGTACGCGCTCGGCGCCACGCGGCTCCAGACGGTGATCAAGATCATCGTGCCGGCCTCGCTGTCCGGCATCATCTCCGCCGTCCTGCTGGGTCTGGGACGGGTGGTGGGCGAGACGATGGTGGTGCTGCTCTGCGCCGGCAATCGCATCGCGATCCCGGACTTTACGGCAGGGCTGGCGGTGATCACGCAGCCGGTGCACACGATGACCGGCATCATCGCCCAGGAGATGGGCGAGGTGGTGCAGGGGAGCATCCACTACCGGGCGCTGTTCGTGGTCGGCATCGCGCTGTTTTTCCTGTCGCTCGGCATCAACTACGTGGCGCAGGGCATCGTGCGCCGGTACCGGATTTCCATCGGCTAACCCATGTCGTCCGCCGCCCCCCGCCATCCCTTCCAGTCCCCGCCCACGGCCGCCCGCCGCCGGGAGCGTCTGATCTTCGGGCTGTTTGGCGGCGCCACGTATTTTGTCCTCCTGTGCGGGGCCTTGGTGTTTGGCACGATCGTGTACAAGGGCGCGGGCTCGGTGTTTCAGACCCGGGCGCCGTTCATCAATACGTCGTTTCTGACCGCGGCGCCCGAGTCGCTGCATGTGTTCGAGCATGACGGTCGGAAAATGGAGCTGGGGGACCAGGACTTCCGCGCCTTCCAGGCGCAGCACCCCGAGGTGGCGCGGGCGAAGTCGGAAAGCTACGTCTACGCCGCCGGCGGCATCTTCCCCTGCATCGTGGGCACGGTGCTGCTGGTGCTCGGGGCCATGACGATCGCGCTCACCCTGGGGGTCGCGGCGGCGGTCTATCTCAGCGAGTATGCGCGCGAGGGCGCGTTCATCCGCTTCATCCGCCTCGCCATCCTCAACCTCGCGGGCGTCCCGTCGATCGTGTTCGGCCTGTTCGGCTTTGGCATGTTTGTGATCTTCTTCGGCTGGAATGTCTCGCTGCTGGCGGGGTGGTTCACCCTCGCGTTCATGGTCCTGCCGGTGGTGATCACCGCGTCGGAGGAGTCGCTCAAGGCCGTGCCGCAGGGCTTCCGCCAGGGCTCGCTCGCGCTCGGCGCGACGAAGTGGCAGACGATCCGGAAGAACGTGCTGCCCTATGCGCTGCCGGGCATCCTGACCTCGTCCATCCTCGGCATTGCGCGCGTGGCCGGCGAGACGGCGCCGATCATGTTCACGGCGGCGTATGTGGTGCGCGACAAGCTCCCCTGGCAGGTCGAGCGGTTCACGGACTTCTTTTTCCAGGGGGTGATGGCGCTGCCGTACCACATCTATGTGGTGAGCTCGAAGATCCCCCAGAACGAATACACCGAGCGCGTGCAGTACGGCACGGCCTTCATCTTCCTCCTCCTGGTCGCCGCGATCGCCACGGCCTCGATTGTGCTCCGCAACCGGCTGCGCAGTCGCTACAAATGGTAGTCCCCGCCCTCCCGCTCATGGAAACTCTCCCCCCCGCGCCCACGCCCACGATTCGCCCCCCCACGGCGTCCCTGCCGGTGACGGGTACCGCCGGCGCGCCGGCGGCCGCGGCGCCGCGGATCGAAATCGACCACGTGGATTTTTACTACGGGGCCTCCCAGGCGCTGCATGACGTGTGCCTCTCGCTGGAGGAGAAGAAGGTCACGGCCTTCATCGGACCCTCCGGCTGCGGCAAGTCGACGCTGCTCCGCTGCCTGAACCGCATGAACGACCTGATTGACGGCACCCGGGTGGCGCGGGGGTCGATCCGGATCCGGGGCGTGGACATCCACCAGCCCGACGTCGACGTGATCGAGCTGCGCAAGCGCGTCGGCATGGTCTTCCAGAAGTCGAACCCTTTCCCGAAGTCGATCTACGAGAACATCACCTACGGCCTCCGGCTGCAGGGGGTGACGGATTCGGCCCGGCTGGATGAGGTGGTGGAGAAGTCGCTCCGGGGCGCCGCGCTGTGGGACGAGGTCAAGGACCGGTTGGACACCAGCGGGCTCGGGCTCTCGGGCGGGCAGCAGCAGCGCCTCTGCATCGCGCGCGCGATCGCGGTCGAGCCGGAGATCATCCTCATGGACGAGCCGTGCTCGGCGCTGGATCCCGTCGCCACGGCCAAGGTCGAGGAGCTGATCCAGGAACTGCGCGCGCGGTACACGATCGTGATCGTCACCCACAACATGCAGCAGGCCGCGCGCTGCTCGGACAAGACCGCGTTTTTCTACCTGGGCCGGCTGATCGAGTATGCCGACACCCGGAATATTTTCACCAAACCCATCCACGCCCAGACCGAGGCCTATGTTTCCGGCCGCTTCGGCTGAGTCGGGCCCCGTCCGCGCCGTCCGCTCACCCCTCCCTCCCATGACGCACTACAGTGAAGAAATGAACAAGCTGAAGGAAACCATCCTCGCGATGGCCAGCCACTCCGAATCCGCCGTGGCCCGCAGCATGCGCGCCTTGGTGGAGCGCGACGACGCCCTGGCCCTGCTGGTGCAGGAGGACGACAGCATCATCGACCAGTTTGAGATCGAGGTGGACGACATCGCGCTCCACCTGCTGACGAAGGCCCCGCTGGCGACCGAGCTGCGGTTCATCACCGTCGGGATGAAGATCTCGCAGAACCTCGAGCGCGTGGGGGACGAGGCGTGCTCCATTGCCCGCCGGGCGCACGACCTCGGGAAGGAGCCGCAGCTGAAGCCCTACATCGACCTGCCGCGGATGGCGACGATGGCGCTGCAGATGCTGCGCGACGCGCTGTCGGCGTTTGTCGAGAGCAAGCCCGAGCTGGCGCGGACCGTCATCCCGCGGGACCAGGAGGTCGACGACCTCAACCGGCAGCTGCACCGGGAGCTGTCCAGCTACATGGTGGAGCGTCCGACCACGATCTCGCGCTGCCTGGCGCTGATGGTCATCTCGAAGTGCATCGAGCGCATCGCCGACCATGCGACGAACATCGCGGAGGAGGTGGTTTATCTTTACGAGGCGCGGGATATCCGCCACGCCGGTCTCAAGGAGAACCATGAAACCCAAAATCCTGGTCGTTGATGATGAGCCGGACGCGCTGGAGGTGCTCGGCTGCAAGCTGCGCGAGGCCGGCTACACGCCGCTGTTTGCCGCCGACGGGCTGAAGGCGCTGGCGGTGGTGCGGGCGGAGCGGCCCGCGCTGGTGGTGCTCGACCTGATGCTGCCGGAGCTCGACGGGCTGGAGGTCTGCAAGCTCATGCGCCGGGATCCCGCCACCGCGGGCATCCCGGTGCTGATGCTCACGGCCAAGGCGGCCGAGCTGGACCGCGTGCTCGGGCTCGAGCTGGGGGCCGACGACTACGTGACCAAGCCCTACAGCCCGCGCGAGCTGGTGCTGCGCATCCGCAAGCTCCTCCAGCGCTCCGCCAAGGCGGCGACCGCCCCGGAAGAGCAGCTGCAGATCGGCGTGCTGCTGATCGACGTGCCGCACCACGCCGCGCACGTCGCGGGCCAGCCGGTGACGCTGACGGCGACGGAATTCAACCTCCTGGTCGTGCTCGCGCAGCGCCGCGGGCGGGTGCAGACGCGCGAGCGGCTGCTGCAGGACGTGTGGGGCTATGAGACGGCGATCGACACCCGCACGGTGGACACGCACATGCGCCGGCTGCGGGAAAAGCTCGGCCCGGCGGCGGACTATCTGGAGACGATCCGCGGGGTGGGGTACCGTTTCAAGGCTGGCTCGTGACGGCGCGGGCCGTTTTATCTTCGCCGTGAGCTTTTTCTTCGCCCTCCTGTCCGCGGTGGCCCTGGCGGCCTGGTGGCAGGGCCGGCGCCGGAGCCAACGGGACGCGGCGCGACACGTCCAGGTGGTGGCGGAGCTGAAGGCGGCGCACGCCTTGGAGCGGGAGGACCAGCAGCACCGCCTGGAGACGCTGCTGGACAGCATGATCGAGGCGCTGGTGGTGCTCGACGTCCGCGGCCGGATCGTGCTGACCAAC
>CAIKTR010000141.1 GCA_903830425.1 uncultured Opitutia bacterium
GCTGAGATGGTGCGGCGGGCGGTGGCCCAGGTGCACCAGACCAACCTCCTCCAAGGCGCGCTGCACGCGGTCGGCCACCTCCGCGCGGCTGAGCCCCAGTTGCTGCGGGCCGAAGCCGACATCCTCCCGCACCGTGGCGCAAAACAGCTGGTCGTCCGGGTCCTGGAACATCAGCCCCAGCTGGCGGCGGACCGCGGCGACGTTGGCGCGGGTGAGGCGCTCGCCGAGGATCGTCACCGCACCGCCGGCGGCGGGCAGGAGTTCGGGCAGGATGCCGTTGAGGTGGCGCAGCAGGGTGGACTTGCCCGAGCCGTTGGGCCCCAGCAGCCCGACGCACTCCCCCGCAGCCACGGTCAGGCCGATGTCGTGGAGGGCCGTCGTGCCGTCGGGATAGGCGAAGCCGAGCCCCTCGATCGCGATGGCCGGGGTCATCGCCACCCCCGCGCGCACATGGCGTCGTAGACCCGCTCCGCGCGCTCCGAGGCCCGCACGAACAGCTGCCCGGCGACGGTGGCCGCGACCCGCCAGGCGAACCAGCGCCCGCCCGTGAACGTGCGGCTGGCCCGGGCGCGGCGCATGCGCACGGTTTCATCGGCGAGGACAAAGAGGTAGCGTTGCATCAGGGCGAGGGTGGTGATGAGCAGGGCCGGCACGCGGACCCGGCGCAGGACCGCGAGCATTTCGCCGAACGCCGTGGTCTGGGCGAGCAGAATCACGGTGGCGAGGCAGAGGGCGCTGCGCAGCGCGGTGGTCCGCCAGTCGAGGGTGCCGCCGGGATGCCACGCCGCCGCCAGCGCCACCCCGGCGACAAAGGGCGACAGGGCGAGCAGCCGCAGCAGCAGCGGCCGCGGCGAGATCCGGCCCAGCGCCATGATCGCCGCCAGCAGCAGCGCCATCCCGCCAAACCAGCCCCGGCCGCCGACCGGCACCAGCGCCGTGCCCACAATCAGCGCGAGCGCGCCCGCCAGCTTCACCGTCGCGGGCCAGCGCCGGACGAGGCCGCCCGCCTGCGGATCGCCCGGGGCGAAGGGTTGGGGAAAGAGCTCGATCATGCGGGATCGGACGCCGAGGGCGCCGGCTTGGCGACGGCCAGACGGCTGAAGGCGACGGCCAGGCCAAAGACGAGCAGCACGCCGGACGCGCCGGCCAGCGCGGTGGCCAGGCCGGGCGAGGCGACCCCCGGCAGCGCGTAACCGGCCGCCGGTGCCGCCAGCGGCGCGGCGGACGCCTGGTGCGCAAAGCCCAGCCGGGCCGCGACCGCCTCGAGCCCATCCGGCCACGGGCAGGCAAAGGGGGCGACCAGCAGCGCGAGACCGAGCGAAGTCAGCAGACCCAGGACCACCCATTCGCGCCGCCGGGCCGCCGCCGCCTTCGGGGGCGCCGCGTCCGGCAGGAGGTCCGGCCGGGTCCGGGCGATCGCCAGAAACACCAGCGCGCTGACCATCCCCTCCCCCAGCCCGATGAAGGCGTGGACGCCGGCCATGGCCGGCCAGACCACCCGCCATGCGACCGTGCCGGACCAGGCCAGTTCGCCGGCGCAGGCCGTCGCGGCGAGCACGGTTGAGCACCAGCCGGCAAACGCCAGCGCCGCCACGCGCCCCTGCAGGCTGGGCAGGCACCGCGCCACCAGGCGGTACACGGTGTAGCCGCCGCCGGTCGCCACCAGCCCCAGGTTGAAGATATTGGCGCCGAGGGCCAGCACGCCCCCGTCGGCGAACAGGAAGCACTGCACCAGCAGGACGGTGGCCACCACGACCACCGCGGCGGCCGGGCCCAGCAGGGCGGCCACCAGCGCCCCGCCCATCAGGTGGCCGGAGGTGCCGCCGAGGACGGGAAAGTTGATCAGCTGGGCGGCGAACAGGAAGGCGGCCGCCAAGCCGAGCAGCGGCACGCGGCGCGGCGGCAGTTCGAGCCGGACCTGGCGCAGCGCGAAGCCGAGGCCCGCCGCCGAGAGGGCCCCGGTGGCGAGGGCGGTCTTGGCGTCGAGGAAGCCGTCGGGAACGTGCATGGGGTGGGTGAAGTGAGGCGGCGCCGGCGGGCACGCCGGCGCGGTTTATTCCGGGGGTCAGGCGGGAGCGGCGGGGCGGCTGCGGTAGCGGTGGTAGGCGGCGCAGGCGCCCTCGCTGGAGACCATGGGCGCGCCGAGCGGATGCTCCGGCGTGCAGCGCGTGCCAAAGGCGGGGCAGTCCGGCGGCTTCCGCACCCCGCGCATGATCTCCCCGCTGATGCACTCGGTGGCGCCGGCGGGGGCGACCGGCCGGAGCGGGAAGCGCCGCGCGGCGTCGTAGTCGGCGTAGGCGGGGCGGAGGGCGAGCCCGCTCCGCGGAATGACGCCCAGGCCGCGCCAGTCGCGGTCGGCGATCTCGAAGACCTGCTCGACGATCCGGCGCGCGTGGAGGTTGCCCTCGGGGCGGACGGCGCGCGCGTAGGCGTTCTCCACCTCGGCCCGGCCGGACTCGAGCTGCTGCACGCAGCGCAGGATGCCCTCCAGGATGTCGACCGGCTCGAAGCCCGTGATGATGATGGGCGCCCGATGGTCCCGGGCGATCGGGCCGTACTCCTGCAGGCCCATGATCGTGCAGACATGGCCGGCGGCGAGGAACCCCTGCACCCGGTTGTCGGGCGACCCGAGGATCGCGCGCATCGCCGGCGGCACCAGCACGTGCGACGTCAGGATGGAGAAGTTCCGCACCTGCTCGCGCTCGGCGCGGAGCACCGCCAGGGCGTTGGCCGGCGCGGTGGTCTCGAAGCCCACGGCAAAAAACACCACCGGTTTCGCCGGGTGCTCCCGCGCGAGGGTGACAGCGTCGAGCGGGGAATAGACGATGCGCACGTCGCCGCCCCGGGCCTTGGCGGTGAGCAGGTCGATGCCATTGCCCGGCACCCGCAGCATGTCGCCAAACGAGCAGAGGATGACGCCGTGCTGGAGCGCGAGTTCGACCGCCGCGTCGATCAGGTCCGCGCTCGTCACGCAGACCGGGCAGCCCGGGCCGTGGACCAGCGTGAGCGGCGGCGGCAGGAGCTCGTCGAGGCCGAACTTGACGATGGCGTGGGTCTGGCCGCCGCAAATCTCCATGATCGTCCACGGGCGCGTGGCGGCACGCGCAATCGCGGCGGCCAGGGTGTGGACGAGGGCGGCGTCGCGGTATTCGTCGACGTACTTCATGGCGGGGATGCGCCGGCGGGCGCCGCGTCGAGGCCGTCGAGCTCGCCCATGGCCTGGAGGTACCGGTAGGTCTCCGCGGCCTCCTCCGGGTCGATCGTGCTGATGGCGACGCCGACGTGGACGAGCACGAAGTCGCCGAGCTTGGCCTCGGGCGTGCAGGTGAGGCTGATGAGCTTGACGACGCCGGCGAAGCTGACCTTGGCGGAGCGGAGAAACGGGTCGGTGCCGATGACTTCGACGATTTTACCGGGGACGGCGAGGCACATGGGGGGAGGGGGTTAAGGGAGGGGGGCGGAAGTTCAAGGGGGCAGCGTGACCGAGGTGAGGCCCCAGAGTGCACCGAGCGCCTGGCCGGCTGCAATGTTGCCGTCGTTGGGCGGCAGCTCGTGATGGGTCAGGACGGTGAAGCCCGCCTGCCGCAGGGCCGCGACGGTGAGGTCGAGCAGCAGGGCGTTCTGGAAGCAGCCGCCGCTGAGCGCGACGGTGCCGGCGCCGGCGCGCTGCGCCACGGCGACGATGCCCCGCGCCAGGGCCCGGTGAAACGCGAGGGCCAGCGTGGCGGGGTCGCGGCCCGTCTCGCGATGCGTGAGCAGGGGCCCGAGCAGCGGCTGCCAGTCGAGTTCGCACACCGCCCCGCCGCCAGCGGGCACCGCGCGCAGGGCCAGGTCCAGATCGTCGGGCGCCCCGCTCCCGGAGCGCGCCGCCGCCTCGACCGCCAGCGGCGTCTGGCCCTCGAAATGATTGCAGGTGCCGAGGCCCAGCAGCGCCCCCACCGCGTCGAACAGCCGGCCCGCGCTGGTGGTCACCGGCGAGTTGAGCCCGCGCGCGAGCATGGTCTGGAGGTTCGCGGCCACGTTGGGCCGCAGGCCGAACTGGTGGGCCAGCAGGTCCCAGCGCTCGTCCTGCGCCGCGTGCAGGAGGCCTAGGGCGACGCGCCGCGGGTCGCGCACGGCCGCCTCGCCGCCGGCCAACTGGAACGGACGCAGCCGCGCGAACCGCTGCGCCACGCCCTGCCCCAGCAGCAGGAACTCCCCGCCCCAAACCGTGCCATCCTCCCCGTAGCCGGTGCCGTCCCACGCGACCCCGAGCACCCCCTCCGCCGCCTGGCGGTTCTCCAGCAGGCAGGCCAGAATGTGCGCCAGATGATGCTGGACGGCGGTGACGGGCAGGCCGGTTTGCCGGGCATAGGCGGTCGCGGCGTAGTCCGGATGCCGGTCGCAGGCGACGGCCGTGAAGTCCGCCGCGTGCAGGCTGCCCAGCATCGCCGCGGTGCGGCGAAACACCGCCAAGGTCGCGGCGCCGCCCAGGTCGCCGATGTGCGGGCTGAGCACAACCTGGTCGCCGGCGGCGACCGCAACGGTGTTTTTCATCTGCGCCCCGACACAGAGCCAGTGGCCGGACAGCGGGGCGGGCAGCCGCAGCGGGGCGGGCGCCCAGCCGCGGGCGCGGCGGAGCAGCACCGGACCGGAGTCCGCCAGGCGGAGCACGGAATCGTCCACCGGGTGGGCGATCGGGCGGTCATGCTCGAGAAAGGCGTCGGCAATCCCCGCCAGCCGGGCCCGCGCCTCAGCCGGGTCGGTGCAGAGCGGCTCGTCGGAGAGGTTGGCGCTGGTGGCGATCAGGGGGCGCCCGACCGCCTCCAGGAGCAGGACATGCAGGGGGGTGTAGGGCAGCAGCGCGCCGATCCAGGGGTTGCCCGGCGCCACATCCGGGGCGAGCGCGGCCCCCGCCCGGCGCGGCACGAGCACGATGGGCGCGGCCGGCGACTCGAGCCACTGGGCCGCCGCCGCCGAGACCTCCGCCACCGCCCGGATCGCGTCCAGGTCGCGAAACATCACGGCCAGGGGCTTTTCCTCGCGATGCTTGCAGCGGCGCAGCTCCACCACCGCGGCCTCCGAGGTGGCGTCGGCCATGAGGTGGTAGCCGCCGACGCCCTTGACCGCCACGACCAGCCCGTCGCGCAGCAGGTCCGCGGCCGTGGTCAAGGCGGCGTCGCCGGCCATGAGCACGGCCCCGGCGGGGTCGGTGAGGGCAAGCTGGGGGCCGCAGACGGGGCAGGCGTTGGGCTGGGCATGAAAGCGGCGGTCGGACGGGTCGTCGTATTCCCGCTGGCAGTCCGGGCACTGGCGGAACGTCCGCATGGTGGTGCGCGGCCGGTCGTAGGGCAGGCTTTCCAGGATGGAGTAGCGCGGCCCGCACTGGGTGCAGTTGATGAAGGGGTAGCGGTGCCGGCGGTCGCCCGGGTCCAGCAGCTCGCGGCGGCAGTCGGCGCAGAGGGCCAGGTCGGGCGGGATCGCGGCGGTGACGGCCAGCCCGGCGGTGGCGCTCGCCACGATCACGAAGCCGGCGCCGGCCGGGGCGGCGGCGGCGTCCGGGGGCTGGGACTCGACGGCGGAGACGCGGGCGGCGGGCGGCGCCTCGGTGCGGAGGACCCCCATCAGCGAGTGGATCGCGCCGGCGGGGCCGACGGCGCGGATCAGCACGCCCTGGGGATCGTTGCGCACCCAGCCGCGGACGCGCAGGCGCGACGCGGCGCGCTGGACAAAGGGCCGGAAACCGACGCCCTGCACGACCCCGCGGACGCGCAGGAGCACATCGGTTTCTTCGGCGGGGGCACGCACGGCGCGCAGGGGCTCAACGCTGCGGGGTCAGGGTGCGGAGGAAGTCGTACCACTCCGCCACGCCCTCGCCCGAGCGGGTGGAGAGCGGGATGAGGCGAGCCTGCGGGGCGATGCGCCGGATGTTGGCGCAGGCCAGCTCGCGCGAGAAGCCGAGCACGTCGGCCACGTCGACCTTGGTGAGCAGCACGAGGTCGGCGGACTTGAAGATTGGCGGGTATTTCAGCGGCTTGTCCTCGCCCTCGGTGCAGGAGAGCAGCACGACGCGCACCTGCTCGCCGAGGTCGAAGGAGGCGGGGCAGACGAGGTTGCCGACGTTCTCGATGAAGAGCACCCGGACGCCCTCGAGGTCGAGCGACTCGACGGCGCGCGCGATCATCGCCGCGTCGAGGTGGCAGGTGCCGCCGGTGGTAATCTGGGCGACGGGCGCGTGCGGGCGGTGCAGGCGGCGGCCGTCGTTGTCGGTCTCGAGGTCGCCGACCACAACCGCGCAGCGCGTCTGCCGGCCGAACTCGTCGAGCGTGCGCTCGAGCAGGGTGGTCTTGCCGGCGCCGGGGGACGAGACGAGGTTGAGGGTGGCCAGGCCGCGGCCGAGGAAGTAGCCGCGGTTGCGCTCGGCGAGGATGTCGTTCTTCTCCAGCAGGGGCACGCGCAGGTCGACGGAGCGGACGGCCGCGCCGCCCTCGGGACCGGCGGCCAGGGTGGCGGCCACCTCGGCGGCGAGCGGGGCCGAAAGCCGGGTCCCGGGGCGGGCGGCGGCGCCGCTGAGCGGGTGAATCTGGAATTCGTCGGCGGGGGTATTGTCGGGGACGGGGTTCATGGGGGTTCAGGACATTTCGATGCGGGTCAGCTCCAGTTCCCGGCCCTGGCGGATGTCGCCGGACAGGGCACCGCAGCGGGGGCAGGTATAAATGAAGCCGGACTCGACGCTGAACTCCTCCGCGCAGGCGGCGCACAGCGCCCGGGCCGGAACCGACTCGATTTCCAGCACGGCCCCTGCAGCAAGCGTGCCATTAGTCACCACGTCAAAGGCGAACCGCAGGGACTCGGGCTCGACCCCGGACAGGGCCCCGATCCGCAGCACGATGCGATGGACCTGTCGCGCCCCGTGGGCACGGGCCTGATGCAGGACCGAATCGATGGCGGATTCCATGATGCCGACCTCGTGCATGGTGGGTAGGCGCAGACTAGACGCCGGCCCCGCAGAGGCGTCCAGCGCAGACAATCTGAACGCAAATTGCGCGCATCCATTACCAAAAAACGCGCTAACGCCCGAACTAATTTCGGATATGATGGCGGCTTCAGTACCCCCTGAGACAGCGTAGGACCCCAGCCCCGTTACCCCCTTAACCCCTCTTGCCCGGCTGAGATTTTCCCGGCCGGCGCTTTTTTTATACCATGAACTCACTCATGAAAATCAACGAGACGGTGCCGACCATCTATGAGCAGATGGTCTCTCGCGGTGTAGATCGCCGCGATTTCCTGAAGTTCTGCGCCTGGATGGGCGCCTACCTCGGCCTGGAGAACTCGGCCGCCGCGCAGATCGCCAAGGCGATCGAGACCAAGCGCCGCATACCGGTGATCTGGATGCATTTTCAGGAGTGCACCTGCTGCAGCGAGTCCTTCCTGCGCTCCTCGCACCCGATCGTCGCCGACATCCTGCTCGACAAGGTCTCGCTCGACTACACCGAGACCCTGCAGGCCGCGGCCGGCTACCAGGCCGAGGAAATCCTGCACGAGACGATCACGAAGTACAAGGGCGAGTACCTGCTGCTGGTCGAGGGCTCCGTGCCGCTCGGGGCGGACGGCTCCTACTGCGTCGTCGCCGGCAAGTCCGCGCTGGATTCCCTGCGCGAAGTCGCCGCCGGGGCCAAGGCGATCGTCGCCTGGGGCAACTGCGCCAGCTCCGGCTGCGTGCAGGCGGCCAACCCGAATCCCACGCAGGCCACGCCGGTCAGCGCCATCATCAAGGACAAGCCGATCATCAACGTGCCGGGCTGCCCGCCGATCGCGGAGGTCATGGCCGGCGTGCTGGTCCACCTCCTGACCTTCGACCGCATCCCGCAGCTCGACTCGCTCGGCCGGCCCAAGGCGTTTTATGGCCGCCGTGTCCACGACACCTGCGCCCGCCGGGCCAACTACGACGCCGGGCTCTTCGTCGAGACCTTTGACGACGAGAATGCGCGGAAGGGCTACTGCCTCTACAAGGTCGGCTGCCGCGGCCCGAGCACCTACAATTCGTGCGGCACGATCAAGTGGAACAACGGCACCAGCTACCCGATCCAGTCCGGCCACGGCTGCCTCGGCTGCTCCGAGGCCAAGTTCTGGGACAACGGGCCCTTCTACCAGCGCCTCACCAACTTCCCCGGCTTTGGCATCGAGTCCACCGCCGACCAGGTCGGCCTCACCGTCGGCGGCGTGGCCGCGGCGGGCGTGCTGGCCCACGCGGTGCTGACCAACGTGCGCAAGCGCGGGGAGATCGGCGAGCGCCCCGGCGAGGCCGCCGCCAGCGCCGACCAGACCACCCCGCCCCACTCCCAATCCTAACCTAGCGAAACCACCTCCCCATGAGCAATCGCATCGTAGTCGATCCCGTCACCCGCATCGAGGGCCACCTCCGCATCGAAGCCGAAATCAAGGACGGCAAGATCGTGGACGCCTGGAGCGCCGGCACCATGGTGCGCGGCTTGGAAATCATCCTGAAGGGCCGCGACCCCCGCGACGCCTGGGCGTTTTGTGAGCGCGTGTGCGGCGTGTGCACCACGGTGCACGCCGTCGCCTCGTGCCGCGCGGTGGAGGATGCCCTCGGGATCAAGATCCCGCCGGCCGCCGAGCTGATCCGCAACATCATGTACTGCGTGCAGAACGTGCAGGACCACGTCGTGCACTTCTACCACCTGCATGCGCTCGACTGGGTCGACGTGGTCAGCGCCCTCAAGGCCGACCCGGCCGAGACCTCGCGCATCGCGCAGAGCCTCTCCCACTGGCCGAAGAGCTCGCCGGGGTACTTCTCCGACCTGCAGAAGCGCCTGACGGGCTTCGTGGCGAGCGGCCAGCTCGGCATCTTCGCCAACGCGTACTGGGGCCACCCGGCCTACAAGCTGCCGCCCGAGATCAACCTGATCGGCGTCGCCCACTACCTCGAGGCGCTGGAGTGGCAGAAGGAGATCGTGAAGGTCCACGCCATCTTTGGCGGCAAGAACCCGCACCCGAACTACCTCGTGGGCGGCATGCCCTGCTCCTTCAACCTCGACGAGCCCAACGCCATCAACGCCGAGCGGCTCGCCCTGGTGGGCCAGCTGCTCAAGCAGGCCCGCGACTTCGTGGAGCAGGTGTATTATCCCGACCTGCTCGCGGTCGCGCCCTATTATCTCGACTGGGCGGGGATCGGCGGCGGGCTGGAGAACTACCTCTGCTACGGCGACCTGCCGACCGCGAGCTTCTCCGACCTCTCCAGCTACAAGTTCCAGCGCGGGGCGATCCTCGGGCGCAACCTCGCCGAGGTGCTGCCGGTCGACCCCAAGGACACCCAGACGGGCATCGAGGAGTTCATCGACAAGTCCTGGTACGACTACAAGGACGGCGCGACCACCGGCGGGCGGCATCCGTGGGCGGGCGAGACCAACCTGAAGTACACCGGGCCGAAGACGCCCTACCAGAACCTGGACATCGACCAGAAGTACAGCTGGCTCAAGACGCCCCGCTGGAAGGGCCACGCCATGGAGGTCGGCCCGCTCTCGCGCATGCTCGTCGGCTTTGCCGGCAACAACACCGAGATCAAGGAGGCCGTGCTCGAGGCGCTGGGCGCGCTCAAGGCCCCGGCGTCCGTGCTCTTCTCCACCCTCGGCCGCACCGCCGCGCGCGGCATCGAGGCGCGGCTCACCGCCAAGTGGGGCCTGGAGTTCTTCGACACCCTCGTCGCCCTGATCAAGGCGGGGGACACCCGCACCTTCACCAAGGAACGGTGGGAACCGTCGACCTGGCCGACCGAGGCCAAGGGCGTCGGCACCTGCGAGGCGCCCCGCGGCGCCCTCGCCCACTGGATTGTCATCAAGGATCGCAAGATCGACAACTACCAGCTGGTCGTTCCCAGCACGTGGAATGCCTCCCCCCGCGACGCGAAGGGGCAGCGTTCCGCCTACGAGGCGTCCCTGATCGGCACGCCCGTCCACGACCCGAAACAACCGCTCGAAATCATCCGCACCATCCACTCGTTTGATCCCTGCCTCGCCTGCGCCGTCCATCTCTATGAGGACGGCGCCGAGGTCGCGCATCATGAGCTGATGGTGAAATAAAGGACCGCCATGAATGGCTCACACGACTACCAGCGCGTCTATGTCTGGGAACAGCCGGTGCGTTGGTTCCATTGGATCAACGCCCTCAGCATCGTGGTGCTCGGCGTGACCGGCTATCTCATCGCGCATCCCCCGGCCCTGATGATCTCGAAGGAGGCGTCGTTCAGCTACTGGTTCGGCACCGTGCGGTTCGTCCATTTCGTGACGGCCTACGTGCTCCTGACCAACTTCGCCTTCCGGCTCTACTGGTCCTTCGCGGGCAACAAGTACGCGAACTGGCGCAGCTTTTTCCCGCTGACCAAGGCGCAGCTGCGGCAGATCTGGGACGTGCTGAAGGTGGACATCCTGCAGTTCGGGAACAAGCCGGTCGAGACGCTCGGGCACAACTCGATGGCCTACTTCACGTACACGGCCACGGGGCTGCTGACGATCTTCCAGATCGCCACCGGCTTTGCGCTCTACGGCCCGACCAGCAGCGCGTGGTTCCCGCAGCTCTTCACCTGGGTCATGCCGCTGTTCGGCAGCGAGTACACCCTGCGGATCTTCCATTACGCCGCGATGTGGATCTTCGCGCTGTTCACCCTGGTGCACATCTACCTGGTGTTCTACCACGACTACGTCGAGGGGCACGGGGTGATCTCGTCCATGGTGGGCGGCTGGAAGTTCCTCGAGAAGGAGCAGATCGAGGCCGAGCACCCCACGGGCATGTCGGCGTTCCCCGCCCCGAAGGCCGATCCGGCCCCGGTTCCCGCCAAGGCCACCAAGCCCGCGGGCTGATCCGGCGATGCTGCTCGACTCCACGCTCGAGGGGGAGGCCTACGCGCACCCCCTCGCCGCGGTGCCGGGCGCCCGCGTCCTGGTCCTGGGCATCGGCAACGTGCTGATGGGGGACGAGGGCGTCGGCGTCCATGTCCTCCGCCAGCTGGAGCAGGAACCCTGCGCCGCCGGGGTGCGCCTGCTCGATGGCGGCACCGGGGGCGTCAGCCTCCTGACCGAGTTCGACGGGGTCCAGTCGATCATCCTGATCGACGCCACGCGCGACGGCCGGCCCGCCGGCACCATCACCTACCTGCATCCGGACCGGGTGGTCGACCTGCCCCGGGGGCTCGGCGCGCACGATTTCGGGCTGAAGGACCTGTTCGCGGCCGCCGCGCTGATCGGCCAGCTGCCCGGGCTGCACCTCTACACCATTTCCGTCGAGACGATCCGGCCGATGTGCACGGAGCTGTCCCCCGCCGTGGCCGCCGCCGTTCCCGTGGTGACCGGCACCGCCCGGGCGCATGCCGCGCGGCTCGCCGCCAGCGCCGCCTAACGGCAAGTTTTGCGCGCACCTCGGCAAGGCATGCGCAGCCGAAACGGCGGGGGTCCGCCATACTCGCTCGACATTGCCTCATGCGAGGCTTGAAAGTCCGTCAACATTAACGTCCCCAAAACTCCTTCCCCACCATGAATAATTCCCGCACCCTCAAACTGACCGGCTGCCTGTTTCTCCTTGGCGCCGCCCTAAGCTACGCGGCGCCCGCCACCGAAAACTGGGACAACCATTGCGTCAAATGCCACGGGGCGGACGGCAAGGGCCAGACCAAGGTCGGCAAGAAACTTTCGCTCAAGGACTACACCGACGCGAAGGTGCAGGCCGAGCTGAAGGACGACGAAATGATCAAGACCACGACCGAGGGCTTCAAGGACAAGGCCGGCAAGGAAAAGATGAAGGCCTACGGTGCCGTGCTCACGCCCGACGAGATCAAGGATCTCGTCGCCCACATCCGCAAGTTCAAGGGCTGAGCCACTGGCCGCCTGTCCGTCACCAGTCCGGCGGGAAGGGCCCGGTCCCTCCCGTCGGATTGACCATTTTCACCGCTAAGCCCCTCCGTCCATGCCCGATCCCACACCCACCGCGCCGACCCGTTCCGCCCAACCGCGCTCGCATTTCAACAACTGGATCAGTGCCGTCGGCGGCGTCCTCTCCGTGGGGGCGCTCTTCTCCTTCGCCCTGCTGGTCTGGATCGACTTCACGCAGGGGGACAAGAACCCCTACCTCGGCATCTTCACGTACATCGTCGCCCCGGGGTTCCTGATCACGGGCCTGGCGCTCGTCTTCGTCGGGGCCTGGGCGCAGCGCCGGTGGGCGGTCCAGCACGCCGCGGCGCCGGACAAGTGGCGGCTGGATTTCTCCAACCCCTCCCAGCGTCGCCGGCTCCTGCTCTTCGGCTGCGGCGGCGTGATTTTCCTGCTGTTGAGCGTCTTCGGCAGCTACCAGACCTACCACTATTCCGAGTCCGACCAGTTCTGCGGCGAGGTCTGCCACCGCGCGATGAGCCCCGAGTTCGTCGCCTACCAGCGCGGGGCGCACGCCCGGGTGAGCTGCGTCGACTGCCACATTGGCAGCGGCGCCCAGTGGTTCATCAAGGCCAAGATCAACGGCACCCACCAGCTCATCGCCTACGCGCTGGACAACTACAGCCGCCCGATCGCGACCCCGATCAAGAACCTGCGCCCCGCCCAGGACATCTGCGAGAAATGCCACTGGCCCGAGAAATTCCACGGCAACGTCGACCTCACCTTCGCGCACTACCTCTCCGACCGCAGCAACACGCCCTACGGCGTCCGCATGCTGATGCGCGTGAACACCAACCGCGCCGGCAGCCCGGCCGGCGGCATCCACTGGCACGTGAACCAGAATGAAAAGGTCGAATACTACGCCGCCGACGAGAAGCGCCAGGACATCCCCTGGATGCGCGTGACGGACAAGCGCAACGGCACCGCACGGGTCTTCCGCACGGAGGCCTTCAAGGGCGAGCCGCCCGCAGCGCAGATCCGCACGATGGATTGCATGGACTGCCATAACCGTCCCGCCCACGTCTTCCCCACGGTCAACGAGGCCGTCGAAAAAGCCCTGGCGGCCGGCACGCTCAGCCTGCAGCTGCCCAACATCAAACTCGAGGCGGTGAAGGCGCTGGTGCAGAAGGACATTACCACCGAGGCGAACGCGCCGCAGAAAATCGCCGCCTACCTGACGGCCAAATACAACGGTGCGCCCGGCCTGGCTGCGGCGATCACCGAGGTGCAGCGCCTCTACACGATCACCCTCTTCCCCGAGCGGAAGGCCGACTGGCGCGTTTATCCCAACAATATCGGCCACAAGGACTGGCCCGGCTGTTTCCGCTGCCACGACGACAAGCACAAGACGGCCAGTGGTGCGGCGGTGCGCTCGAGCGACTGCACCTCGTGCCACGTCATTCTCGCGCAGGGCAAGGGATCGGAGTTTGAGCTGCTCAACGCCAAGGGTCTGGATTTCCAGCATCCCGGCGGCGAGTTGGACCCCGACCTGACCTGCTCGGACTGTCACAACGGCGGCATTCAGAAATAACCGGCACCGGTGGACGGCGGAGGGTGCTGACAGGCAACTGACCATCGTGGGTGGGGCGAAGCCCTCACCCACGTCGGGTTGCGGTGCTTGGTCGGAACGATGGAGCTGAGCCGACTTGCTGGCCGCCTAGGCGGGCGTCCGGGACGAGGATCATGGACGGGCACTTGGAGGAGCTCTAGGACGAGCTCTTGGCGGACGTCCTAGACGGGCATAGCAGACGGGTGTAGCAGACGGGTGTAGCAGACGGACGTAGCAGACGAGGTAACGAGGCTGGGTTTGATAGATCTCATCCCACAAGCCTCCTCGCGTCACTCACCTCAGTCTCCTCCCGCCAGTCTCCACCCATCAGCCTCCTCACGCCAGCCTCCTCACGTCGGCTGCTACGCACGATCCGTGATTTGTCCGGAACGATGCAGCTGAGCCGACTTGCTGGCCGCCTTGGCGGGCGTCCTAGACGGACATAGCAGACGGACGTAGCAGACGAGGTAACGAGGCTGGGTTTGATCACTTCCCCTTCCCACCAGCCACCTCCCACCACCCTCCTCCCACCAGCCTCATCACGCCACCCTCTTAGCACCAGCCTCCTCACGTCGGCTGCTACCCCTCCTCACGTCGGCGGCTACCTCTCTCACGTCGGCGGCTACCCCTCTCACGTCGGCGGCTACACACAACAACAGGGTTCCGAGCGACCGGAGGAGCTCGGGCGAAGACAGAAATCCGCTATCTGTAGCCCAACGCCAAGAAACGCGCTCCATCCCGCAAGGCCTGCGTAGCCGGCACGCTGCCTTTGGCGCATGCTGCAGCCTAAGGTCTTATGCACGCATTTATCCGGCGTAGTTTGCTGCCAGCGTTCGCCCTGCTGGCCCCTTTGCTCCTCTCCGCGGAGCCCACCCCCCCAGCGGGGAAAGCCCCCGCCGTGCCCAACTCGGAGTGCTTGGATTGCCACGAGGCAGAGTTCAAACCGCGCCAGAAGGGCCAGGCCGCCGAGTGGATCGGCGTGCAGTCCGACGCCTACACCCATTCCGTCCACGGCAAGCTCAACTGCGTGGACTGCCACGCCACGATCAAGGAAACCCCCCACGATTCTAAGCTGCCCGCGGTGCAGTGCCTCTCCTGCCACGAAAAATCGATCGCGACCCACGCGTTTCATCCCCGCCTCGCCCTCTCCCCCCTCCCCGCAGGCCGGGATACCTCGTGCGTCGAGTGCCACGGCTCACACGCCACCGTGGCCGCTAAACAGAAGGACTTCGCCTTCAGCGGCGCCCGCCAGACCGAGGCCTGCGGCCGCTGCCATGAGGCCGCGGCAAAGGACTACCGCGCCTCCGCCCACGCCGCGCGCACCGAGGGCGCCAAACGCACCACCCCCACCTGCCTGGGTTGTCATGTGGAACGGCTGGCCAGCCAGGGTCCCGCCCGCTCCCGGGTCGAGCTGAAGCTCGCGCAGGCGCGGCTCTGTGAATCCTGCCACGTGGACAAGGCCGAGGTCGCCGGCCAGTCCAACCTCGGGGCCAAATTCGTCTCCTCGTTCGACCGCTCAGTGCACGGGGCCGCCCTGCAGTCAGGCAAGGAAAAGTCCGCCGGCTGCGTCGACTGCCACGGCGCCCACGCCATGAACAAGGCGGCCGTCGCCGGGGCCAAAATCAGCCGGCTCCGCCTCACCGAGACCTGCGCGAAATGCCATCAGGAGCAGGCCAAGGAATACGCGACCAGCGTCCACGCCAGCGCGCTGCTCAAGGGCAACCTGGACTCCGCCGGCTGCACCAGCTGCCACGGCGAGCACGACATCAAGCGACATACCGACCCGACCGCGCCCGTGGCCAAGGCCAATCTCGCCCAGCAGGTCTGCGCCGAGTGCCACGCCTCCGTCCGGCTCACCCGCCGCTACGGCCTGTCGAACGACACCTTCAAGACTTTTTCCGACAGCTACCATGGCCTCGCCGTCCGCGGCGGCGCCGTGGAGGTGGTGAACTGTGCGAGCTGCCACGGCGACCACGCCATCAAGTCGCAGAACGACCCCACCTCGACCGTCAACAAGGCCAACCTCGCCCTGACCTGCGGCGAGTGCCATCCCGGGGCCAACACCCGGTTCTCGGTCGGCGCCGTGCACGCCAGCGAGGCGCAGCGCGAGGCCTCGCCGTGGCTCTATTGGATCTCCACCTTCTACGTCGCGCTGATCCTGGCCGTCATCGGCGGCATGGTGCTGCACAACCTCCTCGATTTCCTGAAAAAGACGCGCCACAAGCTCGCCGTCCAGAAGGGCGAGGCCAGCGAACTGCACGTCGCCCACCGGCTCTACCTGCGCATGACGGTGAACGAACGCCTGCAGCACGCCGTGCTCGTCCTCAGCTTCACGGCCCTGGTCGTGACCGGCTTCATGCTGCGTTATCCCGAGGCCTGGTGGGTCACGGGCATCCGGCACCTCAGCGCCCAGGCGTTTGAGCTGCGGGGCCTCGCGCACCGCATCGCCAGCGTCGTGATGCTGGCCAGCGGCGTGTGGCACGTCTGCTATCTGGCCTTCACCGCCCCGGGCCGGGCGCTGTTCTGCGCCATGCTGCCGCGCTGGCGCGATGTCACCGATCCCTGGGGCGTGCTCAAGTACAACCTCGGGCTGGCCAAGGAGAAGCCGGCGTTCGGCCGCTTCTGCTACATCGAGAAGGCGGAATACTGGGCGATGGCGTGGGGCACCGCCCTCATGACCCTCACCGGGGCGATCCTGTGGTTCGACAACGCCTCGATGGGCTACATCACCAAGCTGGGCTTCGACATCTCGCGGCTCGTCCACTTCTACGAGGCGGTCCTGGCCACGCTCGCCATCATCGTCTGGCATTTCTACTGGATCATCTTCAACCCCGACGTCTACCCCATGAACCTGTCCTGGCTCACCGGGCGGATGTCCGAGGGCGAAATGCTGGAGGAGCATCCGCTCCAGCTCGAGGAAATGAAGGCCGCGGAACGCGCCAACTCCGGACCGGTGACGCCGGCGACCCCGCCGGCACCCGCGCCGGATGACCGGCCCCCTGGCAGCGCCGCCTGATCTTACCCCCTCATCTCCTGGCCGCGGATCTGCCTTCGGCGGTCCGCGGCCTGCCTGAGGAATAGACGCCTGGGGTGGCGGGTGGCCGGGCTGCGGCTGGATCTCGGCGCGGGCCAGCCAGCCGTCTCACGCCGTTGCCGGCCTTGGGATCGAGCCGGACAGATTGAGACAAGATTTGCACCTGAACCGGCAATGCCTGCGTAGTCCGCGCGGCGGGATTTCCCTATACTTCGTGCAGTCATGAATATCGCTACGCCCTTCTCACCCCGACTGGCGCGCTGGCCGGCAGGACTTTTTTTCTTAATGGCAGGGTTCGCCTTTGGCGCCGGCACCCCGGTGGCTCCGGTCAAGCCCGCGGCCGTGCCGAACAGCGAATGCCTGGACTGCCATGAGGCTGAGTTCAAGCCGCGCCAGAAAGGCCAGGCCGCCGAATGGATTGGCGTGCGGCCAGAGGTCTTTGCGAAGTCCGTCCACGGCAAGCTCAGTTGCGTCGACTGCCACGCCACGATCACGGAAACCCCGCATGACTCCAAGCTGCCGGCGGCGCAGTGCGCCTCCTGCCATGAGCATGAGACCACGCAGTATGCGACGAGCATCCACAGCGTCAGCCACCAGATGGGCGGGACCGACTCCGCCTCCTGCACGAGCTGCCACGGCACGCATGACATGCTGCCGGTGAAGCAGGCCGACTCGCCGGTGTTCAAGCTGAACCTGCCCAAGACCTGCGGAAAATGCCACGACGACGCCAAGCTCACCAAGGAGTACCGCATGGGCCAGTCCGAGGCCGCCGGCCACTATCTCGACAGCATCCACGGCCGGGCGCTGATCAAGATGGGCCTGATCGTGGCGCCGTCGTGCAACGACTGCCACGGGGTCCACGACATCAAGCGCAGCATCGACAAGAACTCGCACTCCAACCACGCCAACATTGCAACGTCCTGCGGCAAGTGCCACGTCGGCATCGAGGACACCTACAACGCCAGCGTGCACGGCCAGCTCCTCGTCAAGGGGGACAAGAAGGGCCCGGTTTGCACGGACTGCCACAGCGCGCACGACATCGAGAAGCCGGCGACCGCGCATTTCAAGGGCCTGAGCGACCAGAGCTGCGGCAAGTGCCACGCCGACCGCCTGGACCACTACCGCGAAACCTATCACGGCAAGGCGATGGCGCTCGGCCAACCCAACGTGGCGTCGGATGTCGCCGCCTGCTACGACTGCCACGGCCACCACGATGTGTTCCCGGTCAGCGATCCTCGCTCCCGGCTGTCCAAGGACAAGATCGTCAGCACCTGCTCGCAGTGCCACGCCGGCGTCAACGCGAAGTTCACGGAATACCAGCCGCACGCCAACCCGCTGGACAAGGTCAACTACCCGGTGCTGAACAAGGTCTTCCTGTTCATGACCGCGCTGCTGATCGGCACGTTCGGCTTCTTCGGGCTGCACACCCTCTTCTGGCTCTTCCGCTCGATCTACCTCTTCCTGACCGATTCCAAGACCTTCCGGGAAGCCGTCATCAAGTCGAACGCGGACGACGTGCAGTACACGCGCTTCAACCCCTTCGAGCGCTTCCTGCACATGCTCGTCGTCACGAGTTTCCTGCTGCTGGTGATCACCGGCATGCCGCTGAAGTTCTACTACACGGACTGGGCCCGGGTGCTCTTCCACTTCATCGGCGGGGCGGGCGTGGCGCGGTCGCTGCACCACTTCGGCGCCATCGTCACCTTCACCTACTTTGTGCTCCACCTCGGCGAACTCGCCACCTCGCTGTGGGCGCGGCGCCAGTCGATCCGCAATCCGGAGACCGGCCGCATCGAACTCATGCGCTTCTGGCGCGCCCTCTTCGGGCCCGACTCGATGGTGCCGTCCTTCCAGGACTGGCATGACTTCATCGCCCACCAGAAATGGTTCTTCGGCAAGGGCCCGCGGCCGCAGTTCGACCGCTGGACCTACTGGGAGCGTTTCGACTACTTCGCGGTGTTCTGGGGCATCTTCATGATCGGCGTGTCGGGCCTGATCCTCTGGTTCCCGAAGTTCTTCACGCTGTTCCTGCCCGGCTGGATCATCAACATCGCCGGGGTCATCCACTCCGACGAGGCCCTGCTCGCCGCGGGCTTCATCTTCACCTTCCACTTCTTCAACACGCACTTCCGCATCGAGAAGTTCCCGATGGACACCGTCATCTTTTCCGGCCGCATCTCACAGACCGAGATGCTGCACGAGCGGAAGCGCTGGTATGACCGCCTGGTCCTCACCGGCAGCCTCAAGGACTATGCCATCAAGGACGAATGGGAGGGCCGCAAGAAGGTCGCCAAGGCCATGGGCTTTGTCTTCTTCGGCACCGGCCTGGTCCTGCTGGCGCTCATTGTCTACGCGATGCTGTCCCGCCTGGGGCACTAAACAGAATCCCTGAGCAAGTACGCCCAGGCATCCCCCACCTCGACTGACACGTCCCGTGTCAGCCGAGGTGGGGCGGGGCGCGCCGTGCGCTCCATTCCCTGCCCTCCATCCGCAATCGCAAGATATGCGTATATTTCACCAACGCGCGGTTAGAAGGATGGTCGGAATTCGGTAATACTCACGCGCTCGGTTAAACCCTACCCCACGTCCGATCTTACACGCCATGAAACGCGCCCTCCTGACTATTGCCGCCCTCTCAAGCCTCGCCGTCGCCGCCTACGGGTTCGACGCCTCCACCGCCTGGAATGACCAATGTGCCAAGTGCCACGGCAAAGATGGCAACGGTGACACCAAGATGGGCAAGAAGCTCAGCATCAAGAACTACACGGACGCTTCCGTGCAGGCCGGTTTCACCGACGAGGAAGCCTTCAAGGCCATCAAGTTGGGCACGAAGGACAAGAGCGGCAAGGTCCGCATGAAGGCCGTTGAGGGCCTGTCGGATGACGACGTCACCGCCTTGGTGAAGTATTTCCGTACCCTGAAGAAATAAGCCGCCCAGCCACCACCGATTCCCCACACGTCGCACGCGATGCATCCTCAAAATCGGACCCCGATGGTGCTCACCGGCCTCGCGGTGGTCTTCATCGGCCTCGCGGCGGCGTTCCTGTCGGATTCCTGGGGCTATCCGGCTCCACGGGTGAAAATTCCGCTGGTGGACAAGGCCATCCTTGATCCCACCACGGTGCGGCGGACCTACGCCGACCTGATCAGCGCCAAGGAGGACCTGTCTGATTTCGACTGCTACGCCTGCCACGAAAAAGGCCAGCCGCCGCCGCTGCGCTATGACGAGAACCACAAGCTCCTGATCCCGGAGGAGCACGTGAACATCGTGATGGGGCACGGTTCACATGGGCGGAACAACAACTGCTTCAACTGCCACAACGAGACCAACCTCACCACGCTGCAGCCGCGCGACGGCCGAGAATTGAAGCTCGAGAACAGCACCGAGCTGTGCGGCAGCTGCCACGGCCCGACCTACCGCGACTGGGATTCCGGCGCCCATGGCCGCAGCAACGGCTATTGGAACACCAAGCTCGGCCCGGCGGTGAAGAAGGACTGCGTGAACTGCCACAATCCGCATTCCCCCCGTTTCCCCGGACGCAAGCCGGCCCCCGGGCCGCACACCCTCCATGGCACGGGTGAGGTCACCCACACTCCCGAATCCCCCTCCACCCACTGACATGCCGGCGCCCGCACCCCACGACCCCCTGACCGCACCTGACGCAGGCGTAACCCGGCGCAGCTTCCTGCGCACCTCCGCCGTGCTGGCCACCGGGCTCGCGGCGGTCGCCGCCAGCCTCAAGCCGCTGTTCGAGATGGAGGACATCACTTCTGCCCAGCAGTTCATGCAGAAGTACTACAAGGAACTCACGCCGGAGGACATGGCGAAGGTCCTGCAGCGCATTGAGGGCGAGGTGGAGAAGGAATACGGCGTCCGTCCCCACGTCCGCGACCTGCGGCCGATGGATGGCGTCGAGTTTGTCTACGCGCTGAACCTCTCCCGCTGCATCGGCTGCCGCAAATGCGTGCATGCCTGCGTGGCGGAGAACAACCAGTCGCGCAGCCCCGAGATTCAATACATCCGCGTGCTGAAGATGCCTCACGGCACCTTTGACCTGGAGAAGGGCGACCACAATTACGCGTCGGAGCAGGTGCCGGAAAAGGGCTTTTTCTACATGCCGGTGCAGTGTCAGCAATGCCACAACCCGCCGTGCGTGAAGGTCTGCCCCGTGAACGCCACCTGGCAGGAAACGGACGGCATCACGGTGATCGACTACAACTGGTGCATCGGCTGCCGCTATTGCGAGGCCGCCTGCCCCTACTGGGCGCGCCGCTTCAACTTCACCAAGCCCTCCATCCCGGCCGAGCGGCTCAACCCGAACATGTCCTACCTGGGCAACCGGCCCCGGAGTCAGGGCGTGATGGAAAAATGCCACTTCTGCGTGCAGCGCACGCGGGCTGGACGCTATCCGGCCTGCCTCGAGGTCTGCCCGACCGGCTCGCGCAAGTTCGGCAACATCCTCGACCCCAACAGCGAGATCTCCCAGATCCTGCGCACCAAGCGTGTCTTCATGCAGCTTAAGGAGGACATTGGGACCAATCCCCGCTTCTTCTACTACTTCGACGTATGATCACCGCCGCCCGAAACTACCTTGTCTTCCTCCGGCGGTGCGCTCGGGTCGCCTTTGTCGGCGACTGGCGCTACTACAGTTGGATGGGGGTACTGACCGTCATTATCCTTCTCGGACTCAATGCTTACGCCAAGCAGTTCGCCCACGGCCTGATTGTCACCGGCATGTCTGACGAGGTCTCGTGGGGCGTCTATATCGCCAACTTCACCTTCCTCGTCGGCGTAGCCGCAGCGGCGGTGATGATGGTCATCCCGGTTTACATCTACGACAACGAGGAGCTGCACGACTTGGTGATCTTCGGCGAATTGCTCGCTGTGGCGGCGATCATCATGTGCCTCATGTTCGTGACGGTCGACCTCGGCCGGCCAGACCGCTTCTGGCACCTGATTCCAGGGCTCGGACAGATGAACTTTCCTGCATCCATGCTGAGCTGGGACGTGATCGTGCTCAACGGCTACCTGCTGCTGAACGTCCATATCTGCGGCTACCTGCTCTACTGCCGATACCAGAACCGCAAGCCCACCAAGTGGTTCTATATTCCTTTCGTTTTCTCTGCGATCATTTGGGCGGTCTCCATCCATACCGTCACGGCCTTTCTCTATGTTGGTCTCGGTGGGCGGCCGTTCTGGAATGCCTCGATCGTCGGTCCGCGTTTCCTCGCCTCGGCCTTCACCGCCGGTCCGGCGATCATCATCCTCGCGCTCCAGATCATCCGCAGCACCACCCATTACCGCATCACGGACAAGGCCCTGCTCACCCTGCGCGGCATTGTGCAGGTCTCAATGATTATCAACGTGTTCCTGCTGGTGTGCGAGGTATTCAAGGAGTTCTACTCGGGCAATCTCCACGTTGCCTCGGCGAAGTACCTCTTCCTCGGACTGCACGGCCACCACGCTCTGGTGCCGTGGATCTGGTCCGCCATCACGTTCAACCTCATTGCGATGGTGCTGCTCGTGCTGCCCGTCAGCCGCGGTCTGCGGTACCTCAATGTCGCCTGTGTGCTCAGCATCGTGGGCATCTGGATTGAGAAGGGCATGGGCCTCGTCATCCCGGGCTTCATCCCGACTCCGCTTGGCGCGATCGTCGAATACACGCCGTCCCTCAACGAGACGCTGGTCTGCTTCGGCATCTGGGCTTTCGGTCTGCTCTGCTACACCATCTTCCTGCGCATGTCCGTGCCGATCCTCCAGGGGCGGCTCTCCAAGGCCAATGAGGGCATTTCCGAGCCCGGCCCCAACGATGTTGTGGCCGAGACCTCTGTCACTTCGCACTCCTGACCGGCCCCGTTCCATGCCGACGCAGCTCACCGCCGACGACGTCCGGGTATCGCTCAACGCCCATGTGGCCGCCAAGGGCGCGGAGCTGCAGGCCAAGTACGGCCCGGCCATCGGCTGGCCGGAGCTGAAGCTGATTCTGGAGGACCGCGAGTGCGTGCGCTACCCCTGCACGCTCGAGTTCAACGCCGAGTCCCTGCAGGCCGGCGAGGTGGCCCATCCGGTCGCCCGGGGCCCGCGGCCCGAGGAGGGTTACACGATGTTTGTCCATCCGCTGTTCATGACCCAGCTGCCGGACGTGCCCGCGCTGGTGCTGTACCAGCTGGTGCTGGTGAACTACGGCGAATTTGCCTCGTCCGACGATGCCCTGACCTTCGGCGCCGCTGCGCTCGGGCTGTCGGAGGACGCCTACTACGACCGACTGTGCGAGCTTGCGGAACCGATCAGTGACTGCGGCTGCGGTTAGACCGCGGCCATTTTCTACCCCACCCACCCCCACCCCTGCCGCCGGACGCGCCCCCCCCGCGCCCCGGACCACGACCGGCCCCCTGCTCCGTTTCGACGGAGCCCACATGAGCGAAGATCAACCTCCTCCGGAAGATGTTCCGCTGGCCACCTCCCTGGCCCGCCTGGAGCAGCGCCTCACCCGCCTGGAGACCTTTCTCGCCCTGCCGCCGCTGGCGGCGGTCGCGCCGCCGCCGGCCGAGCTGGCCGCGGTGCCCGCGGCCCCAGCCCCGGAGGCGGAGGAGGAGGAACTGGAATACGTCGTCGGCCAGAACTGGTTCGCCGGCGTGGGTATCGTGGTGCTGACCTGCGGGGTAGGATTCGCCCTGTCCCTGCCGCTGTCCTCCCTCCCGCCGCTGGGACCGGCGCTGATCGGCTACCTGCTCACCGGGGGGCTCTTCCTCGCGGCCCACATCTGGCGGCACTCCTTTGAACTGGTGGCACGCTGCTTTCGCGGAGCGGCGATGGCCCTGCTCTATTTCTCGACCCTCCGGCTGTTTTTTTTCGGGGCGGTTCCGGTGCTCAGCATCGACTCCGGCCTGAGCCGGACCGTCCTGCTCGCCGCGGTCGCGCTCAACCTCGTGGTGGCCCTGCGGCAGAGCTCGGGCGCCTTGGTGGTGCTGGCCCTGTTGACGGGCTATGTGACGGCCGTGGTGCCC
>CAIKTR010000142.1 GCA_903830425.1 uncultured Opitutia bacterium
CCGGGGCCGGCGGCGGCCGGGCTCAGCCTCCGCGCCTCGTCGTTCGCGCCGGGGAGGGGCGGCGGGCGGCGGTGCAAAAACGTGTGGCGGAGCGGGACATGGCGTGCTCTAGTCCGCCGAACAACGCCGAATATGACCGACAACTTCAAGCTCGATTTGACCCATCGCCCGCGGCGCCTGCGCCGCACCGCCAGCCTGCGCGCGCTCGTCGAGGAGACGGTGCTGCGGCCGGCGGATTTCATCGCGCCGCTGTTCGTGGTGGAGGGCCAGGGCCGGCCCGAGGAGATCGCCTCCATGCCCGGGGTCTTCCGGCTCAATCTGGCCGACGTGGTGAAGGAGTGCCGGGCGCTGCACCGGCTGGGCGTGCCGGCCGTGGCCCTGTTTCCCAAGCTCGACCCCAAGCTCAAGGACCACGAGGGCACCCAGGCGCTGCACGAGGAGACGCTGATCCTCCGCGCGGTCCGCGCGGTGAAGAAGGCCGTGCCGGAAATGACGCTGCTCACCGACGTCGCGCTCGACCCCTACACGACCCACGGGCACGACGGCGTGCTCACCGCGGCGCAGGATGACGTCGCGAACGACCGGACGGTGGGCATCCTGGCGAAGATGGCGGTGCTGCAGGCCCGGGCGGGCGTGGACCTGGTGGCGCCGTCGGACATGATGGACGGCCGGGTGGGGGCGATCCGGCGGGCGCTGGACGCGGCCGGCTTCACCGGCACGGGCATCATGGCCTATTCGGCCAAGTTCAATTCCGGCTATTACGGGCCGTTCCGGGAGGCGGTGGGCAGCGCCCAGGCGGCCGGCACGCGGCTGCTGAGCAAGGCGACCTACCAGCTCAACCCGGCGAACCGCCGCGAGGCGATCACCGAGGCGCTGCTCGACGAGGCCGAGGGGGCGGACATCCTGATGGTGAAGCCGGCGGGGCTCTACCTCGACATCATCCGCGAGCTGCGCGACGCGACGCGGAAGCCGGTCGCGGCCTACCAGATTTCCGGCGAGTATGCGCAGATCCACGCCGCGGCGCGGCTGGGCTGGCTGGATTACGCGCGCTGCCGGCACGAGTCGCTGCTGGCGATCAAGCGGGCCGGCGCGGACATGATCCTGACGTATTTCGCGAAGGAGATGGCGGCGCTGCTCAAGGCGTAGGCCCGGCCGCGGCCGCGGCCTGCCGCAGCTTGCTGTGGCGGCGGCTGTAGCCGAAGTAGAGCGCCAGGCCGAGGGCCATCCAGACGACCAGCCGCAGCCAGGTGTCGCCCGGCAGGGCGAGCATCTGGAGCAGGCAGACCCCGGCGCCGAGCAGCGGCACCAGCGGCACCCAGGGCGTGCGGAACGGCCGGGCGAGCTGCGGCCGGCGGCGGCGCAGGACGATGATGGCGCAGCAGACGATGACGAAGGCGAAGAGGGTGCCGATCGAGACCAGCTCGCCCAGCAGGCTGAGCGGGAGCACGCCGCCGATGATCGCGGCCGCGATCCCGGTCACCACGGTGGTGACGTAGGGGGTGCGGAAGCGCGGGTGGACCTTGGCGAAGACCGGCGGGAGCAGCCCGTCGTTGGCCATGGAGAAGAAGATGCGCGGCTGCCCCATGAGCATGACGAGGATGACCGAGCTGAGGCCGGCGAGCGCGGCGATCTCGACCACGAAGCGGAGGGCAAAGGGGGCGCCGGCGGCCTGCAGGGCGTTGACCACCGGGGCGGCGTTGTTGAGCTCCGTGTACTTGACCATGCCGGTCAGGACCAGCGAGAGCGTGATGAAGATGACGGTGCAGACCGCCAGCGAGCCGAGGATGCCCCGGGGCATGTCGCGCTGCGGGTTCTTCGCCTCCTGCGCGGAGGTGGAGACGGCGTCGAAGCCGATGTAGGCGAAAAAGATCACGGCGGCGCCCTTGAAGATGCCGCTCCAGCCGAACTGGCCGAACGTGCCGGTGTTGGCGGGGATGAACGGCGTCCAGTTGTGGGTGGCGAGGGTGGGCCGCTTAAGCAGGTACCACACCCCGAAGCCGATGACCGCGAGCAGGACGGAGACCTTGGTGATGACCATCAGGTTGTTGAAGGTCGCCGACTCCTTGATGCCGATGTAGAGCAGCGCGCTGACCAGCAGGATGATCGCGACGGCCGGGAGGTTGACGAGGGCGCCGGTGGCCACGAGGTGGCCGTTGACGAGGTCAAAGGGCGCCTGGGTGAGACGCACGGGGATGGTGAGGCCGAACTCCCGGAGGAAGGCGACGAAGTGCCCCGACCAGCCGACGGCGACGGTGGGGGCGCAGAAGAGGTACTCGAGGATGAGGTCCCAGCCGATGATCCAGGCGAGGAATTCGCCGAGCGTGGCGTAGGCGTAGGTGTAGGCGCTGCCGGAGATGGGGATCATCGCGGCAAACTCGGCGTAGCACAGGCCGGCGAAGAGGCAGCCCAGGCCGGAAATGATGAAGGAGATCGCAATGGCCGGGCCGGCGTATTGCGCGGCCGCCTGGCCGGTCAGCACGAAGATGCCCGCGCCGATGATGGCGCCGATCCCGAGGCTGATCAGGTTCAGCGAGGTGAGGCTGCGGCGCAGCCCGGATTCCGAGGCGGCCTCGACCTGCAGTTGCTCGATGGATTTGGTTTTGAACAGTTGGTTCATGCGGGTTCTCGTTGGGTGGGGGTCAGAAGCGGGAGCGGGGCACCTGGACGGAGTCGCCCGGCAGCAGGGGAATGTCCTGGGCGGGATTCTTCCGCGCCAGGACGAGGTTGACGTCGTACGCCTGCTGCGCGCGCGTGAGGTTCACCTGCGTCTCCTTGGCGTAGAGCGTGAATCCGCCGGCGGACTGGACGGCCTTGCTCACGGTCAGGTCGGGGGTCCACATGACCCGGCCGGGGTGGGCGACCTCGCCGCCGACGTAGATGTAGCGCTCGGTGACGCTGACCGAGACGTCGACGGTGCGGTAGATTTTTTTCGCGACGTACGCCTCGCGGATCCGCTGGGCCAGGTCGCCCGGGGTGGTCCCGGTCGTCGTCACGACGCCCAGGTACGGCAGGGTGATGGTGCCGCGGTCGTCGACCTGCACGGCATTGACGCTGGGGTCGGGCACGCCCTGGAGGGTGACGGTGAGGCTGTCGCCCGGGCGCAGCTGGGCGGAAAAGACGGTGGCGGGGATCTGCGGGTTCGCGTCGCCCCCGGGGGTGGCGCAACCCGCCAGCAGGACCAGCCACCCGAGGGCGAGGCACAGCGGGAGGCGGGGGCGGGGGGCGACCATGTGCAGGGAGTGGTGGGCCCAGCCGCCGGAAAAGGCAACGTTACCGTTTGCCGCGGGAACGGGCCCGGGGCTTCTCGTCCTCGTCCTCGTTCTTCGCCGGCTTCTCGTCGTCGTCCGAGTCCTCGGCGTCCTTGTCCTTCTTCTCGCCGTCCTCGTCGTCGTCCTTCTCGTCGTCATCCCACTTCAGGGACTCGTCGTTCTTGAGCTTTTCCTCCTCGGCCTCGTCGAGCTCCGGCAGGTCGTCGCCTTCCTCGGTGCTCTTGGCGGGCTTCTCGTCGTCGGACTCGTAGCCGGCGGGCATGAAGTCGAGGATGGCGGTGATCTCCTCGAAGGAGTGGACCGCCTTGCCCTCGATGAAATGGCTGTTCTGGTCCTCGCGGAGCTCGTCCTCGACCTCGTCGACGGTGAGCTTGGACTCGAACTCGAACAGGTCGTTGAGCATCTTCACGCGGCAGCGGGTGAGCAGGTCGAGCAGGTCGGCGTAGGGCCCGTTTTCCTCGTCGAGGATGTCGGGGAGCAGGAAGAGCTTGTCCTCGGACTCGAAGAGCGAGTCCTTGGTGCGCTTGAGGCGCACCTTGCCGCCGCCGAGGTCCTTCTCGATGCGGAAGGAGATGAAGGCGCGCTCCATCAGGTCCTGGTCAAAGCCGTAGTCGCGCAGCGGGTCGACCAGCTCGATCAGGTGGTCGCGCTGGCGCGGGTCGATGATGCTGAGGCCGTCGACATCCCAGCGCACGGGGTCGCTGGTTTCGTTAACCCACCAATTGTGGTCTTCGCCGAGCCGAACGACGCACCAATCGAGAGTAGAAGTAGCTTTGGCCATAAGAAGAGGGTCGAAGGAGATTTTTGGCGCAGCGTGCGAGGGGGGGATTAAAAAACAAGCACAAAAACCCCCGGTGCCGCCGAAGCCGAAATTCGCGGCGGCGGCCGGCCCAAAATGCCTTGCGGCCGGGCGTTTAGCCGGCCGGGCCTTGCTTTTTTCGGGCGCGATTTCACTCTGGCCGGGCATGGGGAGCTTTTATGAGAAACTGGTCCGCCCCGCGCTGTTCCGGCTCGATCCGGAGCAGGCGCATGAACTCAGCGTGGACGCCCTGGCCCTGCTGGCGCGGCTGCCGCCGCTCTGCCGGCTGGCGGAGGCCTGGCACCGCCGGGGGACCGCCGCGGCGCGCCCGGTCGAGGTGCTGGGCCTGCGGTTCCCCAACGCCGTCGGGCTGGCGGCCGGCTACGACAAGGACGCCCGCGCCTGGCCGGCCGTCGCCGCGCTGGGCTTTGGCCACGTCGAGATCGGCACCGTGACGGCCCGGCGCCAGCCGGGCAACGACCGGCCGCGCGCGTTTCGCTATCCCCGGGAGGAGGCGGTGATCAACCGCATGGGCTTCAACAACGAGGGCGCCGAGGCCGTCGCCGCGCGGCTCGCCCGCCAGCCGGGTCCCGGCCAGCGCCGGATTCCCCTCGGCATCAACCTGGGCAAGTCGAAGGCCGCGCCGCTCGACCAGGCGGTGGAGGACTACCTGGCGAGCTTCCGGCTGCTCGCCGGCCTGGCCGACTACCTGGTGCTGAATGTCAGCAGCCCGAACACGCCCGGGCTGCGGCAGCTGCAGGACGGGGACCGCCTGCGCGAGCTGCTCGGGGCCGTCACCGCCGCGAACCGCGCGCGCGCCGCCGTGCCCGGCCAGGCGCCGAAGCCGCTGCTCCTGAAGATCGCGCCGGACCTCACCTTCCCGCAGATTGACGCCGTGCTGGCGACGATCGCGGAGTTCGGGCTCGACGGCCTCATCGCCACCAACACCACGCTGGCCCGGCCGGGCCCGTTTGCCGCGGTCAGCGAGGCCGGCGGCCTGAGCGGCGCGCCGCTGCGCCGGCGCTCCACCGAGGTCATCAACTACCTCGCCCGGGCGACACAGGGCCGGCTGCCGATCATCGGGTCGGGCGGGATCATGGACGCCGAATCCGCGGCCGAGAAGCTCGATGCCGGGGCCACCCTCGTGCAGGTCTACACGGGGCTGATCTACCGCGGGCCCGGGTTGGCCGCCGCGCTCGCCCGCGCGCTGGTCGACCGGCAGCGGGGCTAGCCGGCCCGCGGTTTGGCCCCGCGCTGATTTCAGGGCTTTACAAGGTTCGGCGGATTCCTCTTAGTCCGCCTTCCCCTGATTTTCAGTGCCCGGGTGGTGGAATTGGTAGACACACACGTTTGAGGGGCGTGTGCCGTAAGGCGTGCAGGTTCGAGTCCTGTCCCGGGCACCAATCTCTTTGGCCAAGCGGCCAGCGTCCGCCTCCGCTCCGCCCCGCGCGGCGGGGCGGGCGCCGCGAAAATGTTCCCGCCGATGGTAAAATTCCGCGCCGGGAAATCGCTTGCCTCACTCCCGGGCGCGTGAACACTCCGCACCGACTACCACCGGCGCCTGCGCGCCTTAGCAAACCACCGCGGGCCCTGCGCCCGCTTGCCTCCGACTACATGGACGACACGCCCGCCAAGGAAAATCCCACCAAGGATTTCAATAAACTCGATCTGAGCCAGCTCCAGGGATTCAGCTTCGGCACCCAATGGGCCCAGGACAAAGCCTCCGCGTCCGATCGGTCGGACTCGCGCGGGGACCGTCCGCCCCGCGAGGGCGGCGAGCGGCGCGATAATCCGCGCGACCGCCGGGCTTTCCGCAAGCCTGCCGGCTCCGCCGGCGGCGGCCCGGAAGGCCGGCCCGCGGGCGACGGCGGCTCCGGCGAACGCCGGGACTACCCGGCCGCCCGCCGACCGGGAGCCGGTTATGCCGGAGGCCCGCGCCGCGATGGCCCGGGCGGCGGCGAACGGGGTCCGCGCTCCGCCGAGCGCGGCGAGCCGATGGAGCGCGGGCCGTATGACAGCCCGTATTTCAGCGCCACCTTCTATCCCGAGGACACGAGCTTCAACGCCCTGGCGAAGACGATCCGCTCCTCCTGCCGCACGATCGAGCTCTTCGAGATCGCGCGCACCGTGATCGACAAGCTCGACCGCTTCGTCGTCGTGCTCACGCGCAAGCCCACCGGCGCGGCCGACGCCAAGCCGGCGCCGCTGTACCTCTCGGTGCCCGACGGCCTGCCGTTCGAGAGCGACGAGGCCGCGGTGGCCCACGTGCTCGGCACGCACCTCGACAAGTTCTTCGACCGCTCCGAGGTCGAGATCGATCCGCCGAAGGGAAACTTCCTGGTCATCAACAAGTGCACCGTGACGGGTGAGCTGCTGGGGCCGCCGAATTACCACCGGTACAACCAGATCGTGCAGCAGCACCACGCGGCGAAAATCCGCGGGATGTCGCTGGAGGCCTACCGCAATCGCATCGAGACCATCCGCGACCCCGAGGTCGTGGCGCAGTGGCTCGAGAAGATGAAGAAGACCACCCGCTACACCTGGAAGCCCCCGGTCAAGGCGGCCAAGCCCGCGCCGGCGACCGAGGCGGCCCCG
>CAIKTR010000143.1 GCA_903830425.1 uncultured Opitutia bacterium
CGGGGGCCCGCGGGGGGCCGAATCCACTGGACTTGGCGGCCGCCGCGGCCGATTGAGGTCGGGTCCGTTTTCCCCGACGTGAGCAAACCCTCCCCCGATCAGGCCCGCTGGTTCACCACCGAGGTGCAGGTGCACGAGGCGATGCTGCGCGCCTGGCTGGGCCGGCGGTTCCCGGCGCTCTCGGACGTCGATAATCTGGTCCAGGAGGCGATGCTGCGCGTCTGGCAGGCGCACGAGGCCGGGCCGATCGCCTCGGGCAAGGGCTTTCTCTTCACCACGGCGCGCAACCTCGCGCTCGACGAGCTGCGCCGTCGCCAGATTGTCACGTTTGAGTCGGTAGCGGAAATGGCCGAGTTGCCCGTCTACGAGGACGGACCCTCCGCGGCTGAGGCGGCGGCGAAGCAACAGGAACTCGAACTCTTGACCCAAGCCCTCCAACAACTGCCCGACCGCTGCCGCCAGGTGCTGACCCTGCGGAAGATCTACGGACTTTCCCAGCGGGACATCGCCGCCCAGCTGGGCATTTCCGAGCACACGGTCGAGGCCCAGGTCGGCAACGGCCTGCGCCGCTGCGCCGCCTTTCTGGCCCTGCACGGATTGCCCTGAAGCCCATGAACGCGCCGCCCCCCCCGCCTGCCGCGAACGACCCCCTCGAGGCGGCCGCCGCCCATTGGCTCGCCCGCCGCGACCGCCGCCTGACCCCCGCGGAACAGGACGAATACCTGCAGTGGCTGCGCCAGGATCCGCGGCACCCCGCGGCGATCGCCCGGCTGGAAAAAACCTGGGTGGCGCTGGAGGCGCTGGCCCGCTGGCGGCCCGACCACAGCGCGGTCCCGAATCCCGACCTGCTGGCCCCGCCGCGCCGGTTCCGCCGCCACGGGCGCGCCCTCCTGCTGGCCGCCGCCGCCGCCCTCGCGCTGGCGGGCTATTTTTGGCGTCCGGCGCCCGCCGCGGTCGCCGCCCCGCGTGTCACGGCCATCATCCATCCCGCCCCCGCGCGCCAGACGCTCCCCGACGGCTCGGTGGTCGAGCTGAACCAGGGCGCCCGGATTGAGGTCCGGTTCACGCCCGGCGAGCGCCACGTGCAGCTGGTCCGGGGCGAGGCGCACTTCACCGTGGCCAAGAACCCGGACCGCCCGTTCTTCGTCGACACCGACAAGGTCTCGGTGCGCGCGGTCGGCACGGCGTTCAATGTCATGCTGGCCCGGAACGAGGTCGCCGTCCTCGTGACCGAGGGCAAGGTGCAGGTGCTGGAGCACCCGCCGCTCGACCCGAAGGCGTCGCCGCGGTTCATGCGCCTGATCGCGCTGCGGCGGCCGATCGTCCTCGTGGGCGGCCAGCGCACGGTGGTGCGGCTGGAGACGGAGCCGGCGCCGCGCGAGGCCGCGTCCGGCCCGGTGGCGGCCCCGGCCGCCCCCGTCGTGCAGGACGTCACCCCGGCGGAAATCGAGCGGGCGCTGTCCTGGCAGGGGATGCGGCTGGAGTTTGTGGACATGCCGCTGGGCGATGTCGTGGCGGAATTCAACCGGTTCAACCGCCAGCACCTCGTGGTGCGCGACCCGGACACGGCCGCCATCCTCGTGGGGGGCAATTTTCGCGCGGACAACGTGGATGGGTTTGTGCGCCTCCTGGAGGCGGGGTTTGACGTCCAGACCGAGCCCCAGGGCGGGAACCACCTCCTCCTGCGCCGGAAGCGCTGAGTGCCCCGCTTCCGGAAGAGCCGGCCCGCCCGGCCCGCGTCGTGTCATATTTCGTCCGAAACGCCTAACGGAAACCGCCGGGCGGTTCGTCTGCCTGATGGAAAGGTCAGGTTGGGCTCAGCCCGCCTCGCCGCGGGCTCTGACATAAGGCGACTATTTTAATTTACATTTGATCGATCCTGAGTCCTTTCTCCGCGGCTCGACGCCACCAGGCGAGAGTTTCTTTGCCCGTTCAACCAGCGTAGCCGTCCACGGCGCGTACACG
>CAIKTR010000144.1 GCA_903830425.1 uncultured Opitutia bacterium
AAATTACTGGGAATGTTGACCGATACATCCGCACTCTAGAAACTAGAGCGCAAACCAACCCGGAACTCGCAGGTCAAATAGCGGACCTAAAAATACGGCAGGCCGCTGCGCGCCAGTGGGCTTGCCTCGAAAAAATGGACACCAATTCAGGCGGCTTTGATGGTGTTTAGTTTTTGTTGGTTTTCGAACGCCACAGGGGAGATGTAACCTAACGAGCTGTGGCGCCTCGTTGGGTTGTAGAACGTCTCGATGTAATCGAAGACGGCAAGCTCAGTATTCCGGCGACTGGTCGGAATCGATTCATCCAGGCCGGTGTCGGTCTTGAGGGTGCTCCAGAACGATTCCATGGCGGCGTTGTCGTAGCAATTTCCGGCCCGGCTCATACTGCGGACGATGCCAGCAGCAGCCAAGGCCTGGATGTAATCATCATCCACGTATTGGCTGCCGCGATCCGAGTGATGGAGGAGTCCTTCGGGTGGGGACCGACGTTTCAGGGCGTCCTGGAGGGCCGCCAGCACGAGACTGGCGTGGAGGGTCGGGCCACAGGCCCAACCGACGATGCGACGGCTCCAGAGGTCAAGGATGGCGGCCAGATACAGCCAGCCTTCGGCCGTTTCGAGGTAGGTTATGTCCGTTAGCCAGGACTGGTTGGGTCCAGTCGGCGCGGGCCGCTGGGCGATGAGGTTGGCGGCAATCGGTTGCGCGTGGCGGCTGTCCGTGGTCCGGGGGCGCCGACAATGCTTCTTTTTGCCGCGTAGTCCCTCGGCCCGCATCAGACGAGCACACCGGCGCTTGCTCGTCCGCGTGCCCTCCGCCCTGAGATCCTCGACGATCCGCGGCACCCCATAGGTGCCCCGGCTGGCCTGATGGGCGGCCGTAATTTGCGCGGTGATGGCCGCATCCTCGCGCTGCCGGGGACTGGGCTGCTGCTGGCGACAGCGATAGTAGCCACTGGGCGATACGCTCAGCAGGTCACACAGCATACGGATCGGGTGCTCGCCTTTCATCGTCTCGATCTGGGCATACCGCTCTCGGGCGTTTCGGAGAGGATGCCCAACGATTTTTTTAGGACGGTCTCCCGCTCGCGCATGCGGATCACCTCCGCCCGCAGACGCTCATTCTCCTTCACCGCGTCCTCCAGGGTTTGGGGTGTCGGCCCTCCGTCGCCCGGGCGTGGCGCGTAGAGCTTGCGCCACTCGTAGAGCTGCCAGGCCGGCAGCCCCATTTCCTTCGCCACGGTCTTCACCGTGCGATCACCGTGCAGCGTCAGCTCCACGGCGTGGCGTTTGTAGGTCTCGTCGAACTTGCGCCGGGGCGTTGCCCCGGATCCTTTGCGGTCTGTCTGGTTCATGGTTGTCCTTATCGCTACCCAAATCGGCCGACTCCGTGTCACCCGCTGTTTGGTCGCTTCCTGCGGCAAGCTTTATCGCTCCTGTCCTCGGAAGCGACCAAACAGCTGACCCGTCAACGCGGATGTCTATGTCCACTGAATCGAGGCAATCTCAGTAGAACCTAACACGAGAGCAGCGATAGCTGCAGCGATGCTTCTTAGCTTTTTCATGTTTTGGGGATTATCGGACTTGGCTTCTTATTTGCCTTAGAT
>CAIKTR010000145.1 GCA_903830425.1 uncultured Opitutia bacterium
CCGCTCTGCGACGCGCCGCGGTTCACCCGCGGCCTCGAGGCGGCCTACGCCGCGATGGCCGACCGGCGGGCCTGATCCGCCGGCGCCGCGCCGGCAGCGTCACGGCCCGGGCATCCGCCCCAGCTGCTCGCGCATCCACGCAATCACCGGCGGGAGGCCCGCGGCCAGCGGCGTCGGCGCAAACTCCGGCCACAGGCGCCGGAGCTTGCCAATCTCCAGGCACTTCGAGCGCGCGCCCACGTACCGGCGGTCGTCATAGCGAATGACGGCCGGGTCCAGCCCCACCTCGGCACAGATCATGGCGGCAAACTCCCGGATCGGGTATTCGGCCCCGCCGCCCACGTTGATGACCTCGCCCTCCACCCGGTCGGTCAGGGCCAGCACCGCCCGCACAAAATCGTCCACCTGGACCAGCTCGCGTCGCTGCAGCCCATCGCCCCACAGCTCGACCGGCGCACCCGTGAGCCGGCCGAGGAGGATCTTGCGGATCAGGTCGAAGATGAAGTGCAGCTGGCGGCCGGCGGCATGATAGCCCGGCCCGTAGAGGGTCGAGGGCACGAAGGTGAGGTGGCGCAGGCCGTATTGCTGCGCGAGCGACCGCTGGCCCACCAGCAGCATCCGCTTGGTCATCGCATAGGCGTGCAGGCTGGCGATCGGCTGGCCGTCGAGGTAGTGCTCCTCCCGCAGGGGGAACTCCGGCGAGTAGGCGCAGCTGGTGCCGATGCTCACCAGCTTGGCCTGGGGCTGGTGCTCGGCCCACCAGGCCAGCACCGCCGTGTTGATCTGCTGGTTGCGGATCCACTGCTCACCCGGATGCCGCAGGCAAAAGTCGCCGGCCTGGGTCCAGGCCGCGAGGTGGAAGATTTGGTCGAACTTCACCCCGGTCCAGGCCGCCAGGCCGCCCGCGTGCCGCAGGTCGCAGGCCGACGAGGTCGGGGCCGCCACCTCGTGGCCGCCGGCCCGCAGCGCCGCCTGGAGGTGACGCCCGAGGAACCCGCCGCCGCCGGTGAGAAACACGCGCATGGCCGTCACACCTCCCGGGGGTTCACCGGGAAATAAAACTCCACGCCCCGCGCGCGGTCCGCCTGATGGCGCGCGAGGATCTCCGCCTTGAAATTCCAGGCGAGCACGTAGTAGACGTCCGGCGGCGCCGTCAGCTCGTCCTCCAGCTTCACCGGGATGTGGCTGCCGGGCGCGACCAGGCCGCGGCGGTGCGGGTTCCGCTCGGTCAGGCATGCGATCAGCTCCGGGCCGATGCCGAAGTAATTGAGGAGCGTGTTGCCCTTCACCGGGGCCCCGAGGCCGTACACCGTCCGGCCGGCCGCGCGGCAGGCCTGCAGGAAGGCGAGGTTCTCCGCCTTGCGCGCGACCATCCGGGCCTGGAAGGCGTGGTACCACGCCAGGGTGTTCGCCCCGGCCGCATCCTCGGCCCGGCCCAGCGCCGCGAGCCGCTCGCTCGGCTGGGCCCGCGGGGCGTGGGTCGCATAACCGATGATCGACCCCCCGTGGATCGGCGAGAGCTCCGCGTCGAACAGCGCCAGCCCGTGGCGCCGCAGCAACCGGTCGAGCGTGCGCACGTTGTAGTAGAGCAGGTGCTCGTGGTAGATCTGGTCAAACGCGTCGTTCTCCACGATGCGCTTCATGTAGAGGAACTGGATGACGAACACGCCGTCGTCCGCCAGGCTGGCGGTGATGCCGGCGGTCACGGAGTGCAGCTCCTCCAGGTGGAAAAACACGCCCGAGGCGTTGATGACCTCGAACTTCCGGCCGATCTCCGCCGCCGTCGCGGCGTTGAAGAAGGCCCGCCGCGTGGTCAGCCCCGCCTGGTTGGCGAGCTCGGCCGGCAGCCGCGCCGGCTCGACGCCGAGGATGTCGTAGCCAAGGTCCCGATAGGACCGGAGCTGGGTGCCGTCGTTGGAGCCGATGTCGAGCATCGCCTTGGCCGGGCGATCCGCAAAGAAGCGCTGGTCGACCGCCCGGGCGACGGCGGCAAAATGATCGCGCAGCGTCTGCGTCATGCCGGACAGGTAGGTGTGGTCGGCGAACATCGTCTCCTTCGCGACCGTGTGGTCCAGCTGCGCCGTGCCACAGTGCACGCAGCGCACCACGCGCAGCGGGTAGGTGGGCTCGCGGCCGGCCTCGGACGGCCGGATGAAATCGTTGGCCCACGGCTGGACGCCCAGGTCAACCGCCAGTTCCAGTCGGGGATGGTCGCAGACGCGGCAGATCATGGGAGGAAGTGGGCCTGGTTCCCGGCGATGAAACGCGCCGCGGCGCCGAGGCTGTCCGGCGTGCCGATGTCGAGGAAGTCCGCGGTCGTGCGCACCACCGCCACCGTGCCGGCCGCCGCCAGCGCGGGAAAAACATCCGTCTCCAGGCTGAGCGGGCGCCGCGCCGGCATCCCCCGGATCGCAGCCGCCGACAGGGCATAGACCCCGGTGTTGACCACCCCCGCCCCGGGCTGCTTCTCGCGGAAGGCCCTCAGGCGGTCCGCGGCGTCCAGCACCAGCGTGCCGAAGCGCGCCGTGTCGTGGAGGACCCGTCCGAGCAGGGCGGCCGTGGCGCGCCCGGCGGCCAGCGGCGCCAGCAGCGGGCGGGGGTCGGCCAGGACCAGCGAGTCGCCGTTGGCCACCAGCCAGGCGGCGGCCGGGTCCGCCCCCGCCGGGCCGAGGCTGTGCAGGAATCCGCCGGCGGTGCCCAGCGGTTCCGGCTCCGGCCGGCAGGTCACGCTCACCCCGGCCACCGGCTGTCGCCGGAAATGGTCCGCGATCACGTCGGCGCGGTAACCCGTGGAGAGCACGAAGGTGCGGCAGCCGTGCCGGGCATAAAAGCGGACCACCCATTCGAGGAACGGCCGCCCGCCAACCGGGGCCATCGGCTTGGGCAGGTCGGGCAGCAGGTGCCGGACCCGGGTCCCGAGCCCGCCGGCCAGGATCACCATCGGCGGCGGCTCAGACATTGCTGTAACGCGCATTGCGCAGGATCGTATAGCCCTTGATGAGTTCCTGAATGCCGCGGTCGAGCGACCACGCGGTCGCAAACCCCGCCTCCCGCAGCCGCTGGTTCGAGACGATATAGTCGCGCTTGTCCGGGTCCTCGCCCACCGGGGCCTCCAGAAAGGTGAAACCCGGCACCTGCCGCCGGATCACCGCGCAGAGCTCCAGCTTCGAGAGGTTGGCGTCCTCCAGGCCCACATTGTAGGCCCGGCCCTTCATGCGGTCGAAGTTTTCGAGGGCGTGGCTGAACGCGCGGGCCACGTCCTGAATGTGGATGAAGTTGCGCTTGAAGTGGCCCTCAAACACCACCACGGCCCGGTCGGTGACGGCCCGGTGGACGAAGTCATTGATGAGGAGGTCGACCCGCATGCGGGCCGAGAGACCGAACACGGTCGCGAGGCGGAAGGTGAGTCCGTTGGTCCGCGCGAGCACGGTCTCCTCCGCCGCGACCTTGGTCGTGCCGTAGAGCGACAGCGGGCGCAGCGGCGAGTCCTCGGTGCAGAGCTTTCCCGGCTCCCCGATGCCGTAGCCGCTGTTGGTGACGGGCAGGATCACCCGCTGCTCAAACGAGGCGAGGCGGCAGATCAGCTCGACCGCCTCCAGGTTGATCGTGCGGGCCCCGACTTGGTCCGCCTGGCACATGGGGGCGCCGACGATCGCGGCGAGCGGGATGATCACCTCGGCCCAGGCGACCAGCGGCGCCAGCCGGGACTCGTCGCGGCAATCGCCGCGGACGATGGTGAACCGCTCGTGACGGCAGCATTCGAGGAGGCTGGCTTGGCCGAAGAAAAAATTGTCCAGCACCGTGACCTCGTGCCCCTGCGCCAGCAGGTGCGGCGTGAGGACGGAGCCGATGTAGCCGGCTCCGCCGGTGATCAGGATCTTCATGGGGGCGAGGGGGTTTGGACGGCCGGCAAGGGCCCCTGCCGGTTCCTTCGGCACACTCGGCGGACAAATTTACGGGTAATTCCGCAAACCCGCTAAAATCGACCGCCGTTGCGCCGATCATGGCCCCAATGCCCACCGCCGTCCTTGCTGCCCGCCCCAAACGCCACGGGGGCGGCGCCAGCCCCGAGCCCGGCCGGTGCGCCCCGGCGGCCCGGTCCTCGGCCGCGCCGTTCGCCCCCGCCACCCGGGAGGGCCGCGACACCATGGTCATCTCCCGCGCCCCCATCCGGGTCAGCTTCCTCGGGGGCGGCAGCGACTTCCCCGCGCACTTCCAGCAGCATGGCGGGGCCGTGCTCACCACGGCCATCAACCGCTACGCCTACGTCACGGTGCAGCCGTTCCTCCAGGAATATTTCGACCACAAAATCCGGCTGGCCTATCGGCGCAGCGAGGCCGTGAACTCGCCCGCCGAGATTCAGCACCCGGCGATCCGCGCCACGCTGAAAAAGCTGGGACTGAGCTCCGGGCTCGAGATGCACGTGATGGCCGACCTGCCCGCCCGCACCGGGCTCGGCTCGTCCTCCAGCTTCGTCGTCGCGATGCTGCAGGCCCTGCACGCCCATTGCGGCCGCTTTCGCTCCGCGCGCGACCTGGCCGACGAGGCCATCGAGATCGAGCGCGGGCTGCTCAACGAGGCCGGCGGCTGGCAGGACCAGGTGATCGCCGCCCACGGCGGGTTCAGCCTGATCACCTTCGGCCGCGACCGCAGCTACCACGTCGCGCCGGTGCCGCTCACCACCGAGCGCATCCGCGCCCTCGAGGAGCACCTGCTCCTGGTGTACACGGAAATCCAGCGCGACAGCGCCGACGTGCTGCGCCAGCCGTCGCCCGTCCCGGCCGACCGCGCCGTCCTGGTCAGCCGCATGGCCGACCTCGCCCAGCTCGGCGTGGACTACCTCGCCTCGGACCGCCCGATCGCCCGCTTCGGCGAGCTGCTTCACGCCGGCTGGGAGCTGAAGAAGCGGGCCAGCGCGGCCACCCTCCCGCAGATCGATGCGTGGTACCAGGCCGGGCTGAACGCCGGCGCCACCGGGGGCAAGCTGCTCGGCGCCGGCCAGGGCGGGTTCCTCCTGTTCCTCGCCGCCCCGCGCTATCACGAAGCCATCCGGCGCGCCGTGGGCGCCCGCCCGGCCATTCAGGTGCGCGTCAACGCCCCCGGCGCCCAGATCATCTTCTCCCAGCGCTGAGGACGCGCGCCATGCGCCAGATCCACCTCTGCGACCCGCAGCTGCACGACCAGGGCGGACACTACCTGAGCCACGACGCCCAGCTGGTGCGCGACCTGCAGCGCCGCGGCCTGCCCGTGCGCCTCTATGGCCGCGTCGGCGCGACCGTCGACTGCGAGGGGGTGACGCCGGCGCCGGTTTTTTCGCACGACCTCTTCCAGGAGGTCGCCCGCGACCCGCTGGTGTGGGCCGTCGAGAACTTTCACGCCGTCAACCAGGCCTTCCTGGCCGATCTGGGCCGGATCGACCCGGGCGGCTTCACCGCCGACGACTTGGTCTACTTTCCCAACCTCCTCCAAAACCAGTTGCATGCCGTGGCGCTGTGGCTCGGCCAGCTGCCGGCGGCCCGGCGGCCCGCGGTCGCCGTCATGCTGCGCTACCTGAACCACGCGATGGATTACGTGCAGGGCCGCGCCAACAAGGACCTCATCGCCCTCTACTACCGCTTCGCCGCCCGCGCCCTGGCGGCCGTCCAGCCGCGCACCGTGCTGTGCAGCGACACGCGCGAGCTCGCCGCCGCCTACCAGCAGATCACCGGCTTGCCGGTGCTGGAGCTGCCCAACCCCATGGACCTCTCGGACCGGCCCGCCCCGGTCCCGGCGGCCGGGGCGCCGGCCGCCCCGACCCTCGTCTACCTGGGGCACACCAGCGCGCTGCGCGGCCTGCAGTTCCTGCCCGAAATCATCGAGCGCTGCACGTCCCTCACGCCACGGCCCCGCTTCATCGTGCAGGTGCAGGACCGCGCGGCGGCCGCGCGCGGGCCGCTCGCGCCGGCCCTGCAGCGGCTGGAGCAGATGGCGGCCCGGACTCCGGAACGGGTCCGGCTCGTGGCGGGCCCCTTGCCGGCGGCCGACTACCAGGCGCTGCTCCAGGCCGCCGACCTCGTGCTGCTCCCCTACTCCCCGACCTTCTACGGCCACGGCTCCTCCGGCGTGTTCACCGAGGCCGCCTCCCTCGCCAAGGTGATCGTCGTGTCACCGGACACCGTGCCCGCCCGGCAGGGCCGCGAGTACGGGCTCGGCGTGGTGACGGCCGCGGCCTGGACGGCCCTCGCCATGGCCGAGGCGGTCGCCGCCGCCTTGCGCGACCGGGTCGGCCTCCAGGCCAAGGCCGCGGCCGCGGCGCCGCGTTTCCGCTCCGAGCAGTGCGCCCGCGCGCTCTGGGACCAGTTGCTGGCCGCCCTCCCGCCGGCGCCCGAGGCGTCCCCCGCCCCGCTCCCGGCCTAGCGCGGGTCCGGGCCGAGCTCGTCCGGCATGAGGTGCCGCAGGAAATTCTGCGGATTGTGGTGCTCCCGGAACTGCCGGCCGAGCCGGCCGGCGGCCGCAGTGTGGCCCGCCAAGTCCGCCAGCAGCGCCCGCGTGGCCCGGATCAGGTCCGGAACATCGCCGGGGAGAAACGTCTGCCCCGCCCGCGAATCGCCGAGCTGCGTGCACATCCAGGTCTGCTGCGGGACCACCACCGGCTTGTCCGCGCAGATCGCCTCGACGAACGGACCCGACGTGCGGGCCCGATAGGTCGCCGCATCGTAGGGCAGGAGCACCAGGTCCGCGCTGCTGAGGAGCGCCTGGTACTCGTCCGGCAGCAGGGAGCGCCTGACCAAGTGGACCTGGCTCGACTCCAGCTGGCTGAGCTCGTCGATCGTGCGCGCCATGCGCTGGTGATGGGGGCTGCTGATGAAGGCCTGGAAGACGAACTCCACCGCCGACGGCCCCGCGCCGTCCGCACTCGCCCGCACCACGGCGGGCAGAAACTCGAAGCCCTTCTCCTCGCGGGCATCGCCCAGAAACACGATCCGGATTTTTCCCGGGGACTTCGCGGGCAGGTCGGCCGGGAGGTCGGCCGGCGGGTGGCAGAGGGTGTGCGGGATCGGCAGGACCTCGATCGCCCGCCGGAAGTAGGGCTGGTACTCCGCCGCCAGCTCCTGGCTGTCCGTGGCCAGCCGGACGGCCCCGCCGGGGTCCGCTTGCTGCAATTTTTCCAACGCCATCCCATACCGCTCCGCCGTGCCCTTGTCCAAGACGAGGCTGCGCTGCGCGAGCAGTCCGCCCGGCGTGTAGCAGGAGTACCGCAGGACCAGCACGAACCGCAGGGTCCGGTACAGCGGGTATCGGCTCAGCAGCAAGGCGAGCGCGAGCAGTTGCCGCGGTGTGGCATTCGGCAGGAACACCGTGTCGCCGGAACGCGCCCGGCCCGCCAACCCCGCCGCCAGTTCCTGCAGGAAGAGGTCGTTGGAGCGCAGAAAATCATAGGTGGCGCGGAGGTTTCCCCACTCCTCCGGATACGGATTGAGCCGGAACTCCTCGTGGACCCCCTGGGAAAACAGCCCGTGGGCGGACAGCGCCTGCCGCACCTCGCCCGGGGCCTCCGCGCTGACCAGCGCGACAAACCCCGTGCGCTCCGCCCGGCACTGCGCCTGCAGGACCCAGGCGTAGTTGAAGTGGTGCCCCACGCGGTTGGAGAGGTTGTTGTCCACCAGGCAGAGCGACGGGCGGGCCGGCTCCCCCGTGCCAGCCGGCCGCTGCAGGAGCCGGCAGATGAGGTCCCCGTACGGCTGGAAATGGGTGCGGTAGTCGAGCGGCAATGCGTAGGCCCGCGCCGCCTGGGCGATCCGCCGCCGCAAGGCGGCGTCCCCCAGCAGCCGGCGAATCCCCAGGGGGAAGTCCGCCGGCGTCGCCAGGATCAGCAGCTCCTGCCCGTCCGTGACCGCATGGCCCCGGGCCCCGACCGGGGTGCTGATGACCGGCTTGGCATAGCTGAACGCCTCGAAGATCTTCACCGACATGCCCGTCCCCCGCACCAGCGGCACCAGGACCGCGAAGGCCCCGCGATAGAGCCGCTCGAGCACCGACTCCGGCACCCGGCCCAGGGCGAGGAAGTTGCCGTCGGCGCCGTTGGCGTGGCAATTTCCCGCCACCACAAAGGTCATCTCGGGCATCCGTTTCGCCAGCCGTCTCAACTCGATCGCCGCCTCCAGATTCGGGCCATGGTGGCTGCCCACGAACAGGCAGTAGTGCGCCGTCTTGATTTTCAGCCCGGCCCGCAGCGACTCCCGGCTCGCGTCCTCGTTGCCCGGGCGGATGGCCCGCACGTCACCCGTGTTCAGGACGGTGACCCCCGTGAGGCCGGAGGCCCCGAAGGCCGCCTGCTCCCGGGCGTTGCAGAACACCACCGCATCCGCGAGGGCGAGGGCGTGGAGTTCCTTCTGCTTGAGATGCTCCCGCGCCTTGGGATGCGCGCCGTGCAGCTCAAAGAGCATGTCATGGCTGGTCACGATCAGGGGCTGGCCGCGCGGCCGGCAGCGGTCGGCCAGCAGCGGGGCATACATCGGATACTCACACGTGACGAGGTCCTGATCCTGGAGGACCGCATCAAGCCACGGGCCCACCTTGGGATGGTCGAGGTACAGGCTTTTCTCATAGCGCAGGAGAAAATAGAGCTCGGTCGAGGAATAGCCCTTGAACTCCGGCATGGCCTGCGCGGACGTCACGGTCTGGGCGAAGGCAGCGGCGTCGCTGATGGCCGTGTGCTCGCCCAGATAACGGATGGAGAGGTTCTGGAGGCGGGTGTCGTGGCCCTGCTCCAGCAGGGCCAGGGTGACCTCCGCGCCTTCCGCCAGCAGGTATTTCCAGAGGCAGGAAAAACGGCTCCAGGCGCCCGTCGGCTCAAACGGCGTCCAAGGATAGAAGCACGCGACCCGGACGCCCTGCAATCGGGCGGCGGGCCGCGGCAGCGGCGGGGAGGAGGAAGGTGCGTCTGGCAATGGGGCATTCATCGGCAGCCGGTTACATCCACCGGGCGGCCCGTCCGCTCGAGCGCCCGCTGCGCCACCACTTCGCCGATCGCCAGGCAGGCCGTGGCCGCCGGACTGGGAGCGTTGAGCACATGCAGGACCCCGACGTTTTCCACGAAGTGAAAATCCTGCACCAGCGTGCCATCGGGCAGCATGGCCTGCGCCCGGACGCCCGCGCCGCCCGGCTCCAGGTCGGCCACCTGCAGCGCCGGCACCAGCCGCTGGAGCAGCGCACACGAGCGCTTCCGGCTGAAGGACTGGACCACCTCCCCCCATGCCAGGCGCCGGTGCCGGCGCATGAAATTCCACAGGCCGCGGTAGCTGACCGCGTCGTACACATCCCGCGGCTCCAGCCGCCATTTGTCATAGCCCTCGCGGGCCAGCGCCAGCACGGCGTTCGGGCCGGCCTCCACCCCGCCCCCGATCAGGCGCGTGAAGTGCACGCCGAGAAACGGGAACGTCGGGTCCGGCACCGGATAGATGAGGTGCTTGACCAGATGCTGGGCGGACGCCCGCAGCTTGAAGTACTCCCCGCGGAACGGCACGATGCGGGCCGCGCGGCGCTCGCCCGCCAGCGCCGCGACCCGGTCGCTGTGCAGGCCTGCGCAGTTGATGACAAAGTCGGCCGCCACTTCCCCGGCCGTCGTGTGCAGCGTCCAGCGCCCGCCGGCGCGGTCCAGCCGCCGGACCCCGGCGCCGGTCGTGACCGTCGCCCCCTGCCGCCGCAGCTCGCGGTCCAGCGCGGCGCACACCGCGCGGTAGTCGACGATGCCCTCCTCCGGCACATGCACCGCCGCGAGCCCGGCCGCGTGCGGCTCGATCTCGCGCAGGGCCCCCGCCGCCAGCCAGCGCAGGCCGCGCAGGCCGTTTTGCCGGCCGCGTTCCTGCAGCGTGCGCAGCCGGACGACCTCCTCCGGCGTGGTGGCGACCACCAGCTTGCCGCACACCTCGTGCGCGAGGCCGTGCTGCTCGCAGAAGGCGATCATCCGCCGGATGCCCGTCACCGCCAAGCGCGCCTTCAGCGAGCCCGGCCGGTAATACAGCCCCGCGTGCAGGACCCCGCTGTTGTGGGTGCTTTGGTGCCGGCCCACGTGCGCCTCCTTTTCCAGCACCTGCACGCCGGCCCCGGGATCGAGCCGGAGGAGCTCTAGCGCCGTCGCCAGACCCACCAGGCCGCCCCCAATCACGGCGTAGTCCACCCGCGGTCGCCCCGCCGCCGGCGGGGTCCACGCCTGATCCACCTGCGCTGGAGGCGCCAGCTTCACTGTGGGACCGAGACCGGCAGATAGGCGTTGGCCCGCGGGTCGTCCGGCGCCAGCCGGCGCGCCACGCCGGCCGCCTCCTGGGCGATGTCCGCCGAGCCGATCGCCTGCGCCAGCTCGGCGTACAGGAGCCAGCCCTCCAGCGACTGCGGGTCAACGCCGAGCCCGGCTTCCAGCGCGGCGATCGCCGGCTGCATCTGCCCGTCCGCCTGAAAGGCCCGGGCCACGTCGAGCCAGCGGTCCGCCTGGGCTTCCTCCCCCTGCAGCACGCTCAACAGATAGGCCGTCGCGCGCCCGGGGCGGCCGTTTTTAAGCAGCGCCCGGCCCATGACCTGACGCGCCGCGGGATCCGCCGGCGACCGCCGCAGGGTGGCGCGCGCCCGGTCCCAGG
>CAIKTR010000146.1 GCA_903830425.1 uncultured Opitutia bacterium
GGCGTTCGCGGACGAGTTTTTCGAGGGGGTCTCCCTGGAATCCATCGTGGAGCGGTCCCCGGAACAGGCCCGGGCGATCCTTGCCAAGGTCCACGCGACCCTGGCCGCCAACCAGCGGCCCTCGACCGAGGCGGCCCGGCTGGCCGAGTGGCAAGCGTGGACGAAGTCGGTCGAAGGCCTGCCAAGGTGGACCGCCGATGAGAAGAAACTGCTCCGCGAGCGGATCTGGCCGGGGCTCTATCCGCTGCTCTGCCTCGCCGCGCCGACCACGCGCTGGACCAACGGGGATTTCACGGCGGCCAACATCCTGCAGAACCCGGCCGGGGCGGTGCGGGTGATCGACTGCGAATTCGCCGGCGAGACGCATTTTTTCGCCGAGGACGGCGCCCGGTTCTACACGTTCTCGCCGAGCGCCCGGCGGCAGCCGGGCCTCTTCTCGGACAGCCTGCCCCGCTCCGGCCCGGCCTGGCACCTGTATTTCTGGCTCCGCCAAGTGGCGATGGAGGTCACGCACAACTCCGACGCCTATCTGGCCCGGATGCGCACCACGCGACTCGGGGTAATCCGCCGGCTGGCCGAGGTGGTGCTGGACTGCCGGCTGGACACCTGGTCGGTCGCGGCGACCCCGCTGCATCACGCGTGGGAAGCCACCCACTGGGACCACAGCTCAGCCCTGGCCCTGCACATGGCCGGCTGGTGCCATGTGCCGGAGGCCCTGCTGTCCTCCGTGGTCGCCACGCAAGGGGACACCCTGCTCGCCGAGTCGGCGGGACCAGCGTCCCGGGCGGATGTGCAGGCCCATTTTGGCGGGGCACCCCTCGCGCTGGTCTCGGGGTTTACCCTGTCGGTCCGCATTTTGAAACCGGTGCCCCCGGTCGTGATCTCGGCCGTGACCTACGATGGTCAGTGGCTGCCGCTGCAGCAGATCCGCCCGGACGACGTGCCCGGCCACGGGCCCTGGCAGGAGAACTATGCCGACTGGGCGGCCCAGCATGATCCCGATCCGCCGGCGCCGACCGGGGAGTCGTCCGGACCGCTCTTCTCGCTCCTGCTGCCCGTCTACAATCCGCCAGTGGCGTTCCTGCGGGCCTGTCTGGACTCCGTTCGCCGCCAGCACCCGGCCCGCTGGGAGCTGTGCGTGGTGGACGACGCCTCCACGTCACCGGGGGTGCACGAACACCTCGGTCAGGCCGCAGCCGCCGATCCCCGGATCCGGCTCCAGTGGCGACCGCAGAACGGCGGCATCGCCCGCGCCACCAACGACGCCCTGGCGGCGGCCCGGGGCGACTTCATCTTGCTACTGGACCACGACGACGAACTGCGTCCGCACGCGCTCCGGGAATTTGCCCAGCGGCTGGAGCGGGAGCCGGACCTTGATGCTCTCTATTCCGATGAGGACAAGATCACGGCCGAGGGCGGGAGGGTGGTGCCCTTTCTCAAGCCGGACTTTTCCCCGGAGCTCCTGCTGGGCGTGATGTACATCGGCCACGCCCTGTGCGTGCGCACGGCGATCGCGCGGGCCGCCGGGGGCTTCGACCCCGCCTACGACGGGGTGCAGGACTACGAATTTTTCCTACGGGTGACGGAGCACACCCGCCGCATCGCGCATGTGCCGCGGATGCTCTACCACTGGCGGCAGTCAGCCGGCTCGAGCGCGTTGCAGGGCAACGTGAAGGGCGACATGGACCGGAAGCAGCAGGCGGCGGTGCGGGCGCATCTGCAGCGCATCGGGCGGGCGGATGAAGTGCTGCCTCTCGGCCGCCATCGCCTGCGCCTCATTTCCAGCCGACGCCCGACGGTCGAACTCCTCCGACTGGCGATTACGGACGAC
>CAIKTR010000147.1 GCA_903830425.1 uncultured Opitutia bacterium
AGCGCGCGACCGACTCCCGTTCCGCCCGCAGCCAATGCATTCATTGCACCCGCGCCGCGGCCCGCTGCGCCAACATCGGTTGCGCCCAGCCTAGCGCCGTCCGCGGCTGCGCTCCCCACCGCACCCGCCCTTGCGGCAGTCGCACCCGCTCCGTCGAGCGTGCCGGCTCCGGCGGTGGTCGCACCGGAGGTGGCCGCGCTAACCACCACGCCCTCCACCCGCGCGGCCCAATCTCCCGCAGCCCCGACGCCCACGCCGGCGCCCAACCCCGCTCCGCTTCGGGCCGCCGCGCCCGCGCCGGCCTCGACCCCCGTCGCGTCCTCGCAGGCCGCCGCCGCTCCGCAGCCACCGCCGACTCCTCTCGCCAACCCCGCCGCCGCGACCGCGCCGGCCACCGTGCTCAGCACCACGGCCGAGTCCGGCACCGTCGACCCCGTCTCGGCGCGCCGCGCCTCCATTCTGGACGACCCGACCTCGCTCGTCGGCGGCCCCACCAAGCGGGGCAGCCTCACCGACCGCATCAGCACCTATCAGGCCCGGGTCCAAAAAGCCCAGGAGGCCAAGGCGGAAATGATCCAGCAGTCGCAGGATCTCTTCCAGATGATCGCCGGGGATCAGGATCTGAAGGAAGTCTTCGCGACCGACGACACGCTCGCGGCCGGGCGCGACGAGGCTCAGGCCGCTTCCCAAAACCTCGACGACGCCCTCGGTCTGGGCAGCGATCCCGTCAAGACGGCGGAAGGTCAGACCAAGAACCTCATGAAGTTCCTCGCCGCCGGCAGCCTGCGGCTCTAGCGCCCGACCCCGATGACCGACCAACCCGAGCCCACCCTCACGGACTACTGCACCACCGTCGACCGGATGGTCGCGGCCATCGAGACCGTGCTTGAAACCGGGCGCGCCGCGCAGCGCCGGGTGGAGAATTATTGCCGCGCCCGCGGGATCGACCTCGCTGCCGCCGCGCCGGCCCTGACGGCGGAAAGCGTCCCGCCGCGGCAGCGCCATATGAACCAGGTGCTCCTCCAAGCCATCGCGGACTGCGAACCGGGGCACCCACTTTCTTCCGCTGCGCCCGCGTCTGCCGCGCCGCTGCCTCCGCTGGCGGCCGCCACCGCATCCCACCCGTCCACCGAGCTGTCCCGGCCCAGCATCGCGGCCCGGGCAATCGCTCACCGCCACCGCATTTAAATCTACTCAGCCATGGCCATCCTCTCCCCAGTTGTCTTCACGGACCCCGCCGACCAAGCGCTTTACAACAATGCTGACCTGGTGCGGTTCAGAACGACCGTCACCGGCGACCTAAGTCTGCTCGCCGACATCCAAACCCTCGACCAGCAGATTCAGCAGCTGGAGACGGCCACCGTTCCGGTCGCAGACCAAGCCCTCATGACTCAGGAACTGCTCCAGCGCGTCGTCGCCCTGGAAATCAGGGAAGCTAGAACTATCAACGGCACGGGCTTGTTCATATCCAAATCGAGTAATTTTACTAGTGCTGGACCAATCTTAGGCGGAGCAGCCTTTGGGACGGCACCCGTCTTCGAAACGGGGGATCCGCGCGACATCCTTGGAACATATTTAAATACCACGAGCTTTGACCCTGCCTACGGTTACCAACCCCTCGATGTCTATAACGCCTATGTCGCGTTAATCCAAGGCGTCTACGCGACCGGCGCCAAGTTCGCCTCGGAGCCCGCTCCCGCGGTGGCCGTGTTCGCCATCCCGGCCATCACCATCGCTGGCACGACTTACACTGAAATCGCCACCTCGAGTGACCTCTCGACGAATCCGCCCACCCTCAGACAGTCTTTGCTTGCAGCCGGATCCGCCCACAACTCGGTCCTTGACGGCGGCACACTAGGCAGCGCCGGGGTTAGCGCATCCACCGCCCCGCAAACCCCAGGTCCCACCGTGGTCGCCGGCTCCACAGTGCCCGGTGGAGTCACCAACGCCGCCCTCGTAGGCAACTACGCCTATCTGACGTTCAGCGAACCGCTGCTCTCGGCTAATAAAGCAGACCCGAGTTGCTACAAGCTGGTGGACTCGAGCGGGCAAACCGTGTCGACCGCCACGGGTACTTACCCGGAGGGCAACAGTCTGATGGTGTATTTTCCTCCGGCGGACTTCAACGCCACGACGGCCTTGGCGAACAATCTTTTTCTCGTGTATCTGGACCCCACCGCCGGCAATGACACGCAGGCCTTGCAGGGACTGGGCGGCAACGATTCAGCGAGTTTCACTCAAGCCCTCACGAACTTAACGCTCGAATCGCCCGGTATCGCACCCTCGGTCACATTGGGGATTGCGCCTAACACCCCATTTAGTGGCACGACCCCCCAAGCATACTGCCCCTTCATGCTGGCCAACGTACCGACCAACAGCCTGTCATCAACTCTTACCACCTACCAATGGTTCAAGAATGGTGTCCCAATACCGGACGACCCGAACAATATTTGGGCTAGATCGGCTACCCTCGGCTACTGGCCAACCTATGACTCCCAGAATCCAACCTCTTGGTTCGGTGCTTATCAGTGTCTGGTCACCACTCCCGCCGGAACCGCCCTCTCCGATGCAATCACTCTCAGTGGGTTCCCGGGCACGCTAAACGGTCAGTCGGCAGTGCTTTGTCGAGTGAGCACGGCCCCGAACCCGTCTTATCCAGCGTCAACGACGCCTAATCCCGCATTGACCCTGCTCCCGCCGCCCTCTCCCCCATCAGCCAGCACGACTGCGGCGCTGCTCTCCGCCGACACCACCACGCTGATCCTGCCGTTTAACGAGGCGCTGATTAATAATCCGACAAGAATGTGGGCGTTCATCGCCAGTCTGAAATTAAGGATCAGGCCCGACACCTCACA
>CAIKTR010000148.1 GCA_903830425.1 uncultured Opitutia bacterium
ACGAGCCCCCGGAGGTCGTCGAGGCTGCCGCTGCAGACCGGGAAGCGGCTGTGTCCGCTGGTCTGGGCGGTCCGCAGGTTGTCGGCCTGCGGCCGGTCGAGCCAGAGGACGACGACCTGGTCGCGCGGCAGCATGATCTGCTGGGCCCAGGTTTTGCGCACGCGCAGGGACTGGACCATGAGCTTGTTGATGAGCGCGTCGCCCGGGTGGGAGTGGCGGGCGTGGCTGAAGACGTATTCCATTTCCTCGGCGCTGAAGCCGGCGTCGCCCTCGGTGGCGGTCCCCAGGCCGGCCCAGCGGAGGAAGCGGTTGGCGGTGCCGTTGAGCAGCCAGATGAAGGGGAAGAGGAGGTAGTAGAACACCATCAGGGGGCCGGCGACCCAGAGGGTGACGCCCTTGGCGCGCTGGATCGCGAGCGACTTGGGGGCGAGCTCGCCAAAGATGATGTGGAGGAAGGTGATCACGCCGAAGGCGGAGGCGAAGGCGAGGGAGGTGACGGTGGCGGGATCGGTCACGCCCCAGCGGGCGAGGAGCGGGGCGAGGCGGTGGGCGACGAAGGGCTCGCCGAGCCAGCCGAGGCCGAGGCTGGCGAGGGTGATGCCGAGCTGGGTGGCGGAGAGGGCGGCGTCGAGGTGGGCGGTGGCCTTGAGGGCGAACCGGACGCGCCAGCCGCCGGTGCGGGCGAGGGGCCGCAGCTGGCTGGCGCGGACCTTGACGAGGGCGAATTCGGCGGCGACGAAGAAGCCGTTGGCGGCGACCAGCGCCAGGATGACCAAGGTTTCGCCGGCGACGCCCAGGAAGGTGTTCATGTCCGCGGGGAGTGTGGGGGCGGGGGCGGCCGCAGGCCAGCCTGAGCTGCGGGGCTAGAGCCGCAGCTGGCGGAGGCGGAGGGCGTTGGCCACGACGGTGAGGGAGCTGAGGCTCATGGCGATGCTGGCGAACATGGGGTTCAGCAGCCAGCCGGTGAACGGATAGAGCACGCCGGCGGCGAGGGGCACGCCGGCGGTGTTGAAGGCGAAGGCCCAGAAGAGGTTCTGCTTGATGTTGCGCAGGACGGCCCGGCTGAGGTGCACCGCCCGGACGAGCGCGGTCAGGTCCCCCTGCACCAGCACGAGGCCGGCGCTGTGCATGGCGACGTCCGTGCCGGTGCCCAGGGCGATGCCCACGTCGGCGGCGGCGAGCGCGGGCGCGTCGTTGAGGCCGTCGCCGGCAAACACCACCCGGCGGCCGCGGGCCTGGTGCGCGCGCACGAGCTCCTGCTTGCCGGCCGGGCTCACGCCGGCGGTCCAGCCGTCGAGGCCCAGCGCCTCGGCCACGGCGCGCGCGCTGGCCGCGCGGTCGCCGGTGACCATGTGGACGGCCAGGCCCAGGCGCTGCAGTTCCGCCACGGCGGCGGGGGTGGTCGCCTTGACGACGTCGGCGAGGGCGAGGAGGCCGGCGGGCCGGCCGCCGACGGTGACCGCGACCAGGGTGGCGGCGGGGTGCCCGGGCAGGGCGAGGTCGGCGGGGGCGCGGCCGACGGTGACGGGCTGCCCGTTGACGGTGGCGCGCACGCCGGCGCCGGGCTCGGCGGCGAAGTCCGAGA
>CAIKTR010000149.1 GCA_903830425.1 uncultured Opitutia bacterium
ACTCACTTCCGGCGGAGACAACGACCTGGTGCTCTGCGCCATGCGCGCCGGTTGGGAAGTCGGCTATTTCCCCGCCCTGAGCCTCACCCATCTCATTCCCGCCAGCCGGCTCGAAGCCGAGTACCTCTCCCGCCTCAACCGGGGCATCCAAAAATCCTGGATGCAGGTGCTGGCGTTGCACGACGCCTGCCCTTGGCCGCCGCTCACCCGCAGCGGCGCCCGCCTGCGCCAGTTCAAGGCCTGGTTCGGCCATCGGGCCTGGACGTCGCCGGCCGCCCGGATTCGCTGGCAAGGCGCCTGCGGCCATTACGAGGGGCGCATCCACCCATGAGCACCCGGACCGTCACTGTCCCGCGCCTCGCGCTCATCGTCCTGACTTGTCTGGTCCTGAGCGTGACCTTCTTCGCCCCCCGGTTGTGGCTCATGCGGCACGAGGTACCGGGTTCCTTCCAATGGGACCGGGCTCGCACCTATCTGGCGCAATGTGCGCAACCCGGGCGGCGCGATATCGAGGCGGCGATGCACTGGCGACTGCTGCCGCCGCTGGTCTGCCATGCCTTGCGGCTCCCCGGTTACACCCCCCTCGCGCTGCCCTGGCTGGGGGTGATCGCGGTCACCGCCTATGCCGCCGTGCTGTTTCGCCGCCGGCTCGATGACTGGCGCTACGTGGCCGGAGGCACGCTGCTGTTCGCCACGACCTCCGCGGTGCTGGTGCCAGTGGGCTGGCTGGGCATCAACGACGCCTGGGTCTGGCTCGGTCTGCTCGCCGTGGCGTTTGGCCGCGCCCCCTGGGCCACACCGCTGGCATGCCTGCTGGGCCCGTGGATCGACGAGCGTTTCCTCATCGGCTTTCCCCTCGCCTGGCTCGCCGGGCGCCACGAGCGCGGGCTGGACTGGGACTGGTCCGCCCTGCGCGAGGGTCTGTGGCTGCTGCCCTACGTCGGCGTGCGACTCGGGCTGAGCCGCATCGACGGAGCAGCCAGCGCGGCGACCCAGCAGTTTCTCGCCGTGCAGTTCCAACAGGGCCTGCGGCTCGCACCGCTGGCCCCGTTGGGCTGGTGGATGGGGCTGCGGGCGGCGTGGCTACCCGTCGCCTACACCGCCGGGACCACGCCGCCGGGACGCCGCCTGCTGGCCACGCTCACGCTGATCGGCACGCTCCTGCTCACGCTGATCCTGGCTTCGGACCTGAGCCGTTCCATCGTCATCCTCCTGCCGGTGGTCCTGCTCGGCTGTTTTCAGTATGCCCGCCGCGTGCCCCTGCTGGCTCCGTCTGTCCTGCTCGCCCTCGGGATCGCGAACCTGCTCATTCCCGCCGCCCACCTGACCTATCTGCATATCGACCCGATCAACCCCCTGCCGATCGAACTCCTGCGCTTCCTGCGCCCGGCATGAGCCTACCCCCTATTCTTCGGCAGCTGGGCTTGGGCAAACTCGCCCTCGGGCTCTGGCATCGCCCGCTGGGGCGCCTCCGTGATTCCTGGCGCAACGGCGGCCCGCTCGCCGAGCGCGAGACCGAGCGACAGCGCCGCCAAATGCTCGCGGCGGCATCCGCCCTGCCCCCCCTGCCCGCCCGGCCCGACTCGCCGCGGGTGACGCTCCACCTCCTCACCGGCCGGCGCTTCTGGTACCAGACGGCTTTCTGCCTGCACACCTTCGCGCAGCAGTCGGACAGAGGGGTCGACGCCGAGCTCTACGACGACGGCACCTTGGATGACGCCCTCGGCCTCCAGCTTCGCCGGCTCGGACCAGGCATCCAGCTCCATGCCGCTGACCATATCCGCGAGCGGCTCGAGACCCTGCTGCCGGAACGGAAATTCCCCGTCCTGCGCGAGCGCTGGCGCAACTATCCCAACATTCGCAAGCTCACCGACCCGCACCTCGGGTCGACGGGCTGGAAGCTCGTCCTCGATTCCGACCTGCTTTTTTTCCGGCGCCCCGGCTTCCTGCTCGACTGGCTCGCGGCGCCGGACCGCCCGCTGCACGCCGTCGATTGCGAGGAGAGTTATGGTTATTCCCGCAGCTTGCTGGAACGACTGGCCGGCGCCCCCCTTCCGCCCCTGGTGAATGTCGGCCTCTGCGGGCTGCGCAGCGAGTCGCTCGACTGGGCGGAGATCGAGGCCTGGTGCGCCGAGCTCATCGCGCGGGAAAAAACGAGCTACTATCTGGAGCAGGCGCTGGTCGCGATGCTCGCGGCCCGCCACCAGCCATGCGCCGTGGCCCCGCGCTCGGAGTACTGGACGAACCCGGACCGCGCCGAAGGCCGGCGGCCCACTGCGGTGATGCACCACTACGTCGCGGAATCCAAACGCTGGTATTTCCGCCATGGCTGGCGGTGCGGGCTCAACCCTACGCCGCCCGCTTCATGAGCCCATCCGCCGCAGCCAATAGCGCGACGGACCACCTCACTCCCGCCCGGGCCGCACCGGGTCGACGCCCGACGACGATGCGGCTACTGCCGTGGTTCATCGTTCTCCTGCAGCTGGGCTGGTGGAGTTACGGCGTATGGCCCATCGTACCCCTGGAAGGGGATGACCAAGGGGTGATGTTCGGGGTGGAGGGCATGGTGCGGGGCGATCCGGTGCTCGGGCACATGCGCTACCTGTATGAGGTGCAGCCGGGGGCTTACCATGTGCTCGCCCGTTTGACGCGACTGACCGGCGCTTCCATCCAGACTGTTTTTGGGTGCGCGACGATCGCGGGGGCCGCGGCGTTCGCCCTGGCCGGTGCCTGGCTGTTGCGGACCCTGCTGGCCTGGCCGCTGGCCTGGACCTTGGTGGCCATGCTGTGGTGTCAGGAGGTGACCGCGGCCGCCTGCTACGCCAACACCAGCGCGCTGGCGGGAGGCGCGGCGATCCTCGCGGTCCTGCTCGCCTCCCGACCTGAGAGGCTCGCCTGGCTCTGGTCCGGACTGGTCCTCGCGCTGGCCGGGTGGCTGCGCGCGGACAGCCTACTGGTGGCGCCGGCGTGCCTGGGCTTGGCCTACTGGCGGCAGGCGGCGTGGGGCCCCGCGGCGCTCCGCACCCTGGCGATCGCGGCAACGGCCGCTGCGGGAGTCGCCGGGCTCTACTGGCTGAGCGGCGCGTCGTTGCAGCAAGGGTTCGAGACCTACGCCGGGCGCGGGTATTTTTTGAGCGGTTGGCGGACTCTGGCAGAGACCCCGGCTCTGCTGCTCTCGCCCGTCCTCGCCGTTAGCACCCTCATCGGCAGCGGACTGCTGCTCAGGCGCCGGGCCTATGGGCTTGGCCTCGTGGTGATCAGCGGCTTGTTGCCCTCTCTGGTTGCTTATGGAACGTCGCTGAGCACGCCCAAGTATTTATATTATGTCATCCCCTTCGCACTGCTGCCCGGGCTCGACCTCCTCGGTGGGCTCGGGCGCAAGATGAGCCAACTGCCTCGCCGGTCCGCCTGGCTGGCCGGACTGGGCGTGGTCGGCGTGCTGCTGGCCGACGGACTGGTTGGCCTGCGCACCCTGCAGCCGGCAGAGCGGTACTTCACCACCTCTCCAACACTGACGGACCTGTTCCAGATCAAGACCCGGACCAAGACCTTCGGGCTGGTGGTCGGACCGGGCGAGCTCCTGATCAACGCCGACGGTTTTCGCCTGCGCGCTGGGCAGTGGTTTGCCCCGGGCTGCTGGCACCGGGAGAAGTCCCGCATGCAGACCGAACTGGCCACCCTCCACAATCGGCTGGCGGACGGGTATGACCTCACCCTGTACTGGAGTGGCTGGCTGCCCTACCAGATGGCCCGCCGGGAGCTCCTCGCGACTGGTTTCAGGCCCGCCGATCTCTCCACGTTCGAACAGACTGTGAATTATCAGGGCGACTGGTGTAAATTGGGCCGCGTGGTACACCTGAGTTTCCTCGGCTACATTGGCTCCCCGTATCAGGCACCTGGTCTCGCACCGGCCGGTTCCACCTCGTCGGACACCTATTTCATCGGCGACGGGGCCCGTCGACCCGTCACCGAACTCGCCGACGGCCGGCGCTGGCAGCTTGTGTCCACCGTGCCGGAGGGCTTCATCTCCCTGTATCAGCGCCGCTGAGCTTCACCCGCAATCATGACGCCCACGGTCGCCCTGCTCATCCCCTGCCACAATGCGGAGCCCTGGCTGCGGGAGACCCTGGAATCGGCCCTGGCCCAAACGTGGCCGGCGGTGGAACTCATCGTCGTGGATGACGGCTCGACCGACGGCAGTCTGCTGCTCGCCCATTCGTATGTGCCGCGCGGGGTACGCGTGATCAGCCAGGCCAAGGCCGGAGCCAGCGCGGCCCGCAACCGGGCCCTGCGCGAATCACGGAGCGACTTTGTGCAGTTCCTCGATGCCGATGACCTGATCTCGCCGGACAAGATCGCGCGGCAGCTCGCCCTGCTCGCCGCGCGGCCGCTGGGCACCGTCGCCTCCTGCGCCTGGGGACGGTTCACGACCGAGCCGTCCGCCGCCCGCTTTGTGGACACGGCCGTCTGCCGGGACTTCACCCCGCTCGACTATCTGGTGCTGGCCGGCGAAACCGGAGCCATGATGCATCCCTCGGCCTGGCTGGTCCCGCGGGCCGTGGCGGACCAGGCCGGGCCGTGGAACGAGGCGCTCTCGCTCAACGACGACGGCGAATATTTTGCCCGGGTGGCGCTGGCCAGTGCGGGTCTGGCGTTCTGCGGCGACCCGGGGGCCCGCAGCTACTACCGCTCGGGCCTCCCCGGCAGCCTGAGCCAGCTGCGGAGCGACCGGGCGCGCCGGTCGCAATTCCACTCGCTGGAACTCATCACCCGCCAGGTGCTGGCCGCCGAGGATTCCGCCCGCACCCGCCGGGCCTGCGCCGGCTACTGGCAGCGGTACGTGCATGATTTTTTCCCCGCACCCGCCGACTTGATGACCCGCGCCGAGGCGGAAGTCCGCCGCCTGGGCGGGAGCGTGGGCCGGCCGGCGATGGGCCCGAAGAGCTCTGCCCTCGCCCGGCTGATCGGCTGGCGCCAGGTCTGGCGGCTCAAACACCTGCTGCACGGATGAGCCGTCAACGCATTCTGGTCCTCACCGCCTCGCACCTCTGCCGCAATCCGCGCGTGGTGAAGGAGGCGGCCACGCTCGGTGCCGCCGGCTACGACGTCACGGTCATGTCGGTCTCCGTTCAGGCGCGCTTTGAGCGCATGGACCTGGAGCTGATGCGCGGCCAGCCGTTCCAGCGCGTGGTCATCGACCATGCCTCCCCTGCCTGGCCCGTGCAGTTATCCGCTTTCCTGCAGCGCAGCGCCACGTGGGGCGCGCGGCATCTCTGCCGCGCGCTCAAGTTGGAACTCGCCCAATCCCTGGGCCCCGCCTCCGCCCTGCTCCGTCTCGCCCGCGCCCACCCGGCCGACCTCACCATCGTCCACACGGAGATTCCGATCTGGGCCGCCCAATACCTGATTCGTGACGGCCGCCGCGTAGCCGTGGATGTGGAGGACTGGTATTCGCAGGACCTGCTGTACGCGGACCGGCACAGCCGACCCTTGCGCCTGCTGCGCGCCGCCGAGGCCTTTGTGCTGAATCGCTCCGCCTACGCCTCCGCCACGTCGGACAGCATGGCCGAGGCGCTGGCCGAGGCCTACCAGTGCCCGCGGCCCATCACGCTCCGCAACACGTTTCCCTTGCAGCCACGGTCCCGGCTGGATCGGCCGAGCGGCGACGAACCGCCGGCATTCATCTGGTTTTCCCAGACCATCGGCCAGGGCCGCGGACTGGAACTGTTTCTCTCGGCCTGGGCCCAGACCCGCCATCCCAGCCGGGTGTGCCTGCTCGGGGATGAACGGCCCGGTTATCGCCAGCACCTGCTGTCGCGCGTGCCCGCCCGGCGCCGCGCGGACATCCGGTTCCTCCCCCTGGTTACGCCGGAGGAACTGCCGCGCGCGCTCACCGCCTTTGACATCGGCTTGGCCCTGGAACCGAACTGGCCCCGCAATCGGGATGTGACGATCTCGAACAAGCTCTTCCAGTACCTGACCGCCGGCCTCGCCGTCGTCGCCACCGACACCGCGGGACAAAGCGAGGTCCTCCGGGCGGTGCCGGCATGCGGCCTTCTCATCCAGGCCCACGAGACCACGCTGCTCACCGCCCAGCTTGACGCGTTGCTGGGCGACCGCGCCCGCCTGCGGGCCTGCCAGACCGCCGCGCGGGCGGCCGCCGCCAGCCAGTTCAGCTGGGAACACGACGCTCCTCGCCTGCTGGCGGCCGTCGACCAGGCGTTGCGGACCCCCACCGTCGCGCCTGCCTGATACCATGGCCATCCGCCGGATCATCGTCGCCACCATCGTGCTGGTCTCCCTGACCCAGATTAATCGTCACCGGGCCAAGGCAATCGCCCGCCGGCTGGCCATTGGCCTGTGCCGTTTTTCCCTCGGCTGGCTCACCCCGCGCTACCGCCTCCGGACCGGACCCTGCATCGTTTTCGCCCCGCACCAAGACGATGAGACACTCGGCTGTGGCGCGCTCATCGCCCGCAAGCGCAACGAGGGCCTGCCGGTGCATGTCGTCTTCATCACGGATGGCGGTGCCTCCCATCCCGGGCATCCCCGGTTGTCCAGCACCGCAATCAGCACGATGCGGCGACAGGAGGCGCGCACGGCCCTGTCCATCCTTGGCGTGGAATCCGGCGCCATCCATTTTCTCGACGCCGCCGATGGCACCCTCAACCACCTGCTAGCCGCGCAGGAGTGCGAGCTGGTGACCCGGATCACGCAGCTGCTGGCCGCCATCCGACCGGACGAGATTTTTCTCCCCTGCTGCCCGGATGGCAGCAGCGAACACGACGCCACCTTCGGGTTTATCTGCCGGGCGGTGGGGGCTGCCGGCGTGCGGCCGGACATCTGGCAGTATCCGGTCTGGTCCTGGTGGAATCCCATGCTGCTGATCGAGCGCCTCATCTTCACCACCGGACGCTGCCGGCAGCCGACCGAGGACTTCCGGCCGATCAAGGCCCATGCCCTCGAGGCCTACCGCACGCAGACGGAGCCCACCGCGCCGTGGAGCGAGCCCGCCCTCCCGGCTGATTTGGTGCGCATCTTCAACTCGGATGAAGAGTTCTACTTCCGCTACATCCTGCCGCCCGCCGACTCCCCCGCCACTGGCCCCCGCGTGATCTGACCCATGCGCCGCGTCCTCATCATCAGCCCGCACTTCCCGCCGACCCATGCGCCCGATCACCAGCGCGTGCGGATGAGCCTGCCCTATTTCCGGGAAAATGGCTGGGAGCCCGTGGTGCTCGCCGTGGACGCCGACCGGGTCGAGGGCACGCAGGACCCCCTTCTCGTCCGCACTCTGCCCTCGGAGGTGCCAGTGCACCGGGTTTCCGCCGTGCCCGCCCGGTGGTCGCGCCTCGCCGGGCTCGGCAACCTCGCCTACCGCTCGTGGTTTCAGCTCCGGCGCCAGGGCGACCGGCTGCTGGCCACAGGGCAGTTCGATCTGGTCTATTTTTCCACCACACAATTTGTGGCCACCGCCCTCGGGCCGCGCTGGCAGCGGCGATTCGGCGTGCCCTACGTGGTGGACCTCCAGGATCCGTGGCGCACGGACTACTATGATCGTCCCGGGGCCCCGCGGCCACCAGGCGGCTGGAAATATCGCTTTGCCCGATGGCAGGCCGC
>CAIKTR010000150.1 GCA_903830425.1 uncultured Opitutia bacterium
CGGGTGCCGTCGCGGGAGCAGTCGTCGACGATGATGATCTCCTTGCTGGCGATGGGGGCGGCCCGCACGCGCTCGACGATGGCGCGGATGGTCTTGGCCTCGTTGTAGCAGGGGATGACGATGGTGAGCTTCATGCGGGCGGGAGGCACGGTAACCGAGGCGGCCGGGGACGGAAGTCTTTTTGCCGGGGCGGGGGCGGGTGAGCGTTGACCGCTGGACCGGCAGTCACATGTTCAGTCGGCGTGGCCCTCCTTGCCTGGCAGACCCTGATAGCGCGACCGGCGGTGCGCTCGGCCGTGCACAATTTCGGCTGGCTGGCGGTGGAGAAGGCGGTGCGGCTGGTGTTTGGGCTGGGGGTGGGCTTCTGGGTCGCGCGGCACCTGGGCCCCACGCGGCTGGGCACGCTTGGCTACTGCCTGGCGCTGGTCACGCTCCTCGGCTTTGTGCCGGCGCTGGGGCTGGAGGCGGTGGTGAAGCGCGATCTGCTGCAGCTGCCCGGGCAGGCGGCGGACCTGCTGGCGAGCAGCTTCGTGCTGCGGCTCGTGGCCGGGGTCCTGACCTATCTGGGATTGCTGGTGGTGGTGCTGGGCGGCTGGGGCCTGAGCGGGGAGGAGCCGCGGCTGGTGGCGATCCTGGGGCTGCTGCTCCTGCAGCCGGCCCTGTCCGTGCCCGACCTGTGGCTGCAAGCGCACCTGCGCGCCAAGCTGGCCGTGGGGGCGCAACTGGCGGCGCTGGTCGTCGGCTCCGGCCTGCGGGCGTGGCTCATCCTGACGGCCGGTACGCTCGCGGCGTTTGCGTGGGTGCTGGTGCTGGAGGTGCTGCTGGGCATCGCGGGCCTGGTCGTCTTCGCCCACCGGAGCGGCCTGCGCTTTTCAGGCGCCGCGATCCAGGTCGCGACGATGCGCCGCCTGCTGCACGAATCCTGGCCGCTGATGTTCACGAGCCTCGCTATCAGCATCTACATGAAGATCGACGAGGTGATGCTGCGCCAGATGGTGGGACCCGCCGCGGTGGGCATCTACTCGGCCGCCACCCGGCTGAGCGAAATGTGGTATTTTCTGCCCATCGCCCTGGGCGCGAGCGTGCTGCCCGCGCTGCTGCGGGCCCGCGACCGCGATGCGGCCGCCTATGCCGGCCGGATGCAGCAGTACTACGACCTGAGCGCCGGCGCCGCGTACGCCCTGTCGATTCCGGTGGCGCTGGCATCCCCGTGGCTCGTCCGCGCCGCCTACGGCCCGGCCTTTGCGGCGGCGGGCCCGATCCTAGCGGTGCACATCTGGTCGAGCGTGTTTGTGTTCCTCGGCGTGGCCCGCGGGCAGTGGCTCGTGGCGGAGCGCCTGCAGGGATTCTACCTCGCCGCGACGCTGGCGGGGGCGGTGGTCAACGTCGGCCTCAACCTGGTCCTCATCCCGCGCTGGAGCGGCCTGGGGGCGGCGGTCGCGACCGTGGTCGCCTACGGCGCGGCGGCCTGGCTGGCCTCCTATCTTCACCCCGCCGTGCGCGCGGCCGCCGCGATGCAGACCCGCGCCCTGCTCCTGCCGCTCCGGGGCTGGCGCTACCTGCGGCGATCATGAAACCGGCCACGGCAATCATCGAGTCCCTGTTCCGCTGGCGCCGCGCCGCCTGCGAGGCGGTCGGCAGCGCGCGCTACTCGCGGATGGGGCTGTACGATCTCGACCGGAAGCTTGGGCGGCACCTCGATTTTGACGGCGGCGTTTTTGTGGAGGCCGGCGCCAACGACGGCGTGAACCAGAGCAACACCTACTATCTGGAGCGGTTCCGGGGCTGGACCGGCCTGCTGGTCGAGCCCGCGCCGGCGCTGGCCATGGCCTGCCGGCGCAACCGGCGCAGCCCCGTCGCCGAGGCCGCCCTGGTGGCGACGGAGGTTCCGGGCGCGAGCGTGGAGCTGCACTGCGCCGGCCTGATGTCGACGGTGGCCGGCGCGATGGGTGACGGCGACGCCACCGCGCGCCATGTCGAGTCCGGGCGGCGGGTCCAGCGGCTGGCGGCGGCGCCCCCCGTCCGGGTGCCCGCCCGCACCCTGTCCGCGCTGTTGGACGAGGCCGCGATCACGCGGCCGATCGACCTGCTCAGCCTCGACGTCGCGGGGGCCGAGGTGATGGCGCTGCGCGGCCTCGACCTCGAGCGCCATGCGCCCCGCTGCATCTGCGTCGAGGCGCGCGACGAGGCGGCGATCGCGGCCGTGCTGGGGTCGCGCTACGAGTTGCGCGAGGTGCTGACGGCCCTCGGCACGCACCGGGACCTGCTTTATGTCCGGAGGTAAACCGATGGCCGCCCCCATCCCGGTGGTGCTGTTTGCCTACGCCCGGCCCGCGCACCTGGCGCGCGCGCTGGCGGCGCTGCGCGCGGACGGCGTGCCGCGGATCCACGCGTTTGCCGACGGGGCCAAGGGGCCGGGCGACGCCGCCGCGGTCGCGGCCACCCGGGCCCTGCTGCGCGGGGTCGACTGGTGCGAGCTCGAGCTGGTCGAGCGCGCGGAGAATCTGGGGCTCGGCCGCAACGTGCTCGCGGGCATGGGCGCGGTGGCGGCCCGCTACGACGCCTTCATCGGGTGGGAGGACGACTTGATCTGCGTCCCGGGCACCTACGCGTGGCTGGCGGCGGCGCTGCGGCACTATGCGGGGGACGAGCGGGTGATGAGCGTGACGGCGTGGACGCATCCGCGGGTGACGCCGGCCGGACAAGGCGCGGCCCCCTATTTCGATGCGCGGGCGGAGTGCTGGGCCTGGGGCGGCTGGGCGCGGTCCTGGCGCGGGATGGCGGACGCAACGGCGCCGGCCAAGCTGGCCGCGGCGAGCCGCCGCGGGGCCCCCGATGCCTTTGGGGCGGACTTGCCGGTGATGGCCGCGGCCGAGGCGACGCAGAACACCTGGGCGGTGCGCTGGCTCTACCACCACCTGCAGCACGGCGGGCTCTGTTTGCGCCCGCCCTGGTCGCTGGTGGAGCACGTGGGCTTTGACGCCGCGGCGACGAACGCCGCGACCGCCCAGGCGTGGGCCAATCCGCCGCTGCGTCCCGCGCCGGCGCCCCCCGCGGCCTGGCCGGAGCCGGGGCTGCACCCGCAGTGCCGGCGGCTATGGGTGCGGGCCAACCCGGGCGGCTGGCTCGGTCCCTGGCGGCGGCTGCGGGCCGGCCTCGGCCTCCGATGAATTCGGATTGGCGCGTAAAATTTAAGGCGCTGGTGCCGGCGGCGGTCCGCCGGCGGCTGCGCCGGTGGCGCGGGGGCGGAACCTTCACGGGCGACCATGCCACCTGGGCCCGGGCGCGCGCCGCCTCGGGCGGGTACGACGCCCCGGCGATCTTCGAGCGCACCCTGGCCGCGGCGCGGGCCGTCCGCGACGGCCGGGCGGCCTGGGAGCGCGACACCGTGCTGTTCGCCGACCCGGCGTGCAACCGCCCCCTGCTCGCCGCGCTGCGCCAGGCGGCCGCCGCCGAGGGCGGCCGGCTGCACGTGCTCGACTTCGGCGGCGCGCTCGGCAGCACCTGGTTCCAGCACCGGGCCTGGCTGGCCGACCTGGCCGAGGTGCGGTGGGGCGTGGTCGAGCAGCCGGCGCTGGTGGCGGCCGGAAAACGCGAGCTGGCGGCGGGCCCGCTGCGCTTCCACGCGACCTTGGCGGAGGGCGACGCCGCGGAGTCGCCCGCCGTGATGCTGCTGTCGAGCGTGCTGCCGTACCTCGAGGCGCCGCATGCGCTCCTGGCGGAGGTGCGGGCGCGGGGCTTTCGCCACCTGATCATCGACCGCACCGGCTTCGTGCGCCGCGGGCGCGACCGCCTCACGGTCCAGCGCGTCCCGCCGGCGATCTATCCCGCGAGCTACCCCTGCTGGTTCTTTGACCGGGCCGCGCTGCTCCGCCCGTTCACACCCGGCTGGCGGCTGGCGGCGGAGTGGGCGACGGACGATGAAGTCGACATCGACGCCCGCTACGGCGGCCTCTATCTGGAGAGGATCCCATGAGTGCCCCGCCGCCCCCTCCCCTGCGCGCCTGGAAGGAGCGCCAGCTGTTCGTGCCCGGCTGGGCCGCGCCCTTCGTCAACCCGTTCTACTTCGCGCGCCGGGGCCTGCTGGCGGGCCTGCGCGAATTCTGGCCGCAGCTGACCGGCGACGTGCTGGACGTGGGCTGCGGCCGCCAGCCCTACCGCGAGTTCATCCCCGCGGCCCGCTATGTCGGGCTCGAGGTGGACACGCCGCGGACGCGCGCGAGTTTTTCCGCCGACGCCTACTACGACGGCCGGACCCTGCCGTTTCCGGACGCGAGCTTCGACGCGGTGCTGTGCTCGCAGGTCTTCGAGCATGTGTTCGCGCCGGCGGAGTTCCTGGCGGAGATCCGCCGGGTGCTGCGGCCGGGCGGCCGGCTGCTGCTCACGGTGCCGTTCGTGTGGGACGAGCATGAGCAGCCGCACGACTTCGCGCGGTACTCGTCCTTCGGGCTGCGGGCGCTGCTGGAGCAGGCGGGCTTCGCGGTGGCGGCCCAGCGCAAGAGCACGGCGGACAGCCGCGTGCTGTTCCAGCTGGTCAACGCCTACCTCTACAAAACCACCCGGACCTCGAGCCGCGCGCTGGACTGGCTGGCGATGCTGGCGCTGATGGCGCCGGTGAACCTGCTGGGGCTGGCCGTCGGTTGGCTGCTGCCGGCCAACCCGGACCTGTACCTGGACAACATCGTGCTCGCGCGGAAGCCGGCGGGCGCGCCCCCGGCGGCACGGTGCGGCGCGCGTCCGACCGCCTGAGCCCGGGCGGCGTCGCTTTGAAAACAGCCTCGTGACCTCGGCTGCTACCCGGTAGGGATCCGGCGCCATGGACCACTTCTGCACCTACTGCGACCGCGGGTACGCCGCCCGGCTGCTGTGCCTGCACGATTCGCTGGCGGCGGGCGGGGAGCCGTTCCGGCTGCACGTGCTGTGCTTCGACGCCGAGACGGCGGCGGTGGTGGCGGCGGCGGGCAGGGACTCGCTGGTGGCGATCCCGCTGGCCGAGCTGCTGAAGGCGGAGCCCGACTACGCCGCGGTCCGCGCGCAGCGGACCCCGGTGGAGTTCTATTTCACCGCGACGCCGGTGCTGGTCCGCCACTGCCTGCGGCGCGTGCCCGCGGCGGAACGCATGACCTACCTCGACGCGGACCTGTATTTCTTCGGCTCCGCCGCGGCCGTGCTGGCCGAGCAGGGCGGCGCCTCGGTCGGCATCGTCCCGCACCGGTTTCCGGACCGGCTCGCGGAGCGGCGGCAGTACGGGACCTACAACGTCGCCTGGGTCTCGTTCCGCCGGGACCCCGACGGCCTGGCCTGCCTCGAGTGGTGGCGCGAGCGCTGCCTGGAATGGTGTCACGACCGGCTCGACCAGGGGCGGTTCGCGGACCAGGGCTACCTGGACGAGTTTCCGCGCCGCTTCGGCGGCGTGCGGGTGCTCGATCATCCCGGCATCAACGCCGCGCCCTGGAACATGGCGGGCGTCGCGGTGACCGCGGCGGACGGGGCCGTCCAGGTGAACGGCCGCCCGCTGTGGTTCTACCATTTCCAGGGCATCCGCGAGCTTGTCCCCGGCTGCTTCGAACCCGGGCTCCGGGCCTACGGGACGGCGCTCACCCCGGCGCTGCGCGCGCTGGTCTACCTCCCGTACCTGCGGAAACTCGTGGCGGTCCAGGACCGGCTGGCGGCGGCGCACGGGCTCGCGCCGCGGCGGCACTCGGCGCGGCTCCATGCCGGCGGCTCGGTCCGCGACCGCTGGGAGCGGTTCAAGGCGGGCTGGCTGCTGCCGCACTACGGCCGGCTGCGGGGCCAGCTCCTATTCGTCCCTTGATGCCGCCGGGCGCGTGCGTAGCGTGGCCCGGTGCGCTCCCTGCCGACGTTCCAGCTGCTCGTGGTCACCCCCACGCTCGGCACGTCACCGTGGCTGGATGAAACCGTCGCCAGCGTGGCCCGGCTGCCGTTCCCCTGCCGCCAGGTGCTGGTGGCCCCGGGGGCCGCGGTCGCGGGGCTGACCGCGCGGTACCCGGCGCTCCGGGTGGTGCCCGAGCCGGGCGGCGGCATGTATGCGGCGATCAACGCGGGGCTGGCCGCGGAGGCGGACTGGGACGCGTTCACCTACATCAACGACGACGACCTGCTGCTGCCGGCGTTTGCCGCGGTGGTGGCGCGGGCGCAGACGGCGGAGGCGCGGGTGGTCTATGGCGGCGTGCGGCTGATCAACACCGCCGGCCGCCGGGTCGGGTCGATTCCGATTTCGCCGGTGCCGTCGCTCAACCGGCTGCTGTATGCCCAGCGCACGGAGCCGGTCTTCCAGCACGGCACGGTCGCGACGCGCGCGGTGGTCGCGCGGCTGGGGCCCTTCGACACCAGCCTGAAGTTTTGCGGCGACTCGGAGTTTTTGGCGCGGGCCTGCGTGGCGGGGATCCCCTTTGTCTGCGCGACCAAGCGGGACGTGGCGGCGTTTCGCCTGCGGGCCGGCCAGCTGACCAAGAACCTGCCGGTGATGCTGGAGGAGCACCATCGCCTGTACCGCAAGCTGCAGCTCCCGGCGGACCGGATCACGCTGCGGCACCGGTGGGCCCGGCTGGTCTTCCGCCTGGCGAATCTGCCCGTGTACGTCGAGCGCGTGGCCCGGCACGGGTTCATCACGTTTGGCGAGCAGCTCGCCACGGTGAAGTAGGCCCGGCGCGCCGGCCGCTCACCGGTAGTCGTCGGAGGCGAACAGCGGGCTCGCGGCCGGGGCGAAGGCGAGGTCCAGCTGCCAGAGCGCGCCGTCGCCGGGCCGGCGCATCGGGTCGGCCAGGTCGCAGCAGCGGAAGCCGCGGGCCTCCAGCCAGGCGCACAGGGCCGGAAACCGCAGGCTGCCGGGGGCGAGCGTGAAGTTGTAGGCCTCGATCACGAGCAGGCTCGCCTGCGGCAGGACCGCGGCCGCCCCCTCCAGCACCGGCAGCTCGTAGCCGTGCGTGTCCAGCTTCAGGCCGTACGGCCCCGGCAGGCCGCGCGCCGCGACGGCGCGGTCGATCGTCTCGACCGGCACCGGGCGGGTCGGGCCGCCGCCCCCGGCCGCCACGCCGCTGCCGTCGAGGTCCGCGCCCACGGCAAAATCGACCTGGCCGGGCCGGGCCCCCGCGACGGCGGCCACCGTCTCGAAGCCGTGGCGGCGGTGCAGCGCGGCCAGCGCGGCCTGCCGTTCCGCCAGCGGCTCGAAGAGCAGGAAATTCGCCGCGGGAAAGTGCCGCCGGGCGCGCTGGGACCACGAGCCGTCGGAGGCCCCGACATCAATCCAGGTGCGGGGCGCGACTCCGCGGGCCGCGGCCCGCGCCAGCAGGCCCTCCATCTCGAAGGCGCGGTCGGTCCGCGCCAGATGCAGCCCGAGGGGCCGGAGGAGCTGGTTGGCGGTGCGGCGGGCGAGCGCCTGGAGGGATTCAGCCATGGGTGAAGGGCCGGCCGAGGAGAAGCTGCTTGCGGACGAAGCGCAGCACCGAAAGCGCGTCCCAGCCCCAGCACCGCCAGGCCGCGAAGTAGCGGTGGCGCACCGCGATCTCCTCGCGGTAGCCCTGCCAGCGCCCGCCGTCGCTCAGGCCCCGCGGGCCGCAGTCCGCGATCCGCAGCGGGCAGGCCTTGAACCGCACGCGGTTCTGCCAGAGCCGCACGTTGAAGTCATAGTCCCCCATCACCCCCAGCGTCGCGTCCAGCGCCCCGTTTTCCGCGAAGAGGCTGCGGCGGTAGAACGCGCCCTGGTGGTGGACGAAGTTCCGCGCCAGCGGGCGGGGCGCCGCCGCCAGGCGGTAGACGCGGCCGTCGGTGTAGGCGACCTCGCCCACGACCACGCCGCCGGCGGTCTGGCGCAGCGTCGCCGCCGCCTCCGCCAGCACGAGGTCGGAGGCGAGCGCGTCGTCCGCCCCGAGGAACAGCACCCACTCGCCGCGGGCGGCCGCGACCCCCTTGTTCATGGCGTCGTAGACGCCGCGGTCGGGCTCGCTGATCAGGAAGGCCAGCCGGGCCCGGTGCTGCTCCAGCCAGGCGCAGGTGCCGTCCGTCGAGCCGCCGTCGACGACCACCAGCTCCGCCGCGGCCCCGCGCTGCCCCCAGACGCTCTGCAGCGCGGCCGCCAGGCGCGGGCCGGGGTTCTTGCAGACCACGATGACGCTGAGGGACGGCGGCGAATCGGCAGGCATTGCGTTCAACTGGAGCATCGCACAGCGTCGGGGCGTGTCCACGCCGAACACGCCGCTGCTCTCCGTCATCATTGTCGCCTACCGGTCGGCGGGGGAAATCGCAGGCTGCCTGGCCTCGCTGCCGCGCCGGCTGGAGGGGCGGGACGTCGAGGTGGTGGTGGTGGACAACGGCCCGGGGGACGGGACGGCGGAGATCCTCCGCACGCAGTTTCCGTGGGTCACCGGGGTGGTCCCGGGGACGAACCTCGGTTTCGGCCGGGCGAACAACCTCGGCTATGCGCAGACCCGGGGGGAGTTCGTCCTGTTTCTCAACCCCGACACGGTGAGCAACGAGGCGGCGCTGGCCCATTGCCTCGGCCGGCTGCGGGCGGACGACCGGATCGGCCTGGTCTCCCCGCGCCTCGTCCTGGCCGACGGCACGATGGACCTGGCCTGCCGGCGCAGCATCCCGACGCTGTGGGACGGGTTCTGCCGGGCGTCCGGGCTGGCCGCGGCCTTCCCGCGCACGGCGTGGTTCGCGGGCTACAATCTCACGCACCTGCCGCCGGACGGCACCTATGAGGTCGGCGCGATCAACGGCGCCTGCCTGCTGGCGCCGCGCCGGATGCTGGCCGCCCTGGCGCCGGACGGCCGGGTCTTTGACGAGAACTTCTTCATGTACGGCGACGACCTCGACCTCTGCCTGCGCGTGGCGCGGGCCGGCTGGAAGATCGTCTACGACGGCCGGGTGACCCTCATCCACCTGAAAGGGGTGAGCGTGGCGCAGGAGCGCGCGGCGATGGCGCAGGCGATCTTTGACGCGAACCGCGACGTGTACCTGAAGCATTTCAACCCGCGCGGCTCGGCGCTGGTGCGGTGGAAATACACGGCGGCCTTCGGCGCCTGGAAGACGGTCGCGCGCTGGCGGGCGGCCTGGCGCGGCCACCGGCAGGTGCGGCCGCTGTGAACACCGCCCGGCCCAGCGGCGACGGCGACCCGGCCCGCGGGCGCGAAGTTTGGCTGCTTCCGGCGGCCGTGTTCGGGCTCGTGCTTGCGGCGCAGCTGTTACTCGTGGCCCGGGCGGGCACGGACATACCGTTTCTCGACCAATGGGACGTGGAGGGCCGCCTGGCCTATCCGGCGTGGCGCGACGGCACATGGCAGGTGCGGGACTTCTTCCAGCCGCACAATGAACATCGGATCCTCTGGACGCGGCTGCTCAACCTGGCGCTGTTCACGGCCAACGGCCAGTGGGACCCGCTGGTCCAGTTGGCGGCAGGCGCACTCCTGCGGGCGGCGGGCGCGGCGGGGCTGGCCGGGCTGCTGGCCCGCGGCGCCGGCGGCGCCGGTCGGAGTCTGGTGGCCGCGGGGGTCGTCCTGGCCTACCTGCCCCAGCTGGCGTGGCAGAACGCCCTGTGGGGGTTTCAGTCCTCGGTGTACTTTGTTCTCGGGTTTTCGCTGGCGGCGCTGGCGCTGCTGGGCGATCCGGCGCGCTCGTGGCGGCGGCAGGCCGCCGGCCTGGCCGCGGGCATCGCCGCGCTGCTGGCGATGGGGGCGGGGGCGTTTGTGCCGGTGGCGCTGCTGGGGCTGAGAGGGCTGCAGGCGGTGGAGCAGCGGCGGTTCGACTGGGCGTGGTGGCGGGCGACGGGGCCGGCTCTCGGGTTGCTGGCGCTGGCGTGGGCCTGGCGGGCGGAGGTGCCGGCGCATGCGGCGCTGCGGGCGGCTACGGTGGGGCAGTTCGGCAACGCGTTCGCCCGGGCGCTTGCCTGGCCCCACACCTGGCAGCCGGCGGCCGCACTCGTGCTCAACCTGCCGCTGGGCCTCGCCGTGACCGCGCGGCTCGCGGGCTGGCGCCGCGCGGGGGCGGACGAGGATTTTGTGCTGCTGCTCGGCGGCTGGGCGGTGCTGGCGGCCGGGGCCATGGCCTGGACGCGGGGCGGCGGCCACGAGTTCGACGTTGGCGTGCCGTCGCGTTATGCCGACTTTCTCGTGCTGCTGCCGATCGCGAACACCGCGTGCGCGGTCGGGCTGGCTCGGTCCGCCGCGGCGCGCGGAAGCCGCCTCGCGCCGCCGGTGGCCTGGGCGTGGGGCGCGTTCCTGTTCGCGGGCTGGCTCGGGTTATCGGCGCAGGCGCTGCGCGGCTTAATTCTGCCGCGGATGCGGGATCGTGACGCGCCAGTGCGGCTGGCGGTAGCGTTTCAACGGAGCGATGACGCGGGCGTATTTGCGGGCCAGCCCCTGATGCTGGTGCCGCACCCGCAGCCCGCGTCGGTGCGGGTTGTCCTCGCGGATCCGCGGATGCGAGGCGCGCTGCCCCCGTCGCTCCAGCCCGGGCAGCCCCTGGGTCCGCTGTCGCTGGCAGTCCGTGCGCTCCTCGGGCGTCAGTAGGCGTTCACGTCGCGCCAGCGGACGAAGGTCAGGAGTACGATCTGCACGTCCAGCCAGACGGACCAGTTCTCGATGTAGTAGATGTCGTGCTGCACGCGCCGCGCGAGGTCGCTCTCGCCGCGCAGGCCGTGGACCTGCGCCCAGCCGGTCAGGCCCGGCTTGACCAGGTGGCGCGGCAGGTAGTGCGGGATCGAGTCGGCGAGCTGATCGACGTGATGGGGCCGCTCCGGCCGCGGGCCGACCAGGCTCATGTCGCCGCGCAGGATGTTCCAGAACTGGGGCAGCTCATCGAGGTTCCAGCGGCGCAGGAACGCCCCGATGCGGAGCAGCCGCGGGTCGCCGCGCGCGGTGCTCTGGCGGGCGTCGTCCTGCGCGCCGGCCTCCGGCACCATGCTGCGCAGCTTCCACAGGGTGAACGGCCGGTGGCCCGCGCCCACCCGGGTCTGCCGGAAAAACACCGGGCCGCCGGGCGACTCGCGCTTGATCAGGGCCGCGAGCACGAGCACGAGGGGCGCGGCGAGCACCAGGCCGGCCAGCGCGACCACCAGGTCGCCCCCGCGCTTCAGGCCGCGGTTGAACAGCCGGTTGATCGCCAGCTCCTCGATCCCGAGCACCGGCACGCGGCCGATCGTCTGCAGGCGGAGCCCCGTCAGGAAGATGTCGAAGGCGCCCGGCACGACCTTCCACTCGACGTAGGCGTGCTCGCAGGTCTCGACCACCCGGCGGACCTCGTCGCGCGGCAGGTCGAGGCGCGTGGCGATCAGCAGGTCGGGCTGGATGCGCGCGAGGATGGCGGCGAGGTCGGCCACGCCGCCGAGGTCCGGCGGCCGGCCCGCCGCCGCGCGAGCGAACGGCACGGTGTCGCCGGGCACGGTGACCACCCCGGCGAGGGTGAACGGGTGGGCGGGGTCGCGGGCGATCTCGGCGGCGAGCGCCCCGGCCTCGTCGTTCCAGCCCAGCAGCACGGCGCGCCGCCGCAGCCGGCCCAGCAGCGGGGTGCGCGTGACCACCGCGTAGGCGAGCGCGCGCCAGGCGGCGAGCAGGGCGACGACGCAGACGAAGGCCTCGAGGACAAAGAGCCGCGAGATCGGCGGGTCGAACTTCAGCACGAGGGAGACCCCGAGGTAGGCGACCAGCCAGAAGGCGGCGCCCTTGAGGATGGCGTTGAGGCTCAGGTAGCGGCGCAGGAGCAGGCGGGAGTCATACAGGCCGAACTGCGCGAAGGCGCCGAGCAGGAGCGCCACGCCCACCAGCAGGAGCGGCAGGTACTGGGCCAGCGTGGCCCCGGGCACCGCGAGGCCGAGGCGCGCGAGCGGCGACGCGTAGCGCAGCCACCAGCCGAGCGCCAGGCCGGCGAACGTCGTGAGCGTGTCGCCCGCGAGGAGGGCGAGCGGCACGACGGTTTCGCGGAGGGAGTGGGAGGAGGCGCGGGGCACGGGTTACGGGGGGGGCGCGGCGAGCAGCCGCAGGAGCGCGGGGCCGGGGAGCCACCCTTTGCGGGGAAAAAGAAAGCGAAACGGCCCGGTGGCGAGGGTGTTTTCCTGCACGTCGAACAGATCGACGGGCACCGGCAGGTCGAGGTCGCGCATCAGCACGGGGTAGCCGCTCCGCTCGCGGCGGTAGAGCCGCACCGGGGCGGCCGCGAAGTCGGGCCGCGCCGGCCGGCGGCTGAAGTAGCCCACCCGCTCGGCGGTGTGGGCGGCGCCGAGCAGCTCGCCGGCGCCCGCCGTGCCGTCGAGCCAGTGCAGCAGCGCGGCCAGATACGCGGCCTCGCGGCCGCCGGCCGGGACGGCCGCCAGCCCCCGCGCCGCCTGGGCCCGGACCTCCGACTGCAGCGCCGCCAGGGCCGGCTGCCGCCACCACGGCGAGACCAGGAACACGGGGTCGTTGAGGCACTCGAGGGCAAAGGCGCGCACGGCGTCGGCGCGCCGGCCCTGGTTGAGCCGGGCGAGCCCGAGCCCGAAGTAGACCCCGCCCTTGTCGGGGACGAGCCGGGCCGCGGCCAGAAAGTGGGCTTCCGCGTCGGCCGGATCCCGCACGACCTGGAGCCAGCCCAGGTTGAAGTGCGCGAGCTCCTGGTCGGGGTTGAGCGCGAGCGACTGGCGGAAGAGCGCGCCGGCGGCGGCCGCCTGCGCCGGGTCGCGGGCCAGCGCGAGGGCGCGGAGGTTGAGGGCGGGGGTGGGGTCGGGCCGGCCGAGCAGCGCGAGCCCGGCCAGCGCC
>CAIKTR010000151.1 GCA_903830425.1 uncultured Opitutia bacterium
AGCGCGGCCTGGTTCCGGGAGGCGACCACGAGGGTGCAGCCGGTGGAGGCGAGCTCGGTGACGAGGGCGCGGCCGAGCAGGCCGGTGCCGCCGAACTGGAGGACGACCTTGTCGCGGAGGGAAAACGGGGGGTAGGCGGACATGAGGGGAGGGAGGAAAGGGTGGCGGATCAGCCGGCGTAGCGGTCAACGCGCACCCGGGCGGTGAGGGCGTGGGCCTGCATCCGCTCGACGTCGCACTGGCGGGCGGTGACGGCGCCGACCTCGCGGCTCGCGGCCGGGGTCATGCGCTGGTAGGTGACGGTCTTGAGGAACTTTCCCACCCAGACGCCGCCGGTGTAGCGCGCGGCGCGGCTCGTGGGCAGGATATGGTTGGTGCCGATGCTCTTGTCGCCGTAGGCCACGGTGGTCTCCTCGCCGAGGAAGAGGGAGCCGTAGTTGGTCAGCCGCGCGAAATAATAGTCCAGGTCGCGGACGTGCAGCTCGAGATGCTCGGGGGCGTAGTCGTCGGACAGGCGGATGGCCTCGTCGGCGTCGGCGGCGACGCAGAGCTGGCCGTGGTCCCGCCAGGAGAGTTGCGCGATGTCGCGGGTGGGGAGCACGGCGAGCTGCCGCTCGACCTCCTGAAGCACGGCCTGGGCGAACGCCTCGCTCAGGCACACGCAGAGCTGCCCACTGTGCGGGTCGTGCTCGGCCTGGCCGAGCAGGTCGCCGGCGACGAGGGCCGGGTCGGCGGAGTCGTCGGCGATGATGGCGATCTCCGTCGGGCCGGCGAGCAGGTCGATGCCGCACTGGCCGAAGAGCTGGCGCTTGGCCTCGGCCACGAACTGGTTGCCCGCGCCGCAGAGCAGGTCGACCGGCTCCACCCCGCCGAGGCCGAAGGCCATCAGCGCCATCGCCGGCACGCCGCCGAGCACGAAGATCCGGTCGGCGCCGGCGCGGTGCATGGCGTGGATCGTCGCCGGGAAGGCCCCGCCGCCCTTCATCGGGGGGGTGCAGGCGACAACGGTTTTCACGCCGGCGACCTTCGCCGGGATGATGCTCATCTGGGCGGAGCCAAACATCGGGTAGCGCCCGCCGGGGACGTAGCTGCCGACGCTCCGGACGGGCAGGTGGCGGTGGCCGAGCCACACCCCGGGCCGGGACTCGACTTCCAGCGGCTGGAACATCTGCAGCTGGGCGGTGGCGAACCGGCGCACGTTGTCCTGGCAGTACGCCGTGTCCGCGATCAGCTGGGCGGGGCACTGGGCGATGGCCGCGCGGATCTGGTCCGCGGACAGCTCAAAGTCCTCCGGCGCCCAGCCGTCAAATTTCCGGCTGAGCTCCCGCACGGCCGCCAGGCCGCCCCGGCGCAGCTCGGCCAGCAGCTCGCTGACATACTTGGCCGTGTCCGGGTCGGTCTCGAACAGCCGGTGCCGGCCGGCCTTGATGATTTGCATGTCGGGGGCGGCCGGCGGGGAGCCTCAGATGCAGCGTCCGCCGTCCACTTCGAGGCAGACGCCGGTCACGAACTCCGAGGCCGGGTCGGCGAAGAACACGGCGGCGTGGGCGACATCGGACGCCCGGCCGAGCCGGCCGAGGGGGATGGAGGCGAGGAACCGGGCCCGGGTCTCGGGGGTGTCGGGTCCGCCCATGAAGGTGGTGAGCAGGGGGGTCTCGGCGAGGGCGGGGTTGATGGCGTTGACCCGGATGCGGTCGGGGGCGAGCTCGACGGCCATGGACTTGGTGAGGAGGACGACGGCGCCCTTCGAGCCGTTGTACCAGGTGAGGCCGGGGCGCGGGCGGACGGCGGCGGTGGAGCCGATGTTGAGGAAGCTGCCGCCGCCCTGGCGGCGGAACACCGGCACGCAATGGACCGCGGCGAGGTAGAGGCTCTTGACGTTGACCTGGTAGAGGCGGTCGAACTGCTCCTCGGTGACGTTGAGCATCGGCTGGTTCGCGTGGCTGATGCCCGCGTTGTTGACCATGACGTCGAGGCGCCCGAACTGCGCGAGCGCGGTGGCGACGAGCTGCTGCATGTCGGCCGTGCGGCTCACGTCGGTGCGGCAGAAGGCCGCCGCGTGGCCGGCGGCGCGGAGCGCGGCGGTGACGCGCTCGCCGTTGGCGGCGTCGAGGTCGCCGATGACGATCCGGGCGCCCTCGGCGGCGAAGGCGTGGGCGATGGCCTCGCCAAAGCCGGAGCCGCCGCCGGTGATGACGGCGACCATTTGATGGAGACGGGGGCTGGCGGAGGGCATGGGGCGGGGGTCAGGCGTAGGGGGAGCGGGGCGGGGGTTGAACGGCGGCGGGCAGCGCGGAGACGAGGCCGCGGACCACCTCGAGGCGCTGCTGGACGTAGCTGGTGAGGCCGAGGACATCGGCGCCGATGCCGATGACGCGGTAGCCCTCCTCGATGAGCTCGGGGAACGGGGCGATCAGGCCGGCGGTCATGGCGAACTTGCCGTGCTGGCGGCAGGCGGCGGCGACGCGCCGGCGGGCGGCGACGACCGCGGGGGCGCCCAGCTGGCCGGCCAGGCCGATGCGGTGGCTGAAATCGCCGGGGCCGAAGAGGATCCCGTTGAAGCCGGGGACGGCGGCGATCGCCTCGACGTGCTCGAGCGCCTCGGGGGACTCGATCTGCAGGATGACCACGCGCTCGGCGTTGGAGTGGCGGAGGTAGTCCGCCATGGGGACGAGGCAGAACTGGCCGTCGAGGTTGCCGCCGTCGAGGGCGCGCTTGCCCACGGGGTGGAAGCGCACCCACTCGACGATCTGGCGGGCCTCGTCGGCGTTGGCGACGTGGGGGACGATGATGCCGGTGGCGTCGGCCTCGAACGGCCGGACGTAGTCGCTGTAGCTGCCGCGCGTGACGCGCACGAGGGTGTCGAGGTTGTGCACGCGGGCGGCGCGAATCTGATTCTCGAGGCCGAGCCAGTCGTTGGGCACGTGCTCCTGGCAGAGCCAGACGGCGTCGGCCCCGCAGAGGCCGGCGATCTCGACGACGCGCGGATCCGACAGGTTGAGTTTCAGGACCGTGGGCAGTTGGCCCGCGGCGAGGAGTTTCAGTACACGGCTGGAGCGGAGTTGCATAAGGGTAGGAGGGGGGCGGTGAAAAAAGGCGGGGTCAGAGCTCGGCCAGGGACACCTCGCGGCCGTCCTGTTCCCGACTGCGGATCCCGGCGATCACGAGCTGCATGAGCTCGACCGTCTCCGCGAACGGAAACGGCCGCACGCCGGTGCGGAGGTAGCCGAGGAACGCCTCCAGCTGGGCCCGGAAGGCGAAGTAGGTGTCCCCAAAGGCCACCTGGGCCCGGCCGGCGGTGCCGCAGAGCGTCAGGCAGCCGAAGCCCCCGAGCATGTCCGCCGTGGCGACCACGACGACGTCGGCGCCGCCGCGGTGCTTGAGGTGGACGACATTGCGCGCCGCCGAGCCGGTGTTGCGCGCGGAGAGGAAGCCCGGGCCGAAAATCGGGTAGACCGCCTCCAGGGCGTGGATGCCGTACGCCTCCCAGCTCTTGGCCGTGGTGATGCTGGCGAAGCGCAGCTCGCCCAGCTCGGGCGTTGTCGCCCGGTAGGGCAGGAACTCCTTGGCGTAGCGCATGCAGCTCGAGGACATGATGGGTTGGCCGGCGGCGACCCAGTCCTGGAAAATCTTCAAGTCGGGCGCATTGTCGGTCAGCGGCTTGTCGATGAAGACCGGCAGGCCGGCCTCGACAAACGGGCGGGCGCGCGCGACGTGCTCGCCCCCGCGGTCGGTGGCGATGATGACGGCGTCCACGTGCCCGATCACGTCGGTGGGCTGCGCGACCACGTGGGGGATCCGGGCGCATTGCGCCACGTGCTCGGCGGTGAAGCCCCCGTCGCCCACGCAGCAGACGTGGGTGACCTGGGCGCCGGGGAGGGTGAGCGTGGCGGCGGGCTGCGCGTTCAGGTACTGCGGGATGCCGGGGAAGGGGCACTCGCGCGTCAGGCGGTCGCGGTCGTAGCCGTTGAACAGGGCGCTCCACGAGTACGGATGGCCGTTGCCCGGCGAGCTGCCGAGCATGGCCAGGCGGATGGCTTGGGGGTGGGGGATCAGGGCCATGGGGCGGGCCGTCAGGCGGGGAGCTGGTCGCACCGGACGCGGGCGCCGGCGGCGGCCGAGGCGAGGGCGGCCAGGTTGAAGCGCAGGGTCTGCGCGGCGGCGGCCAGCGTGCAGAGCGCGGCGGGCTGGCCCTCGAGCTGGTGGAGAAAGCGGTGGGCCTGCGCGATGAAATGCGCGTCGCGCTCCACCGCCGGCACCTCGTGCCACGTCCAGTCCTGGTCGCCGAGCCGGAACACGCCCCAGCGCCGGTGGTGCAGCTCGATTTTGACGCTGCCGGTGGCGGTGTGGAACTGGAGCGTGGACTCGGTGGGGGCCTGGAACTGGTTGAGCGTGTGGTTCACGAGCACGTCCCCGTGGCGCGCGCTGACCTGGACGGTGTCCTCGACGGTCACGCCGGGCAGGACCTGGTGGGCGCAGTCGCAGAGCACGCTGTCGGCGGGGCCGACGACGCTCTCGACCCAGTTGGCGGTGTGGGTGAGGGCATCCTGGATCGCGCCGCCGCCGGTGCGGTGGTCGCGGTAGTAGGTCTGGGCATACGGCACGGTGTGGGCGGGCCGGCCGCTGGGGAAGTGCTGGCCGCCGGTGGTGGTGACGTGCCGGACGGGGCCCAGGGCGCCGCTGCGGAGAAACTCCCGGGCCTGGAGGAGCAGGGGATAGACGTGGAGGACGTAGGCGACGGCGACCTGGCGCCCGGAGCGCGCGTGGGCGGCGAGCAGGTCGTCCACCCCCGCCCACGACTGGGAGAGGGGTTTCTCGATCAGGACATGGAGCCCGCGGTCGAGGGCCTGCCGCGCCAGGGGCACGTGCAGGTGGGCGGGCGTGCAGATGACCACGGCATCAAACGCGCCGCCCAGGGCGGCCGCGGCGTCGCGGCAGACCGGCACCTGGTAAACCTCCGCCATCCGCTGAAGCAGTTCGGGGTTGGTGTCGCACGCCGTGACGCGGGCCCGCCCGGTCTGCTGGAAGCAGCGCAGGTGACGCTCGCCGATGCTGCCGCAGCCGATGATCAGGAGGGAGTGCATGCGCGCAAGGACGGGGCGGGGGCCAGAACACCAGGCCGCGGGAAGCGAAAGGTTGCAGGGCTCAGAGATTCCAGCTTGTTACCCGGGGGCGCTGAACTCAAGCCGCCTTGTGTCCCGCGCCCCCCTCCCCGATGCCCCTCTTCCCCCTGCCTGATCCCCCGGCCCCCATCCTCGGCACCGCCGTCGTGCCGTGGACGGAGCGCCACGAATTTGACGAGGACCGGTTCGGCCGGCAGGTGCACACCATCGCGCGCGGCCTGACGCGGCACCTCTATGTCTTCGGGTCGGCGGGCGAGGGATACGCCGTCACCGAGCGGCAGTTCGACCAGATCACGCGGGCCTTTTGGCGGAGCGCGCAGGAGGCGGGGGTGTCCCCGATGGTGGGGATCATCTCGCTCTCGCTGCCCACGGTCATTGAGCGCATCGAGCGGAGCCGCGCGCTGGGCTTCCGGACCTTCCAGCTGTCGCTGCCCTCCTGGGGCGCGCTCAACGACCGCGAGCTCGACGCCTTTTTTGCCGAGACGTGCGGGCGGTTTCCCGACTGCGCGTTCCACCACTACAACCTGCTCCGGACGAAGCGCCTGCTCACCTCCGTGGAGTACCGCCGGCTGGCGGCGGCGCACCCGAACTTCGTGGCGGTCAAGGCCAGCTCGCCGGACCCCGCGGTCGTGGCCGACCTGCTGACCGTGGCGCCGCGCCTGCGGTTTTTCCTGACGGAGCTGGCCTATGCGGTCGCGCGGCGCACGCACGAGGTGGGGCTGCTGGTCTCCCTCGCGTCGATCCACCCGGACCGGGCCCGGGCCTTTGTGGCGGGGGACGACGCCCACCGGTCCGCGGACGTGGCCGAGTTCATCGCCATGGGCGCGACGCTGCAGGCGCTCGGGGCCGGCCGCTACCACATGGATGGTGCGTTCGACAAAATGCTCTTCCGGATGTCCGACCCGACGTTTCCGCTCCGCCTGCTCCCGCCGTACGCGAGTGCGACGGAGGAGGATTTCGCGCACTTCGTGGCGTCGCTGCCGGCGGGCTGGCGCCGCCGGGACTCCGCCCCCGCCTGAACGCCGGCGGGCCGGGGAGTGAGCCGGGCGCTCACTCCGCCGCCGCGGGCCGGGGCCGGATGAACCAGAGCAGCCCGGCGCAGCCGGCGATGGCGAAGGCGCCGAACTGGAAGACGAGGCTGATGTCGATGTGGGCGTCCCGCAGCCAGCCGCCGGCGTAGATCGCCACCCCGCCGGCCGCGCAGCCGAAGAAGTTGAGCACCCCGTAGCCGGTGGCCCGGTAGCGCGGGTCGGCGATGAGGCAGAGGATGGGCATCATGTTCGCGTCGACGAAGGTGCGCGCGAGGCCGTAGAACACGAGGGCCAGCAGGGCGAGGGCGAGCACGGGGGTGCTCGCCGCGAGCAGGATGGCCGGGGCCGCCACGCTCAGGCCGATGATCGGGACGAGGATGCGGGCGCGCGGGTTGGTGCGGCTCCAGCGGTCGGCCCAGGCGCCGCCAACCAGCATGCCCACCAGGCCGGCGCAGTTGGTGTACGCGGTGGCGGACAGGCCCGCGGACCCCTGGCCGAGGTGGAAGTGCTCGCCGAGGTAGGTGGGCATCCAGCCCGTGACGGCCCAGCCGCCGAGGCCGAGCAGTCCCCAGAAGCACAGGGCCACGAGGAAGGCCGGCTGCCGGAACAGGCTGGTCAGGGCCTCGCCGAAGCGGACGCGGGTGGCGCTCGCCGACCGGGCGGACGCGGGCGGGGCGGAGCCGGGCGGGCCGCGCAGCAGGAACAGGAGCACGAGGGAGTAACCGAGGCCGATCAGCCCGAACAAATCAAAGGCATAGGCCCAGCCCCGGTGCTCGGCGAGCCAGCCCCCGACCCCGCCCAGCGCGGCGCCCACCATCACGCCGCTCAGGTGCAGGCCGGTGGCCAGCGAGCGGGTCGGGCCGCGATGGTAGTCCGCGATCAGGGCCAGGGCCGCCGGGAGATAGCAGGCCTCGCTCAGCCCCATGGCGGCGCGCGTCATGAGCAGCTGCTCGTAGGTGCGGGCGTGGGCGGTGAGCCAGGTGACGAGGGACCAGAGGAACAGGCTGCCGATGATGACGCGGCTGCGGTCAAACCGGTCGGCCAGATAGCCGGCGAACGGGCTGAGCACCGCGTACACCAGCAGGAACACCGAGGTCAGCAGGCCGAACTGCGCATCCGTCATCGGGATCGCCTCCAGCAGCGACCCGCGCATGGTGGTGATCATCACCCGGTCCAGATAATTGAGCAGGCCGACGGCCCAGAGCAGGCCGACCACGAGCCACGCGCGGGCCGGCAGGGGGGGGTTCGCGGCCATGGGGAGGGCGCCTACTGCGTCCGGCCGCGGGCCTCGACGCGCCAGGTGTCCACGGGCTGGCCGCCCTCGGTCACCACCACGGTGTCGGTGAGGTTGATCACCGTGCAGACGTGCGCCGGGGTGAAGGCCACGCGCTCGCCGACCTGCAGCGCGTCGACCCCGCCGCCGCGCAGGTAACCGTGCTCCTCGTTGACCCGCGCCACCGCCACGTCGCGGCCGTCCGCCGCCCGGGCCGACAGCCCGTCCGGGGTGCGGTCCGAGGAAAAGGTCTTGGACCCCGCGTCGATCAGCGCGAGCCCCGGCTCCGGCTTGTCGACGACGGTGGCGAGGACCTGCAGCGCGACCGCCGCGGCCGGCATGATCCCGGTGGTGCGGGTGAGGGACAGGTCGCCGAACACGTAGGCGCCGGGGCGCACGGCCTGGACGCGGCCCGCGCCGGCGCGGGCGACCAGCGCCGCGCTCACGCTGCAGCCGGGCCAGACCGCGAGGGCGGGATCGATGGCGTCGCGCAGCGCGCAGAGGCGGTCCACCAGCTCCGCCGCCTGCGCGGCCAGCTGCTCCCGGGGCACGCCGTAAAAATGGCCCTCGTGCGTGTAGAAGCCGCAGAGCTCGAGCTGGGGGCAGCGCGCCAGCCGCGCGGCGAGGCGGACCGCGGCCGGGTCGCCGCGCACGCCCTCGCGGCCCAGGCCGGTGTCCACCGCCAGCATCACGCGGAGCTTCCGGCCCACCGCCGCCGCCACGCGGAGCAGGCCCTCCAGCTGCGCCTCGCTGGTGACGGCGACGCGCAGGTCGGCGAGCTGCTCGGCGAGGGCGGCGAGCCGCGGGGCGAGGCCGGGATCGACCAGGGAGTGGGCGACAAAGAGGCTGCGCAGGCCGGAGGGCAGGAGGGCCTCGGCCTCCCCGAGCTTGGCGCAGGTGAAGCCGCGCGCGCCGGCCGCGAGCTGCTGGCGCGCGACGGCGACCAGCTTGTGCGTCTTGAGGTGCGGCCGCAGCTCGACGCCGTGCCGGTCGCACTCGTCCTGCATCGCGCGGATGTTGGCCGCGAGCCGGACGCGGTCCACGAGCACCGCGGGCGTGGCGAGGGTGGCCAGCGTGGGCATGGCGCTCAGATCCGGCCGATCTGGCCGACGGTCAGGCCGCCATCCACCACCAGCACCTGGCCGGTGACATAGGCCGACGCGGGGGCGAGGAGGAACACGGCGGTGCCCGCGCAGTCGACCGGCTCGCCGATGCGGCCGAGCAGGATCTTTTTCTCGTAGTGCCGGCGGGTCTCGGGCTTCTTGCCGCCGAGCCAGCTGTCGGTGAGCGGCGTGTGGATGAGCCCGGGGGCGAGGCCATTGACCCGGATGTGGTGCGGGGCGAGCGATTGGGCGATGCTGCGGGTCATCATCACAAGCGCGCCCTTGGAGGTGTCGTAGGCGGTGGAGTCGTCCTCGGACTGAAAGCCGTTGGTGGAGGAGACGATCACGATGGCGCCGGGGCGCTGGCGGGCGATGAGCTCGCGGGCGAAGGCCTGGACGAGGAAGTAGGTGGCGCGCACGTTGAGGTTCATGGTGCGCTCCCAGCGGTCCGGGCCCATCTCGAGGAAGGGGACGTCGAAGAAGCTGCCGGCGTTGCCGACGAGGAGGTCGAGGCCGGGCTTGGCGCGGAACGCGGCGGCGATCAGGGCGGCGGGGGCGTCGGCGCCCTGGAGGTCGCCGGACACGGCGACGCAGCCGGGGGGGAGGGCGGCGGGCTGGGCGGTGTTGCCGTGGAAGACGACCTCGGCGCCGGCGGCGTGGAGGCCCTGGGCGATGGCGAGGCCGATGCCCTTGGAGGAACCGGTGACGAGGGCGGTGTTACCCGCGAGTGAGAAGGGTGGCATCGGGGAGTTGGAGCAGGGCGCGGAGGTTGTCGCAGCCGACGGCGCGCCGGAGGTTTTCGGGGAGGGACTGGACGCAGTCGACTTCGGCGGCATAGGTGCTGCGGAGCGAGACAAAGCGGCCGTCGATCTCGGCGACGTAGCTCTGGAACGGGGTGTCGGAGCCCCAGATCAGCTTGGTCGGGTAGGCCTCGGCGAGGGCGCGCAGGACCGCGGCGGGGTCGCGGTAGTCGGCCGAGAATCGGCGGGGGGCGCGGGCCACGTAGCTGAGCTCGCGGATCACGCCGTCGCAGTGGATGCGGTGGGCGGCGCAGTCGAACCACGTGTTGGGCAGCGCCGCCACGCGGTCGAGGCTGGCCTGGTCGAAGCGGCAGGAGTGGGCCAGGCAGAAGCGCACCTGCGGGGTGGCCTCGGCCACCCGCAGGATGGTGTCGGCCTGGGACCAGGTGTCCTCCGGGGCCACGCTGGAATGGATCAGGAAGGGCAGGTTGAACTCGGCGGCGAACTCCAGGAAGCCCCGGCCCTCGCGGAGCAGGGCCCCGACGTCGGACTGGATCATGGTCGCCTGGATCTTGAGCCCGTAGAACGGGTAGCGGGCGTGGAGCGCGCGCAGCTGGCGGAGCTGGGCGGCGGCCTCCCGCAGCGGATCCAGGATCACGAACGGCAGCGTGGAGCGGCCCAGGTCCGGGTAGAGCTCGTAGACCTCGCGGAGCATGCGCTCGTTCTCGAAGGCGTAGGGCACCGCCTCGCAGCCGCCCGCGACCAGCTGGGCCCGGCGCATCGCCGGCACGTCGAACGTCAGGTTCGACACCATCGGGAACACCACCCAGCGGTCGACGCCGCAGTGCCGGCCCTCCGTGACCATCGCCGGCAGGTCCTGCGCGTACGGATGATAGCCGTTGAGGTAAAAGAACAAATCCACGCCGAGATGATTGTGGCAGTCGATGAGCACCGGGTAATTTGTTTGACGCAAGAGCTGTTTCACAATGTGAAATCAAAGCAAAGCAAAATCGTGAGCATCGCCGTCCTCGACAAAGCCTTTACCATCCTCGAAGTGCTGGCCCGCACCGGGCGGGAGCTGACGCTGGCCGAGCTGGCGGAAGAGGGGCGGCTGCCGAAGCCGACGGTGCACCGGATCCTGCGCAGCCTGCGCGACCTGGGGTACGTGGAGCAGGCGGACCGCCGCGGGACGTACCGGCTCTCGGGCCGGCTGAGCTCGCTGCGCGCCCACACCCGCGACGAGGCGGTGCGGACGAAGGCCCGGCCGCTGATGGCGCGGCTGCAGGCGGACTTCGACGAGACGGTGAACCTCGGCATGCTGGAGGGGGTGTTTGTCCGCTACGTGCACGTGCAGGAGACAAGCCAGGCGCTGCGCTGGATCGTGAAGCCGGGCGCGCGGGACCATTTTCACACCACGGCGCTGGGGCGGGTGATCGTGGCGCACCTGCCGGAGGAGCCGCAGCGGCGCCTGGTGGTCAAGGCCACCGGCCGCGGCGCGGCGCGGGCCCGGCTCCGGCAGGAGCTGGCCGCGACCCGGGCGCGCGGCTACGCGAGCGAGGAAGAGGAGACGGTGGCGGGCGTGGCCTGCGTCGCGCTTTCGCTCGGCTGGCTGGGCGAGCCGCTCGCAGCCATCAGCGTGTCGGTGCCGGTGCACCGCTTGCCCGCGGCCCGCCGGGCCGCGCTGATCGCGGCGCTGCAGCGGCTGCGGGACCACGCGGTGGCGGTCTAGGCGCGGCCGGCCTCAGGGCCGGGCGGACCGCGCGTCGATCGCGAGGAGGGCCCAGGCGGCGGCGGTGCGGACATCGCTGTGCGCATGGGCCAGCAGGGGGCGGAGGCGCGGGACGTCGGCGGCCGTGTAGCCGGGCAGCAGCGCCTGCAGCGCATCGTAGGCGGCGGTGGGCGGGCCGTCCGCCACCAGCTGCTCCAAGGCGGCCCGCCAGGCCGCGCGTTGCGCCGGCGCCGCCTGCAAATGGTAGGCCGCCCCCACCACGATCGCGCGGGCGGGGGAGTCCACCGGCTCGCGCGCGGCGGCGCGGGCGAGCTCGGCCAGCGCGGCGGGCTCGGCCGTGCCGGTGAGGCGCAGGACGTAGGCCGCGCGCAGCCGCGTCGCGGCCCGGGGCGAGCGGAGCCGGCCGACGATCGCCCGGCGGGCGGCGTCGTCGCCCGCCTGCCAGCACAGCCACTGGAGAAACACGGCGTCCTCCTCCTCGGCGGTCGCGAGCCAGCCGCGGGCGGCGGCGAGCACCGCCGCCTCGGGCGGGCCGCCGAGCTTGCCGAGGGTTTCCGCCGCCAGCACGCGGTCGGGCGCCTGCGGGTCCGCCAGCACGCCGGC
>CAIKTR010000152.1 GCA_903830425.1 uncultured Opitutia bacterium
CGCCCCCGCCGCCGACCGCGCCGTCCCCCGCCCGCCGTCCCGCCCCGCCCCTCTCCCGCTCCCCGGCACGGGAAATCCCCCGGCCGTCCCGCCCGCCCCTCGCCCGCCCCGCCCCGCGGCCGCGGCCGAGCCGGCGGCCCGGCCGAGTTCATCCGCGCCCGCCCCGGAACCCGTCCGCCCAACCGCGTGGACCCCGCCCGCCCGGCAAGGACCGGAAGCCTTCGCCCCGCCCGCGGCCCTGCTCGGCACCTTCGAGTGCGGCGATTCCCAGGCCCGCGTCCTCGCCGTGCAGGGCCCCCCCGACGACACCGGGGAATCCATCCTGCGCTATGGCTCGTCCGTGGTGTATCTCCAGGCCGGCCGCGTCACCGGCTGGTCGGACGGCATCCCCCGGCTGCGGATCCGCACCCGGCCCCGGGTCGCCTTCGACCTGCTCGACACCTTCGTCGTCGGCTCCAGCCGGGCGGAGGTGGCGCGGATCCAGGGACCTCCGACCAACGTCGTGTTCGGGGCCGATTTGTACGGCTCGTCCGTGGTGTATTTCGAGCACGACCGCGTCGCCCGCTGGATCGAGGGCTACCAGTCCCTGCGCACCGGGCTGATCCCGCCGCGTTCCATCCTCGACCGGGAGGACACCCCCGCCGCGCCGGGCCGCGACGAAAACCTCGGGCCCCGGTGGAAGTAACCCTACGGCCCGCGCCGGTTCGTACCGATTGTAGCCGGTACATCGACGATGAAAACCCGTATTGGCATTCTCACCGGCGGGGGCGACTGCCCCGGCCTTAACGCCGTCATTCGCTCCGTGGTGATCGCCGCGGCCAAAAAGGGCTGGTCCACCTTCGGCTTCCTCCATGGGTTCGAGGGCCTGCTCAATCCGGTCCGCACCCGCGTGCTCGACCCCGACGACATGGACGGCCTCCTCTTCCTCGGCGGCACCATCCTGGGCACGAGCAATTCCGGCCGGTTTGCCGCCAAGGTCGGCCACGGCGAGAGCCGCGAGATCGACCCCGGGATCATCGCCGAGGCCAAGGGCAACTTCGACCGGCTCGGCCTCCGCGCCCTCGTGGTTGTCGGCGGCGACGGCTCGCTCTCCATCGCCCAGCAGCTCCACGACGGCGGCGTGCCCGTGGTCGGCGTGCCCAAGACCATCGACAACGACATCGCCGGCACCACCGTCACGTTCGGCTTCGACACCGCGGTCGCGTTTGCCACCGACGCCCTCGACCGCCTGCGCTGCACCGCCGCCAGCCATGAGCGCGTGCTGGTCTGCGAGATGATGGGCCGCTACGCCGGCTGGATCGCCGCGCACAGCGGCATCGCCGGCGGCGCCGACGCCATCCTCATCCCGGAAATCCCCTTCAACCTCCAGATCGTCTGCGACAAGATCCGCGAGCGGGAGCAGGACGGGAAGCACCACTCGCTGGTGGTCGTGGCCGAGGGCGCCCGGCAGCAGGGCGGCGAGTTCGTCACCCTCGTCTCGCCGTCGCCCGGCATCGGCCCGAGCGGCGGGGCGTTCCGCGAGGCCCGGCTCGGCGGGGTTGCGCTCATGGTCGCCGACGAGATCCAGAAACGCACCGGCAAGGAAACCCGCGTCTGCGTGCTCGGCCACCTCCAGCGCGGCGGGGTCCCCACCACCTTCGACCGCCTGCTCTGCACCCGCTTCGGCGTGGGGGCGGTGCGCCTCATCTCCGAGGACAAGTTCGGCATGATGGTGGCCCACATTCCCCCCGACACCGTCGGCATCCCCCTGCCGGAGGCCATCGGCCGGCTCAGCACCGTCCCGCCCGACGGCGACATCATCCACACCGGACGCGCGCTCGGCATCAGCTTCGGCGACTGAGCCCGCCCGGCCCGAACCGGCAGGACGGCGGCGGCCGCGCGGCCGTCAGCGCGGCGTCGCGGGCCGATCGCGTGGGACGCCGCGCACCCCCGCCAGAACTTCCGCCAGCGACTCAGCCGTCCCCGGCGTGATCAAGCTAGGCTCTGCGGGGGGGGGGGCGCCCACGACGGCGGGGCGCGGCAGGACCACGGTGAAGCGGCTCCCGCCGCCCTCGGCCGCCGCGACCTCAATCTGGCCGCCGAGCAGCCGGACCAGGCGCTTCACGATGTTGAGCCCGAGCCCGGTGCCCCGGATCGTGCCGATGTTGGAGCCGCGCTCGAAGGGCTCGAAGATCCGCGCCCGATCGGCGGGCGGAACCCCGATGCCCTGATCCGCCACCTCCACCTGCGCCCGGGTCGCGTCCACCACCAGGCTCACCGTGACCAGCGTGCCGGCCGGCGAATAGCGCACGGCGTTGCCGATGAGATTGGCGAAGATGGAATGGAGCATCTTGGCGTCGGAGACGAAAGCCGAGCTGCTCCCCGCGACGCTGATTTCGAACCGGTGCGCCTCGCGGTCGCCCAGCTGGATTTCCTTCAGGACATTGCGCAGAAAGGGCCCTAGTTCGAGCGACGCCAGCTGGGCCTCGACCCGCTCGGCTTCCAGCCGGTTCATCAGCAGCAGCTCGTCGAGCATCTCGCTCATGCGGCGCAGCGCGCCGTTCACGCGGCCGAACAGCTCCTCCCGCTTCTCCGGGGCCAGCTTCTCAATGTGGTGGTGCAGGATTTCCGCCGAGCCCATCGCGGTCGCCATCGGGGTGCGGAACTCGTGCGAGGTGACCACGATGAAGCGGCTCTTCATCGCGGAGATGTCGCGCTCCTTCGCCAGCATCGCCTGATCCTCGGCCTCCCGGCGCTTTTGCGCCGTCACGTCGTCCTTCATGGCGACGTAGTGCGTGACCTGGCCGCTGTCATCCAGCACCGGGGCCAGCACCGCGCTCTCCAAGATGATCCGGCCATCCTTGGTCTTGCTCAACAGATCGCCGCTCCAGGTTTTTCCGCTGGTGATCGTCTGCCACAGGTCGCGGTAGACCTCCGGCGCCATCTGGCCCGATTTGAGCATGTTGGTGTTCCGCCCAATGACTTCCGGCAGGGTATACTGGGTCACCGCGCAGAACTTCGGGTTGACGTATTCGATCGTGCCGGAGAGGTCGGTGATGATGGTCGAGAGCGGAGACTGGGAGACGATGCGGGACAGCGTGCGCATCCGGTCCTCCGACTGCTTTTGCGCGGTGATTTCCTGCAGGGCGCCGGACAGCCTCACCACCTTGCCCTCCTCGCGCGCCGCTACGCCCACGGTGCGCACCCAGATGCGCCGACCCTTGGCGGTGACCAGCGGCACCTCCAGGTCGAAGGACGTGCCATGCTCGAGCGCCGCGGCCAGGGCGGCCTGGATCGCTGGCCGGACTTCGGCACTGAAATAGGCAACCGTCTGGTCAATCGTGAGGGCGGTCGACGGATCAAGCTCATGGATGCGCCATACTTCCGGAGACCAGACCAGCTGCATCGTCGCCGCATCCAGTTCCCAGGCGCCGATCGCCGCGACCTGGCCCATGCGCTCCAGAAACGACTGGCTGCGGGCAACGTCCTCCGACTTCCTGCGGAGCTTGCCATAGACGGACCGCTGCCAGGCAAAAATCGCCACCAGCCCCAGCAGGAGCAGGCTCATCTCCGAGTAGTAGGGGCGCAGGTCGTTGAGCGTGATCGGATGCGGGTCCACGTGGCCCAGCCATTTCAGGCTGAGCCGGTCGAAGGTGCCGTTCGAGCGGAGGGTCGCCAGACCTTCGTTGACCACCTGCAGGCGCTCCTTGTCCCCGCGATGGAAGCCGATATTAAACTGCGTGACGAGGTCCTCCATGCTCCCGCGCCGCAACCCCAGTTCCTCGGGCTGCAACTGGGAGCGGGCCCCGTCCTTTGCGGCTTCGTAATAAAAGATCTTGGTTTTGGTGACGTCCGCATCGGCCGAGCGCAGCGCCCTCATGGCCAGGGCGAAGTCGCAGTCTCCCCGCTTCACGGCCGCCACCATGTCCGCGTAGGAATGGTAGACGGCAATGCGGGCGCCCCACCCATTGTGATTGAGCGCCGTGCGGTAGATCGCCGTGCCGGAGAGCGCCGCCATGACCTTGCCGGGAAACTGGGCCAGACGGGTGACCGGGCGGTCCTGCGGCCGGTTGTAGACATACGAGTGGATGGCAGCGTGACCGATGGAGAAATCCATGGATTTCTGCCGCTCCTCCGTCATCACGACATTGGCCAGGGCATCGATCTTTCCCGCGACGAAATCCGCCTCGATTTGTTTCCAACTGCCGACCACAAACACAAAATCAGCCAGGCTGGCGTCATCGAGTTCGCGCAGCAGGTCGACGGTGAACCCTTCCGGCTGGCCCGGGATGCTCTCATAAGACAACGGCGGCGAGTTATACTCCAAGCCGATGCGGATCTGCTGTCGCGCCGGGGCGGTCGCCGAGCCGATCAACTGCGGAGCGTCGGCCCCGAGGGCGCGGCTGGCCAGCGCCGCCAGCACACACCCCAGCACACACACCCGCCCCATCAGGGTTGCACTAGTATTCACAAGGCTCGACGGCATCCGGAATGATAAGGTGAGAGGAAGGGTACCGATGGCACAGGCCTAGGGGGGACGGAGCCAATCGTGACGAGAGGATATTCCCATCAAAAAAACAGCGAACTACATCCTATATGTGTATAATCTTTCACGGAAGATAGGGGTATCACCCTATCCGCCAGGTCGATCATGACGGTTCGCAGCCAAACCAGAGGGGAAGGCGCGGACTAGCCTCCCTCCCCCCGGCCCCGCATCGACCCCTGCAGCAAACTACAATCGGGCAGATATCGATCAGGACAGGTTGGCCTCAGAGCTGTTCTTGGACAGCTATTCCTAAATCGGCTAATGCCGATCGTTCAGATTGTTGGAAAAAATCTCCGGC
>CAIKTR010000153.1 GCA_903830425.1 uncultured Opitutia bacterium
CGGCGAGCGCGAAGAGCGGGAGGGAGATGCCGTTGAGCCCGAGGGTCAGCCGGATGCCGAGCCCGTCGAGCCCGGTGTCGTAGGAGCGGAGGTAGGCGTACCCGTGCACCGGGGCCTGCGCGGCGTAGTGCCACCAGGCCCAGCGCGCCAGCAGCGCCGGAACCGCGAAGCCGACGTAGGACAGCCGCACCGCCCAGCGCTTGGGCAGGCCCAGCGCGATGGCCAGGGCCACCGCCAGCGGCACCGCGATGGAGAGGAGAAGGGGGTCGAACGGCAGGGTGTTCATCGCGGGATTAGAGCAGGCCGGCCGCCAGGAGCCAGAGGGCGGCCAGGCCGAAGAGGAACCAGTAGACGTAGGCGTTGAGCCGGCCGACATGCAGCGCGCGGACCCCGAGCCCGCAGAGCCCCACCAGGCCGGCGCAGCCGCGGATGATCACCCCGGCGAGAAAGATCTGCTCGAGGAAATTGAGCAGCATCGCGAGGCGCTGCTGCCCCTTGTCGATGAGGTAGGCGTAGAGCTCGTCAAACCAGAGCTTCGACGCGAGCAGTCGGAACAGCCCGGGCGAGCGCTGCTCGAGGGCGTCGGTCGCCGCCGGCCGGTAGAATTGCCACGCCGTGCCCGCGCCGACCAGCAGCACCGCCAGGCTGGTGAGCAGGACCACCCAGTGGTCCGCGCCGTGGGCCACCGGCACCAGCTCCCAGACCCCGCGGAAACCCGCCGGATAGCCGCCGGTGTAGCCGCCGACCACCGCCAGCACCGCCAGGACGACGAGGGGCAGCGTGAGCGTCAGGCCGCCCTCGTGGGCGTGCGCGGCCGCCGCGCTGCGCGGCGCGCCGAAGAAGGTGAGGCGCCAGAGCCGCGTCATGTAGAGCGCCGTCAGCACCGCGGTCAGGGCCAGCACCGCGAAGACCGCCCGGTTGTTCGCCCAGGCCAGGTAGAGGATCGCGTCCTTCGAGAAGAACCCCGCGAGGAACGGCAGGCCGCTGATCGCGGCCACCCCGACCGTGAAGGTCACGAACGTGAGCTTCATCCGCCCGGCCAGCCCGCCCAGCTGGAAAATGTCCTGCTCGTGGTGGCAGCCGTGGATGACGGAGCCGGAGCCGAGGAAGAGCAGCGCCTTGAAGAAGGCGTGGGTCGTCAGGTGGAACATGGCCGCGCCGACGCCGGCGGCAACCACCAGCCGGTGCTCCCCGTGCGTCGTGACGAGCGAGCCGAGCCCGAAGGCCGCGACCATGTAGCCGAGCTGGGAGAGCGTGGAGTAGGCCAGGACCTTCTTGATGTCGCGCTGGACGAGGGCGCAGAGGGCGGCGTAGAGCGCGGTGGCGGTGCCGACCCAGAGGATGACGGTCAGCGCCTCCGGGACCATGAGGACGTTGATCCGGCAGAGCATGTAGACGCCGGCCGCGACCATCGTGGCGGCGTGGATCAGGGCGGAGACGGGGGTCGGGCCCTCCATCGCGTCGGGCAGCCAGACCTGGAGCGGGAGCTGGGCGGACTTGCCCACCGCGCCGCAGAACAGCAGCAGCGGGATCAGCCGGCTGAAGACATGGTCCTGGCCGAGGGCGGTGAGGTTGACGGTGCCGTTGGCCCAGTAGCAGAGGATGATGCCGAGCAGGAACCCGAAGTCGCCCACGCGGTTGGTGATAAACGCCTTCTTCGCCGCCTCGCTCGCCGCGGCCTTCTCGTGCCAGTGGCCGATCAGCAGCCAGGAGCTGAACCCCACCAGCTCCCAGAAGATGAACATCATGAAAAGATTGTCGGCCAGCACGAGGCCGAGCATCGAGAACATGAACACCGACAGGCCGCCGAAGTACCGGCCCCGGGCCGCGTCGTCGCGCAGGTAGCCGAGCGAAAACACGTGCACGCACAGGCCGACCACGGCGACGATCATGAGCATCAGCGCCGCGAGGTCGTCGAGCTTGAAGCCGAGCGAGAGCGTGAACGAGCCGAGCTGCAGCCAGGGCCACGCGATCTCGCCGCGCGGCCCGCCGAGGGCGAGGAGGGACGCGCCGGCCAGGATGAGGACGGCGGTCGTCACGGACACCACCGCGGCGAGCGTGCCCGCGCGGCGCAGGGTGAGCGCGATGACCACGGCCGAGACCAGCGGCGCGAGCAGGACGAAGAGGGCGATCGAAACGGGCGTCATGGCGGAGGCGTCAGTGTTTCAGCGCGTTGAGTTCGTCCACCTGCAGGGTGTGGCGCTGGCGGAAGAGCGCGACGATGATGGCCAGGCCGACCGCGACCTCGGCGGCGGCGACGGTGAGGATGAAGAACACGAAGACGTTGCCGTCGAGGGTGCGGTTGAACCGCGAAAAGGCGACCAGGGCCAGGGTGGAGGCGACGAGCATCAGCTCGAGGCTCATGAAGATCACGAGCGCGTTCCGGCGCAGCAGCACGCCGAGGAAGCCGAGGGCGAACAGCGCCGCGCTCAGCAGGAGGTAGTGGTCGAGGGTCGCGGTGATCATGGGGCTTTCTCCGTCCCGTCCGCCTTCCGGCTGAGGACAATCACCCCAAGCATCGCGACCAGCAGCAGGAAGCCCATGACCTGCACGGGCAGCAGGTAGGTGGTGAAGAGCTGGTAGGCGTAGGGCTTGAGCGCCGCGCCCACCCCCGGCGCGCCGTCGGGCGGGGGGGGGTCGAGCCGGCCGTGGACGAGCAGGGAGCCCCAGCCGGCCAGCAGCAGGGCGCCGGCCACCAGGCCGCCGACCACCGCGCCGGGCGTGAGCCGCCACGCCGCCCGCCCCTGGGGGCCGAGCAGCATGACGATGAAGAGGAAGAGCACGACGACCGCGCCGGCGTAGACCAGCAGGAGCAGGAAGGCCAGGAGGTAGGCGTCGAGCTGCACGAACAGCCCGGCCACGCCCACCAGGCCGAGCAGGAAGCACATCGCGGCGTTGACGACGTTCTTGTTCGCCACCACGCCCACCGCGCTGGCGAGGGTGAGGGCGGCAAAGAGAGTGAACAGGGCGGGGGACATGAAGGGCGGGGAACGGGGCGGGTTAGTGGGCGCGGCCGGGCGCGGTGGCGGCGGCCAGCTTCCGGTCCCATTTGTAGTGCGCGTCGGGCAGCGTGCCGCCGAGCTCGTACAGCCGGGCCTTGTCGTGGACCAGCTCCGCGCGGGAATAGCCCGACAGCGAGAACTGGTTCTGGAGGAAAATCGCCTCCTCGGGGCAGACCTCCTGGCAAAAGCCGCAGTAGATGCAGCGGAGCATGTCGATGGTGAAGGCCTGCGGCGCCTTCTCAATGTGGTCGCGGCCGCTGTCCGCGGGGACCGCGCCCGGCGTGATCCGGATGGCCTTGGGCGGGCAGACGAACTCGCAGAGCTGGCAGGAGACGCATTTCTCGCGGCCGTGCGGGTCGCGCACCAGCGTCGGCACGCCGCGGTAGCCGGGCGGGATCGCCGGGCGCTCCTCGGGATACTCCAGCGTCTGCTTGCGGCGCACCAGGTGCCGGAGCGTCGTCCTCAGCCCGCCGAGAATCTGCGGCAGGTAGGTGCGCTCGGCAAAGGTGAGCGGCTTGCGGGCAACGGTGATGGCGGCCATGGCGGGGAAAATGGGTCGGGAGGCAGGAGGGCGAAAGGCGGCGGGCGGGCGGGTTCAGGGCTGGATCCAGGCGATCGCGACCGCGTAGAAGATGAGGTTGGCAATGGCCAGCGGCAGCAGCTTCTGCCAGCCGAGCTTCATGACCTGGTCGTAGCGGAAGCGCGGCACCGTCCAGCGGATCATCATGAAGAAGAAAATCATGAGGAGGACCTTCGTGAGGAAGATCACGATGGAGAGCGCGCCGACGAACAGCGGGGCGACGGCCCAGGCGGCCCCGGTCAGGTGGTGCAGCCAGCCGACGAGGTCGGCCAGCGGCACCCAGGGCAGCGGGTTCCAGCCCCCGCCGAACAGGAGGATGAACACCCCCGAGCCCACCACCATGTGCGCATACTCCGCCACGAAGAACAGGCCCCACTTGAAGGCCCCGTACTCGGTGTGGAAGCTGCCCACCAGGTCCGACTCCGACTCGATCGTGTCGAACGGCGTGCGGTTGGTCTCGGCAAAGAGCGCGACCAGGAAGATGAAGGCGGACAGCGGCATGAGGAAGCCGAACCAGGCCCCGCCCCACCCCGGCGTCAGGCCGCCCTGCCACGAGCCGCTCTGGAACTCGACCGCCCGGGCCAGGCTGAGGGTGCCCTCGCGGCCGGGGGCGTTGATCCAGAGGAAGACCGGGAGGACGGAGAGCGCCATCGACAGCTCGTAGGAGATGAGCTGCGCCGAGGCGCGGACGCTGCCGAGGAAGGGGTACTTCGAGTTCGAGGCCCAGCCGGCGAGCACCAGCGAGTAGACGCCGAGCGAGGACACGGCGAACACCGCGAGGATGCCGAGGTCGAGCGGCCCGAGGCCCAGCGGGACCAGGGCGCCGGCCCCGTCGAGGTAGGCGCCGAAGGGCACGGTGGTGACCGTGGTCAGCGCCGGGATCATCGCGAGGATGGGCGCGAGGACGAAGTAGAACTTGTTCACGTGGCCCGGCAGCGAGTCCTCCTTGAAGAGCATCTTGCCGCCGTCGGCCAGCACGTGGAAGAGGCCGAGCCGCTGGAGGAACCGGCCGAGCAGCGGAACCCAGGCGACCCACGGCACGATCGCCCGGTTGGGGCCGGGCCGGTCCTGCACCCACGCGGCCACCTTGCGCTCCGCCATCGAGCACAGGCCCGCGATCGGGAAGATCACGCCGATGACCGCCAGGCCCTTGAGCAGGCCCTGCACGAGCGGGGGGAGTTGGAACCAGAGATCGACCATGGGAGGGTAACCGGGCGTCAGACGGCCGCGGGTTGAAAATGCAGCGACGGGCCCTCGGCAAACGGCAGCGCCGCATACGGCGCGCCGTCGAGCAGCTGGCCGGCGTCCGGCAGGCGGGCGAACGCGACCCCCGCGAGCGCGGGGACGGCCGCCGCCAGCCGGGTCCAGAGGGCGTCGAGCTCGGCCGGCTCCGGCGCGCCGAGCGCGGTGGCCAGCCGGGCGAGGACCGCGAGGTCGCTGGTCGTGCCCGCGGGGCCGGGGACGGCCGCGTGGAACTTCTGGAGGCGGAACTGCTGGTTGACGAAGGTGCCGGACTTCTCGAAGCCGGTGAGCGTCGGCAGGAGGACCCGGGCCGCGGCGCTGGTGGCGTTCGCGTGCGTGCCGAGGTAGATCACGGCCACCCGGGCGAGCTGCGCCGCCGAGAGCCCGGCCGCCGCCAGATCCTCGCCGACCGCGAGCACGGTCCGGACGCGGCCCGCGTCAATCGCCGCGCCGAGCTCCGTCAGCTGCGGCGCGGGCAGCGCCGCAATCAGGCCGGTGAGCAGCGCGCCGCGCACGTTCGGGTTGCGGTCGGCGGACACGAGCAGGCCGTCGCCCGCCCCCACCCGGCTGACCAGCGCGACCGGCGCGCCGCCGAGGGCGGCGGCCAGCTGCCGGGTCAGGAACTGCTCCTCGACGGTGCTGCGGCCGGAGCCGACGATCGCAACCCCGCCGGCCTGGAGCAGCGCCACCGCCGCCGCGAGCGCGGCGTCGAGGCCGGCCGCCGCGCCGTTGACCTGGACCGCGGTCAGGCGCGTGTCGGTCCGCACCTGCTTGTAGAGCACCCGGCCGCTGTCGGCCATCCAG
>CAIKTR010000154.1 GCA_903830425.1 uncultured Opitutia bacterium
AGGCCAGGCAGAGCAGGGCGACGATGTACCAGCGGAGCCCGGGGATCTTGCCTTTCATGCGGAGTGTCGGGGAGTGGGTTGGGTGGCGCCGCGGGCGCGCGGCGGGGTGGCCGCCCGGCCCGGGGAGAACGGGGCCAAGTCCGGCGGCCGGCTCAAGGGTGGACGCGGGCGGCGCGGCAAACGGCGGAATCGGCGGGCAGCCGCGAGGCGGCGTCCCGGTCGAGGAACAGCGAGGCCCGGGGGTGGGTGCGCAGCAAGGTGGCGGGGCAGGCGGGTCCGATCGGCCCGAGGAGGGTGTGCTCGACCGCGGCGGCCTTGCGCACGGTGGGCACGACGCAGGAGAGCAGGCCCGCCTGGGCGAACACCGGCAGTGTGATGGTCAGCGCGTGGCGCGGCACGTCGGCGATGGTCGGGAAGCAGCCGTCGTTCACCTGCTGCTGCCGGCAGGCGTGGTCCATTTCGACGACCTTGACGAGGACGGGGTCCTGGAAATCGGCGACCGGCGGGTCATTGAAGGCGATGTGTCCGTTTTCCCCGATGCCGAGGCAGATGACGTCGATCGGGGCCGCGGCGAGCAGGGCGGCGTAGCGCTGGGCCTCGGCGGCGGGATCGGCAGCCTCGCCCTGGAGCGGGTGGAAGGCGGCGACCGGCACGGCCGAGAGCAAGTGCTGCTGGAGGTAGTGGCGGAAGCTCTGCGGATGCGCGGCCGTCAGGCCCACGTAGTCGTCCATGTGAAACACCTCGACCTGCCGCCAGGTGGCCGGGGCCGCCTGGGCCTCCGCCACCAGGGCGACGAAGAAATCATCCTGCGAGGGGGCGCAGCCGAAGATGATCCGGCACCGGCCCTGGCGGTCGACCGCTTGCTGGACGGCCGCGGCGACGTGGCGGCCGGCGGCGGTGCCGGCCTGGGCCCGGGTGGGGAAGATCGAGAGGATGGGTGAGGTGCAGGACATGGCTCTGGCCCGAGCTTTCGCGCTCCGAGCCAGATCACCAGACCTAAACGGCGGGGGAGGGGCCGTCCCGGAGAGGGCGAGCCTGTCATTGCGTCAGCCGGCGGGCGGGTCATGGTGGCGGCATGGCCGCCCAACCCCTCCCGCCGCCCCAGGCCCGCCTGAACCGGTGCCTCGCCACCCTGGCTTGCCAGGCGGCGGACCGCGCGCCGCTCTATGCGCCGGCGATTTCCTGCGGCGTCTCGTCCGCGCTCCTCGGCCGGCCGGTGCACACCGGCACCGGCTCGCTGCACTACGCCGAGGTGGCCGCATGGGCGGACGGCGAGGCGGCGCATGCCGAGTTTGAGGCCCGGCTGGTGGAGGATGTGGTGGCGGTGCACCGGGCGCTGGACCTCGATGTGCTGCGCATGCCGTGGCGGATGAATGTGCGGCCCGACGCGCGGCTGGATCAATACACCTTCCGCTTCGGGCCCGAGGCCGGCGAGCACACCCTCTGGCAGTACCAGCCGTCGACGGCGGATTTCAGCCCGATGTACCAGTCGCCGCGGGCCGACCCGCCCGAGGTCCGGCTGCGGCGCGAGGTGGCCCGGCTGGAGGCCGAGCTGGCCGACCCGCTGCCGGCGGCGCGGGCGCTGATCGCCCCGACGGTGGCGCTGTGGCGGCAGTTCGGCGCGGAGTTTTTCGTCTGCGGGGCGAACGCGCACATCGCGGTGGGGCTCGAGCCGGACGACCTGGAACTGCTGGTGACGGCGCCGGACCTGGTGCTCCAGCGGACGCTGCTGCAGGCGGGGCAGGCGATCGCGATGGGCCGGGCGCTGAAGGAGACGGGCTGCCCGGCGATCATCCTGGGCGGCGGCGACCTGGCCGGGAACCAGGGGCCCTTTTATTCGCCGGCGATGTTCCGGGCCCTGGTCCTGCCGGGCTATGTGCAGGCGCTGGCCGAGCTGAACCGGATGGGCGTGCACTACTTCTTTCGCAGCGACGGCAACCTGTGGGCGCTGATGGACATGCTGTTTGCCGAGGCGGGGTGCCCGGGCTACGGCGAGACGGACCGCGTCGCCACGATGACGGTGGCGGCGGTGCGGGCGCGGTTTCCGCACCTGGTCATCTGGGGCAATGTGTCCTCGTCGCTGCTGGCAGGCGGCACTCCCGCGCAGGTCCGGGCGCAGGCGCGCACGGCGCTGACGGAGGCCGGGGGCCGGGGCTATTTCCAGGGCTGCTCCAACGCGCTGGTGCAGGGCACGCCGCTGGAAAACGTGCGGGCGATGTACGCCGAGCGCTGAGGCGCGGGGCGGATCAGGCCGCGCCGGCGGGAGCGGGGAGTCCCTCCAGCAGTTCAATCTGCAGGATCAGGCTGCGGGGCAGGTGGAAGGGGTCCTTCACGGGCAGGGCGATCACGCCCGTCAGCGGGGCCAGGGAGCGGTCCAGCTTCTGGCGCCACTCGCCGTTTTCCCAGTCGACGTAGTGGTCCAGGCAGAGGCGCCAGACGCGCTCATACCAGTCGAGAAACTCGGGGCGGCCGGTCTGCACCGCGCCCAGCAGCGTCGCGTAGAGCGCCTCGGTCTGCGGCCACCACAGCTTGGTGTCGGCGAAGTTCCAGCCCACGGGCTCGGCGCCGTCGGCGTCGACCGCGAGCAGGAGGCCGCCGCCGCGGGCCTGGTCCCAGCCGAGCTCCAGGTGGCGCAGCACCAGCCGGAGCATCTCCCCGGTCGCGACCGGCGGGCGACCCGTCAGCTGCGCCGTGTGCACCTGGAACCACATGTCCTCGATCACATGGCCCGGGACGACGGCGGTCCCCTGCGGCGCGGGATAGGCGCGGCCGTCGGCCTGGACGAGCTCGAGGCAGAGGTCGCGGTCGGGCCGGTAGAAGTCCCGGAAGATTTCCGCGGAGAGCGAGGCCGCGGCGTCGAGATAACGCGGCTCCCCGAGCGCGTGTCCCAGCTCCGCCAGGGTGAGCGACCAGAGCATGGGGATGCCGTGAGGCTTGGCGCCGGCGGGGATGGGGTAGGGAAAATGCGGGAGGGAGTCGTAGGGCCGGGCCAGTTTCCGCAGGGCGGCGTCGGCGGTCCGGCAGGCCAGCTGGCGGATGGCCGGGTCGCGTGTCGCCTGGTAGAGTTCGGTGAGCCCGTAAATGGCGAAGGCATCGACGTAGATGCTCTCGCAGCCGCGCAGGATGGCGCCCGACGGCGACACGGTCAGGGCCCAGCCCTCGGCGCGCTCGTCCCATCCGGTGCGCGCGCAGAACGCGGCGATCTGGGTGGCGTGGCGCAGCCAGCGCGGGTCGGGGTCGAGCCGGTTGTAGATCCGGCTGAACACCCAGACGGCGCGCCACTGGCTCCAGAGCCACTTGTCGGTGCTCAGGACGGCACCCGTGTCGCTGACGCAGGTGGAAAGGCCGTCGGCGGCCTCCCGGGCGTGCGGCTCCCAGAAGGGCAGCACGTGCTCGAACAGATGGGAGCGGAGCCATTGGGCCATGGGCGCCCGCGCCCCCTGGCGCAGCTGCCGCAGGGCGGCCGCGCAGGCCTGCTTGGACTCGGGAGCGTTCGTCATGGCCGTGACGGAGTGGGGGATGAAGGGGCGTCGCCGCGGGCGGGGTCAGGTCAGGGCTCGTGCCGTGATCCGGTCGCGGGAAGCGCGCCGCGGTTCACCACATCTCGTCGCCGCGGTCGAGGACGCCCTGGACGGCGGCCGCCCAGGCGGCGGGATCGCGGGCCTTGAGGATCTCGCCGGCGGTGGCGAAGGAGAGGAAGGCGAGCCCGGAGGCAAAATCATTGGCGTAGAGACCGTAGTAGAGTTTCCCGCCGTTCCCCGCCATGAAGCGCAGCTGCTTCGCGGCGATGGACTCGAGCCAGGCCTGGTCCGCGACGTGCCGGGAGGCGTCGAGGAGCAGCCAGGCGAGCCCGGGCTCGTAGCAGCGGAAATGGTCGTTGGCCCCGTGCTCGAAGGAGCCGTCGGCCATCTGGTTCTGGTGCTGCCAGTCGGCGAACTCGGCGAAGCGGGCGACGAGGCGGCTCCAGATGGTGTCGCCGCCGCTGACGCGGGCGGCGGCCAGCTCGGCCGTGACCTGGTTGGGGGCCTGGGCGGGGATGACGGCCTCGGGCTCGGCCTTGTGGCTGAACTGGATCACGTGGCGCAGCGGGACCATGAGGCGCTTTTTCATGGCGGGGCTGGCGAGGGCGGCGATGAGCCCCTCGGAGGCATAGAGCAGGATCTGCTGCGGGGCGCTCTTCTTCCACTCGCCCAGGATGTTGTTCTTATAGTCCCAAGTGCTGATGTATTCGATCATCGGCACGGCCGCGTCGTAGTACGATTCCTCGCCGGTGAGGTCGGCGTAGCGGATGAGGGCGGCGGCGAAGAGCGCGTCGGCGCACCAGTATTCCTCGAGGCCGGGCTCGTTGATCTTGTGGTTGACGATGCCGACGCCCATCACGCCCTTGCTGGTGAGGTAGTTTTTGAGGCAGTGGTCGAGGTAGCGCTTCAGGCTGGCCAGCACCTGCCGGTTCTCCGGGAGGTGCGGGAAGTAGCGGGCGCCCTCGAGCATGCCGTTGGCCGTGGAGGCGTTGTCGGCGACGCAGGAGCAGTTGACCATGCCCTGGGCGTCGAGGTTGTACCCGTAGCCCATGTCGTACATGTCGGGCCAGTGGACGCCCTGGAAGAGCATCATCCGGGCGTTGAAGCGCCGGCAGATGCCGGTCATGCGCGCGTCGCTCAGGAGGTCCGTCGTGCGGGCCGCGCCCATGACCACGTAGGCCTCCTCGAAGCAGGCCTGCATCGGGTGGGCCATGCCATCCGTCTGGGCGATGATGTGATGGGAAAAATAATTCCAGTGCTTGAGCAGGCCGCGGGCGACGACGGTGGGATCGAGTTTCACGGTGGGGGGCGACGGAGTGCGGGTGCCGCCTACCAGATTTCCTCGCCGCGATCGAAGATGCCCTTCAGCGCGGCCTCCCAGACGACGGGGTCGCGCCGCCGGAGGATCTCGCCGGCGGTGGCGAACGAGACCAGCGCCATGCCCGAGGCAAAGTCGTTTGCGTAGAGTCCGTAGTAGAGCTTGCCGGCGTTGGTGGACATGAAGCGGAGCTGCTTGGCGGCGATGGGCTCGACCCAGGCCAGGTCCGCGGCGCGCACGGAGGCGTCGAGCAGCAGGCCGGCCACGAGGGGCTCGTAGCAGCGGAAGTGGTCGTTGACCGGGTGCTCGAAGCAGCCGTCGGCCATTTGGTTCTGGTGGAACCAGTCGGCGTACTCGGCGAAGCGGGCGACGAGGCGGGACCAGATGGTGTCGCCGGCGCTGACGCGGGCGGCGGCCAGTTCCGCCGTGACCTGGTTGGGGGCCTGGGCGGGGATGACGGCCTCGGGCTCGGCCTTGGGACTGAACTGGATGACCTGGCGGAGCGGGACGCTGAGGCGCTTTTTCATCTCGGCGCTGGCGAGGGCGGCGATGAGCCCCTCGGAGGTGTAGATGAGAATCTGCTGCGGGGCGCTCTTGGACCACTCGCCCCAGAGGGTG
>CAIKTR010000155.1 GCA_903830425.1 uncultured Opitutia bacterium
CGACCGCACCCGCGCCGCCCGCCCGCTCATCCAGCACGCCCGCCGGCCGAAGGACGCCGCCGAGCTCGGCCTGCTCCGCCGCGCCGCCGCCGCCACCGCCGCCGGCTACGCCCGGCTGCCGGCCCGGCTCCACCCCGGGGTGACCGAGCGCGCGCTGCAGATCGAGCTGGAGGCGGACTTTCTCCGCCACGGCGGCACGCGCCCCGGCTACGGCAGCATCGTCGGCACCGGCCCCAACGCCGCCATCCTCCACTTCGCCCCCGGCCCCCGCGCCGCCCGCGCCGGCGACTTCGTGCTGGTCGACGCCGGCGCCGAGGTCGACCGCTACGTCTGCGACGTCACGCGCACCTTCGTCGTCGGCCGGCCCTCCGCCTTCCAGCGCGACCTGTACCAGGTTGTCCTCGCCGTCCAGCGCCACACCGTGGCCCGCTGCGTGCCGGGCGCGGAGTGGCGCGACCTCCATCTCGCGGCCGCGGTGGAGCTGACCGCCGGGCTCGTCAGCCTCGGCGTGATGCGCGGCCCGGCCGAGTCGCTCGTCGCGCAGGACGCGCACACCCTGTTTTTCCCGCACGGGCTCGGCCACCTCGTCGGCCTCGGCGTGCGCGACGGCAGCGGCCAGCTGCCGGGCCGGCCCAAGTCGACCCGCCCCAGCCTCGCCACCCTCCGCCTGGACCTGCCGCTCGCGCCCGGCTACGTCGTCACCGTCGAACCCGGCCTGTACTTCATCCCCGCCCTGCTGAACGACCCCGTGCGCCGCGAACGCTACCGCGACTGCGTCGACTGGGCGCGCGTCGAGCCGCTGCTCCCCCTCGGCGGGGTGCGGCTCGAGGACAACGTGCTCGTGACCGCCGGCGCGCCGGAGAACCTGACCGCGGCCATCCCGATGACGCTGGAAAGCGGCCCGGGCGGCCCGGCATAATTTTCCATGGACAAGCCGGGAGTTCCTGCTCTCCCTTTCGCCATGGCCCCGTCCGCAGAAAAGCATGTCACTCCCACCAGCCTGGTCGTCGACCTGGTGCTGGTCGCCGCCTTTTTCGCCTACATTTTCAGCATCCTGAAGTCCCATGTGACTTCGACCGACCCGCGGATGATCAACCTGTGGGGGGCGATGGCGGCCTCCTGCCTGACCGGCGTGTTCTGGCTGGCGCTGCAGATGTTCCGCGTGGTGTTCCGCGCGCATCGCGCCGCCAAGAAGTAGGCGGCAAACTGCCGGGGATTAAGGCCCGGCGGGGTCGCCGGCGCCGCGGGGATTGACCGGGCCTCCCCGGGCGGAGGCGACGGTCCCCTCCCGGGCCGGCCCAGCGCCGGCCGGGGCCGGAGAAAAATGACCGGGCGGCGCATGGCTGCGCGATTGACAGCCCCGCGGCCCGGGCTATCCCGTTGCACTCTGCGCGTCTGCGCCGTGGTCCTGTTTTTAACTTCGAAAATCACCCATCTATGGCCGCCAAATCCAAAGTAAAAAAAATCGCCGCGAAGGCGAAGTCCCCCGCCAAGAAACCCGCCGCCAAGGCGCATAAATACGTCTACGTCTGGGGCGCCGGCAAGGCCGACGGCCACGGCGGCATGAAGCCGCTCCTCGGCGGCAAGGGCGCGAATCTCGCCGAGATGACCCGCATCGGCCTCCCCGTGCCCCCCGGCTTCACCGCCACCACCGAGGTCTGCACCTATTTCTACGCGCACAAGAAGACCTACCCGAAGGAGCTCCAGAGCCAGATGGAGGCCGGCGTCGCCAACATGGAGCGCATCATGGGCACCAAGTTCGGCGCCACCACCGGCACCCCCCTCCTCGTCGCCGTCCGCTCCGGCGCCCGCGACTCGATGCCGGGCATGATGGACACCATCCTCAACCTCGGCCTCAACGACCAGACGGTCGTCGCCCTCGCCCAGTCCACCAAGAACGAGCGCTTCGCCTGGGACTGCTACCGCCGCTTCATCCAGATGTACGGCGACGTCGTGCTCGGCGTGCAGAAACAGGAGGGCGAGGACCACGAGCCGTTCGAGACCGTGATCGAAACCTACAAGCACGAGAAATACCACGGGGACCTCGAGGACTCGAAGCTCACCGCCGCCGACCAGCAGGAGCTCGTCGTCCGCTTCAAGGCGCTGGTGAAGGACCGCACCGGCCGCGTGTTCCCCAACGATCCCTGGGACCAGCTGCGCGGCGCCGCCGGCGCCGTCTTCGGCTCGTGGATGAACGACCGCGCCATCGTCTACCGCCGCAAGTACAACATCCCCACCGAGTGGGGCACCGCCGTCAACGTCCAGGCCATGGTCTTCGGCAACACCGGTGACACCTCCGGCTCCGGCGTCGCGTTCACCCGCAACCCCGCCAACGGCACCAACGAATTCTACGGCGAGTTCCTCATCAACGCCCAGGGCGAGGACGTCGTCGCCGGCGTCCGCACCCCCGAGCCCGTCCTCAAGCTCAAGGACCAGATGCCCAAGTCCTACGCCGAGCTGCTCCGCGTCCGCGCGACGCTCGAGAAGCACTTCAAGGACGTCCAGGACGTCGAGTTCACGATCCAGGACGGCAAGCTGTTCATGCTGCAGACGCGCAACGGCAAGCGCACCGCCATGGCCGCGCTGAAGTTCTCCATCGATATGGTGAAGGAGAAGCTCATCACCTGGCAGACCGCCATCCTCCGCAATCCCGCCGACCAGCTCGAGCAGCTGCTCGCCCCGGTGTTCGACCTCGGCGAGGTGAAGAAGGCCCGGGTCATCGCCAGCGGCCTCCCCGCCGGCCCCGGCGCCGCCACCGGCAAGATCTACTTCAACGCCGACCGCGCCGTCGTCGCCGCCGAAAAGGGCGAGAAGGTGCTCCTCGTCCGCATCGAGACCTCCCCCGAGGATCTCCGCGGCATGATCGCCGCCGAGGGCATCCTCACCGCCCGCGGCGGGGTCTCGTCCCACGCCGCGCTCGTCGCGCGCCAGATGGGCAAGGTCTGCGTCTGCGGCGCCGCCGCGCTCCACGTCAACTACGACCTCAAGACCGTGACGGTGGACGGCCAGACGTTCAACGAGGGGGACTTCCTCTCGATCGACGGCACGATCGGCGCGGTTTACGCCGGCCAGATCCCGACCGCCCCGTCCGAGATCATCGCCGGCCTGCTCCACGGCGACCAGGCCGCCCAGGCCACGGAGAAGTTCCAGGACTACGTGCAGCTGATGAAGTGGTGCGCCAAGGCCACCAAGCTCTCCGTCCGCACCAACGCCGACACCCCCGAGCAGGCCGCGCAGGCGATCGCGTTCGGCGCCGTCGGCATCGGGCTCACCCGCACCGAGCACATGTTCTTCGAGGGCGACCGCATCGACGCCATGCGCGAGATGATCCTCGCCGGCAACCTCGCCGACCGCGAGGCCGCGCTGGCCAAGCTCCTCCCCTACCAGCGCGCCGACTTCTTCGGCATCTTCAAGGCGCTCAAGGGCTACCCCGCCACCGTCCGCTTCCTCGACCCGCCGCTCCACGAGTTCCTCCCGAACACCAAGGAGTCGCAGGCCGACCTCGCGAAGAAGCTCGGCATCGACGTCGCCAAGATCGAGCAGCGGGTCCATGAGCTCCATGAGTTCAACCCGATGCTCGGCTTCCGCGGCTGCCGCCTCGGCATCAAGTATCCCGAGATCACCGCCATGCAGGCGCGCGCCGTGTTCGAGGCCGCCGCCGACGCCAACCGGGCCGGCTTCAAGGCCAAGCCCGAGATCATGATCCCGCTCGTCGGCTTCAAGCGGGAGCTCGACCTCCAGGTCGAGCTCGTGCACTCGGTCGCCCGCGCCGTCATGGCCGAGAAGAAGACCAAGATCGCCTACTCCGTCGGCACCATGATCGAGATCCCGCGCGGCGCCCTCACCGCCGACGAGATCGCGCAGACCGCCGAGTTCTTCAGCTTCGGCACCAACGACCTCACGCAGACCTGCCTCGGCATGTCCCGCGACGACTCCGGCTCCTTCCTCGGCGCCTATCAGGAGTCCGAGATCTTCAAGAAGAACCCGTTCGCCTCGATCGACCAGACCGGCGTGGGCCAGCTGATGCAGATCGCGATCACCCAGGGCCGCAAGACCCGCCCCAACATCAAGCTCGGCATCTGCGGCGAGCACGGCGGCGACCCGGACTCGGTCAAGTTCTGTCACCGGCTCGGCCTCAGCTACGTGTCCTGCTCGCCTTACCGCGTGCCGGTCGCCCGCCTCGCCGCCGCCCAGGCCGCCGTCGCGGATCTGAAGAAATAACCGCTCCACCCGGGACGCCGGCCGCCCGCGTCCCTTCCGTTGCCAGGCCCCGGTCGCAAGACCGGGGCCTTTTTTCTGCCCCGCCGCCAACCGCGGGGACCACTCGCGCCCCTCCCGGCGCCCAAACCGGATCGCCAACCCCCAGCCGACCCGCCATCCTCCCCGCCGCATGATCCCCCCGCGCCTCCTCCCCACCGTGTGGCTCGCCGCCTTGCTCCTCGCCCTCGCAGCCCGGGCCTCCGATCTCACCGGCGACTGGCATTGGACCTCCGCCAGTCCGACCGGTCCCGTGGTGATGACCGCCCAACTGGTCCAACAGGACGGAATCCTCACCGGCACCGTCACTGGCCGCCAGGGTCCCGCCGCCATCGCCGGCGGCACGCTCCAACAGGGCAGGGTGGCGTTCAGCGTCCTGCGCGGTTCCGGCGGCAAGACCATGCTCATCAAATACGCGGGGAAGCTCGACGGCAACACCATCACCGGGACGATCGAGCGCCCCGGTCCCAACGGGTCGCCTCCGGCCAAGTCCCCCTGGAAGGCCAGCCGCGGGCGGCCCTAGGCCGGCCCCCTCGCCGCCGCTCCGGGCTTGCCTTGATCCCTCCGCCCGCGATTTTTCCTGGCACCCGGCATCGATCCAGGCGTCTGACTCCCCCACCCATGAAACTCCGCTCCCTCCTCGCCGGCCTCGCGCTCGGCTTCGCCCTCCTCGCCCGCGCCACCGCCCAGGATGCCGTCGCTTCGCCCGGCACCCCGCCGGCGGGACCGCCGGCGGCCGCCCCGTCCCCGGCCACCGACCTCAAGGCCCTCGTCAAAAAAATCGGCGAAAAAGTCCGCGCCGGCAAAACCCAGGCCGCCGACTTTGCCGACGACCTCGCCGCCTTCGATGCCCTGCTGGCCAAGTATCAGGACCAGAAGACCGACGAGGTTGCCCAGATCGCCCTGATGAAGGGCATCCTCTACGCCGAGGTGCTCGACGATGCCGTCAGCGCCAAGCAGGCCCTCCTCGCCGTCAAGACCGGCTTCCCCGGCACCCAGCCGGCCGCGGCCATCGACCGGGTGCTCGCGAGCCTCGAGCGCCAGACTCAGGCCAAGGCCACGCTCGCCCGCCTCACCGGAAAATCCGCCCCGGAACTGCACTTCAAGTGGTCGTCGAAGGCCGGCCTCAAGACCCTCTCCGCCCTCAAGGGCCAGGTCGTCGTCCTCGACTTCTGGGCCACCTGGTGCGGCCCCTGCATCGCGTCGTTCCCCAAGGTCCGGGAGGAGGTCGCCCACTACCGGGGGTCGCCCGTCGCCATCGTCGGCGTGACCAGCCTCCAGGGCTTCGTCGCCAACCTGGACGCGTCGAAAATCGACACCAAGGGCGACCCGGCGCGGGAAATGGCGCTGATGACCGACTTCATGAAGGCGAAGGACATGACCTGGGACGTCGCGTTCAGCGAGGAGGACGTCTTCAATCCCGACTATGGCGTGCAAGGCATCCCCTACATCGCCATCATCGCGCCCGACGGGACGGTCCGCCACGCCGGCCTGAACCCGCACGATCCGAGCGCGGACCTTTCCGGCAAGATCGACGCCATCCTCCGGGAGTTCAAACTCCCGGTCCCGGCCGCCAAGTCCTGAGCCGCCGCCGTCTCGGCCCTCCGGCAACCTCGGTCGCCCCCGGGCCGGGGCGCCGGGTTTCCGGACTTGAACTTCGCGCCCGGGGTTTGTCTTTTGCCCTGTGCTTTTCGAATCCCTCGAAGTTCGTCCCTGTCCCCTGCCCCGCCACGTGGTCAACCCCTGGGGCAAGGTGGAGGCGGTGCCGGAACACTGGGCGCTCCTCCCGCCGGGTGATCCCGCGCTCAGCCGGCGGATCAAGGCGGACGGGCCCTCCTGGAGCGTGATCGAGCCCCGGGGCCGCAAGCGCTTCTCGCGGGGCATCTGGGCGCCCGCCGACCGGATCGAGGCCCTGCGCGCGGAGTTGGTCGCCGAGCGCGCGGATCCGTCGTATCACCGCAAAATTGCCGCCGGCCGGCAGCGCCGGGCCGTCGCGCAGGAGATCTACGCCGGCGACTTCCGCCAGGCCGTGCACCGCTTCCTGTCGTTCCACAAGCGCTACCGCCGCGAGGGCGACCTGCTGGCCGGCCTGATCACCGCCCATGCCACGCCCGTCGGCAGCGGCACCGTCGCGCGCACCCAGCGCATCCCCCTCGAGGAGCGCGCCGAGGCCGCCACCATCGCGTGGCTGCGCCACCAGACCACCGGCTACGATCGCATGGTGATCCCCCAGGAGAAGGACGCCCGCCGCGAGATCCGCCGCATGCTGGCCGCGCGCTCCCAGCAGCTGCTCGTCCGGTACCGGCAGGGCCACCCGGTCGACCCCGGCGTCTGCCCCCTCGCCCGCGCCCTCGTCAAATACGGCGAGTCCGACCTCGACGAACTGCTGTAGGGAGCAGGGCCTCGCGCGGCCCGCGCCCGATCCGCCGCGCCCGGCACACACCCGGCCGCCACACACCCGGCCGGCAGCCCTACCTCAGGTGCATGATGGTCTCGGGGGTGACCCCGCCGTCAAACGGCACCCCCAAGTCGGCGACCGCCGCCACGGCAGACGGCGGCACCGGGTTTCTGGCCGGCGCTTCCGCCCGGCGGCGTGGCGCCCGGGCCGCCGCCTCCCGCACCGGGCGACGCACCACCGGCAGGCCCAGGCTCTTGAGCACGATGCCCTGCAACTCGGGAAACAGCGGATGTGCGACGTTCGCCGTGTAATACCGCCGGTTGCCGTCCTTCGAGTGGTTCAGCAGATCAAGCTCCACCAGCTTGTGGAGCTCCTCCTCCACCGAGGCCGGGGCAAACTGGGTCCGCCCGATGATTTCCGCCCGGTACATCCGCTCGCTGCGCACCCCGAAAAGCAGGCGCAGCACGTCGGCACGGACCCCGGAATGAAAGAGCAGCGATAGTTTGTTCATTGTTACATGGTTTTACCGTTGTATTGCCTGGTATTACCGTGTGTTAAGTGCAAGGGAAATCTGTCGCTGGGTTCATCTTAAAACGTGGCAGTTGCCGGCCCTGTTTACCCGGTATTACCGGGGTATTCCGCGGAATCTGGCGACCGGGCCTCAGGCGGCCGGACTGGTCGGTGCCGGGACCCGGCCGGCGATCAGGCAGGTGCGGACCCGGCCCAAGCCCTTGCAGGCGATGGCTCCCCGCTCGACCAGCCGGAAGCGGTGACGCAGGCGCTCGCCCGTGTCAGCCGACAGATGGACGCGGTTCGGCAGGCCTGAGGTCTGCAGCCGGCTCGCCAGATTCACGGTCGCGCCCCACAGGTCGTAGGCGAACTTCTGGTGGCCGATGACCCCGGCGACCACCGGGCCGGTGTGCAGGCCCAGCCGCAGCTGCAGTTGTGTGCCGCGCTCGCGGTTGAAGTCGGCCAGCGCCTCCAGCATCTCCAGCCCCATCTCGGCCACGGCCACCGGATGGTCCGGGCGCGGCTCCGTCAGGCCCCCCACCACGAGGTAACAGTCGCCGATCGTCTTGATCTTCTCCAGCCCCAGCCGGCCCGCCAGCCGGTCAAAGCGCGTGAAGAGGTCGTTGAGCAGCCCGACCAGCTCCACCGGGTCGCTGTGCTTCACCAGCGCGGTGAACCCCACCAGGTCGGCAAACAGCACGGAGACGTCCGCATGCCGCTCGGCAATGGTGCGCTCCCCCTGCTTCAGCCGGCTGGCAATCGGGGCCGGCAGGATGTTCAGGAGCAGCCGCTCGGACTTCTCCTGCTCCACCGCCAGCAGCTGCTTTTCCTGGTCCAGCTCGATCAGCCGCAGCTGGTCCAGGTCCCGCAGCCGCTTCCGCTCCAGGGAGGCGGCGATGCGGGCGCGCAGGATCACGGCGTTCACCGGCTTCGGCAGGAAATCCTCGGCGCCCAGCTCGATGCACCGCACCACGGCCTCCAGCTCGCCGACCCCGGAGGCGACGATGACCGGCACATGGCGCCGCACCGGATCGCGCTTCAGCGCCGCCAGCACGCCGTAACCGTCCAGCCGCGGCATCTCAATGTCCACCAGCAGCAGGTCGAACTCCTCCCGCTGCATCCGCTCGAGCGCATCCTGCCCGTCCACCGCCTGCGCCACGTTCGCGTACCCCAGCGAGCGGAGCATGAGCACGATGAGCTCGCGCACCGCCTCGGAGTCGTCGGCCACCAGGATGGCCGCCTGCCGGCTCGAGGCGTCGGACTCGGCGAGGTGGAGCTGCGTCAGCTGCTTGGCCGACAGCGCGGCGGTCTTCACCTGCCGCAGCAGCTGAAAGGTGCGGACGTCGTCGGTTTCGCCCGCGTCGCTCATGGCCGGGAAAACGGCTGCCAGCGGGAAGATCCTGCGGGGTCCGGCCGGCTGGGAGGGGGTGCCATGAGCATTGCGGGAGTGGTCTGGACAGGGCTCCGAGGGGCGTCAAACGCTTTGCAGCCGGAGGGCGGGACCCGCTGCAATCTTGCTCGCCTCCCCGCCCCGCCCCCGCCAGCTTCGCCGCCGCTTTCCCACCCCATGATTGCCACCCAGCCCCTGCTTTCGTCCGGCCACGAGCTCGACCGCTCACCCGAGGCCTTTGGTTTTATCCACAGCTCCGCCGACGCGCTCGACCAGCCCGCCGAGCTGGCCCGCCGCCTCACCGCGGACGGCTACCTCTACCTCCCCGGCTTCTTCGACCCGGCGCTGATCTTGGCCGCGCGCGCCGCCATCACCGACCGGCTCGCCGCCGAGGGCTCGCTCGACCCCGCGGCGCCGACCCTCGAGGCGCGCAGCCACCCGGACCGGAAATTTACCTATCGGGGCGACCTCGCCCGCCACAATCCCGCCGTCGAGCGGGTGGTGTACGGCCCGGAGCTGCTGGGCTTCTACCGAAATCTTTTCGGCGAGCCCGTGCGCCACTTCGACCACACTTGGTTTCGCGCCGTGAGCCACGGCCTGGGCACCCCGCCCCACTGCGACCTGGTCTACATGGGCCGCGGCACCCACCAGCTGCTCACCTGCTGGATTCCGTATGGCGACATCCCGCTCGAGCTGGGCGGCGTCATGCTGCTGGAAGGCTCCCACCGGCAGTCCGACCGGCTGCGAAACTATCTCGAGGTGGACGTGGACGCCTACTGCGAGAACCGCCCCAAGCAGGTTGACCAGGTCAAGGTGAACGGCGGCTGGAGCCACCCCGGCTTTCTCACCAAGAATCCCGTGGCCCTCCGCGCCAAGCTCGGCGGCCGCTGGCTCACCGCGCCGGAATGGAAGGCGGGCGATTTCCTGACGTTCGGCATGACGCTGGTGCACGCCAGCCTCGACAACCAGACGGACTGCTTCCGCCTGTCGTCCGACACGCGGTATCAGCGGGCCAGCCAGCCGGTCGACGAGCGCTGGATCGGGGAAAACCCGATCGCCAACACCCTCGCCGGCAAACGCGGGCGCGTGTGCTGAGGGCGCCGCGGGCCGGGTCCCACGGTGGGCGGTAGCCGGCCGGGGGGCCGGAAGCGGACGCAATTGCCGCGCCACTCTTGACAAGAGATGCGATGCGGCGCGCCCCGGATCGGCGTACGCTCCCTCCGCCAACGAATATTCCCGGGTACGGTTTCTCCGCCAGCGGTTGGCCTCCGTCCTTCCGGAGGTGTCAGCTTGCTGTTGCGCCCGGCACCGTTGGCCAACCGTCCCGCCGGGACGCTCCCGCCCCGGGCCTCCCCGGGCCTGACTCCAGCGTTTCGCTCCCCGGCCAGCCATGAACCTCGCGCTCATCGGTCCCTCGGGTGCGGGCAAGGGCACCCATGCCGCCGCGCTCTGCGCCTGCTTCCGCCTCCGTCACGTCGCGACCGGCGACCTGTTCCGCGAACACCTGGAGTCCGGCTCCGAACTCGGCCGGCTCGCCCGCTCCTACCTGGACCGCGGCGATCTGGTGCCCGATGAGGTCGTGGATGCCATGATCGAGGCGTGGTGCGAGCAGCACCCGGCCGCCCAGGGGATCCTCTTCGACGGCTTTCCCCGCACCACCTGCCAGGCCCGCTTCCTCGACGCGCTCCTGCAGCGCCACCAGCTGCCGTTCGACGCCGTCATCTACCTGCGGGTCCCCGACGCCGAAATCGGGCGGCGCCTCGCCGGCCGGCTCCTCTGCCGCCGCTGCCACGCCCCCTGGCAGTCCACCCTGCACCCGCCGAAACTCGCCGGGGTCTGCGACCTCTGCCATGGCGAACTGCGCGCGCGGCCCGACGACACCCCGGCGCTCGTGGCCAACCGGCTCCGCGGCTTCCACCGCACGACCGGCCCGCTGCTCGAGTACTACGCCGACACCGGCCGGCTCGCGATCGTCAGCGGCGAGGGCACCCTCGCCGAGGTCGGCGCCCGGCTGGCGGAATTTGTCGCCGCGCTGGAACAGGGCCGCGCCGCCTTCGCCACCCGGGCACAGGCCGCCCCGATCATCGCCACCGAGCTCCGCGCCCCGAACCCCGAACCCGACCCCGCCCGCCTCGACCTCGTCCTGCTCGGCGGCCCCGGCTCGGGCAAGGGCACGCAGGCCGAGCGCCTGTGCGCCGAGCTCCAGCTCCCCCATGTCGCCACCGGCGACCTGTTCCGCGCCAACCTCCGGGACCACACCGAGCTCGGGCGCCTCGCCCGCACCTACATGGACCGCGGCGAACTGGTGCCGGACGACATCACCGATGCCATGGTCGAGGACCGCCTGGCCCAGCCCGACACCGGCCACGGCGTGGTGCTCGACGGTTTTCCCCGGAACCTCACCCAGGCCACCGCGCTGCGGGAGATCGCCTTCCGCCTGAGCCGCCCCGACCCGGTCGTGCTCTACATCCGGGTGCCCGACGAGGCCCTCCTGCGCCGCCTGTCGGGCCGGCTGGTTTGCCGCCAGTGCCAGACCCCTTACCACCTGCGCTTCCAGCCGCCCCGCCAAGCCGGGGTCTGCGACGCGTGCCATGGCGAGCTCTACCAGCGCGACGACGACCATCCCGGCACGGTCCGCGCCCGGCTGCTGACCTTCCACAGCCAGACCGAGCCGCTCATCGCCTACTACCGGCGCTTCGGCCGGCTCCACGAGATCGACGGCGAGGGCTCCCCCGCCGACATCACCGCCCGCTGTCTCGCCGCCCTCCCGGCCGGGGTCCCGGCTGGGCTGCAGCCGCACGCGTAAGCCCTCGCCCGCCGGCACCCCGCGGACACTCGGGGCGGGAACGGCAAGCCTTCACCCGGGGCGGATCCTCCGGACCGTCGGGCGGCGCAGGATTGCTTCCGCCCGCGCCGGCCGCCAGTTTCACCGCCATGCCGGACCCCGCTGGCAACGCCCTCCCCTCCCCGCCCCGCGGTCTCGCCGGTGAAGTCTGGGGCGGATTCGCGGCCATGCTGGTCGCCCTGCCCTCGTCGATCGCCTACGGCGTGGCGGTCTACGCCCTGCTCGGCCCCGGTTATGCCGGCCATGGGGTGCGCGCGGGCATCGTCGGCGCCGTCCTCCTCGGCCTGGTCGCCGCCGCCGTGGGCGGGGCGCCCCGGCTGATCTCCGCGCCCTGCGCCCCGGCGGGGGCCGTGCTCGCCGCGCTGGCCGGCGGGCTGCTCGCCGCCCCGGGCGGCCCCGTGGACCCCGAGCGCATCACGGCCCTCCTGCTCCTCCTCGCCCTCCTGTCCGGCGCCCTGCAGCTGGCCTACGGCCTCGTCGGCGGCGGCCGGCTCATCAAGTACATCCCCTACCCGGTCGTCTCCGGCTACCTCAGCGCCGTCGGCGTGCTGATTTTCATCAGCCAGCTGCCGAAGTTCCTCGGCGCGCCGGCCGCCGGCCTGGGGTCGCCCAGCCAGTGGCAGTGGCCCGCGGTCGTCGTGGGCGGCGTGACCGTCGCCGGCGTGCTCCTCGCCCCCCGGCTCACCCGGGCCGTCCCCGCCACCATCCTCGGGCTGGCCGCCGGCCTGCTCGCCTACCTCGGGATCGCGCAGTTCCGGCCGGAGCTGCTCCAGCTCGCGCACAACCCGCTCGTGATCGGCCCGGTGGGCGGCGGGAGCGGCGGCGTGCTGGCGGGGGCGCTCGGCGTCTTCCCCGCCCTCGCCACGCTGCGGCTCGCGGACCTGCCCAGCCTCGCGGTACCCGCCCTCACCCTGTCGGTGCTGCTCTCCATCGACACCCTGAAGACCTGCGTGGTCGTCGACAGCCTCACGCGCAGCCGGCACGACTCGAACCGCACGCTGCTCGGCCAGGGCACCGGCAACCTCGTGTCCGCGCTGTTCGGCGGCCTGCCCGGCGCCGGCACGATGGGCGCCACCCTGGTCAACCTGGAAAGCGGGGGGCGCACGCGGGCCTCCGGCATGCTCGCGGGCGGGTTCGTGCTGGCCGCCGCCCTCCTCCTCGGCCGCGCGATCGCCTGGGTGCCGGTGGCCGCCCTGGCCGGCATCCTCCTCGTCGTCGCCGTGCGCATGGTCGACTGGGGCTGCCTCCCCCTGCTGCGGCACCGCGCCACCGTGCTCGACTTCGCCGTGATCGCCACCGTCGTCATCGTCGCGGTCGCCGCCAACCTGATCGCCGCCGCCGGCGCCGGCGTGGGCCTGTCGATGCTGCTGTTCATCCGCGAGCAGATCCACGGCACCGTCATCCGGCGCAAGGTCACCGGCCGCCAGATGTCCTCCACCCAGCACCGGCTGCCGGCCGAGCAGGCCGTGCTCGAGCAGCACGGCGCGCAGACCCTGGTGTGCGAGCTGCAGGGCAGCCTGTTCTTCGGCACCACCGACCAGCTGCGCACGGAGCTCGAGCCGGACCTCCTGCGCTGCCGCCACCTCATCCTCGACCTCCGCCGCGTGCAGGCGATGGACTACACCGCCGCGCACCTGTTCGAGCAGTTCGAGGCCACGCTCGCCGAGCGCGGCGGCGCCCTGCTCTTCAGCCGCCTGCCCGCCCGGCGCGACCTGCAGGAATACCTCGCCCAGATGCGGGTGCTGCACGATCAGGCCCGGGCGCGCCGGTTCGAGACCCTCGACGACGCGCTGCAGTGGGCGGAGGACCGCATCCTCGCGGAGCACCTGCCCGCCCGCAGCGCCGCCGAGCCGCCGCTCCCCCTGGCCGAGTTCGACCTCTGCCGGGAGCTCTCCGCCGACCAGACCCTCGACGCCCTCGCCGCCTGCGCCGAGGCGCGGTCCCTCCCGGCCGGCGCCGTGATCTTCCAGAGCGGCGGCGCCGCCGACGAGCTCTTCCTCATCCGCCGGGGCGTCGTCCGGGTCGTGCTCCCGCTCGGGGGCGGCACCTACCACAACCTGGCGTCGTTCGGGCGCGGAAACTTTTTCGGCGAGGTGGCCTTCCTCGACCGCGGCACCCGCTCCGCCACCGCCACCGCCACCACCGCCGTGGACCTGTTCGTGATCTCCCGGGCGCGGTTCGACGCGGCCGCCCGGGCCCATCCCCTCGTGGGCGTCAAGATCTTCGCCCGCCTGGCCCGCGCGCTGGCCCTCCGCCTGCGCCGGACGGACGCCGAGCTCCGCGCCGGGTACGAGGCCTGAGCCGGACGGGGGTAGGGCCGGGCCGCGGCCCCCCGTTTGGGGCGGCCGCCGCCGGCGTATTTTCCCCGATTTCAGCCGTTTTTTTTCCTCCTTAGCCGGATTGACGCGTGCCGGCGGGATGGCATGGTCTTCCCTCCCACTATGGTCAGCCTCAATTCTTCCGAAACGCCCGGCGACAAGCCCTCCCAGCCCGCCTCGCGCATCCTCAACGACGTGGTCATCCGCCTGGCGGGTAACTCGCAGGACGGCATCCAGGCCGTCGGCGGCTTCCTCGCCCGCCTCGCCGGCCGCTCCGCCCAGGAGGTCATGACCTACATGACCATCCCGTCCACCATCTCGGGCGGGCCCTCCATCTTCCAGGTGCGCATGGGCACGGGCGACATCCTGTCCGCCGGCGACCGCGCCGACGTGCTCGTCGCCTTCTACCAGCACAGCTACGAGAGCCACCGGGCCGCGCTGCGGCCGGGCGGCGTCCTGCTCTACGACTCGGACCACGTCCAGCCCAACCCCGAGGACAAGGAAATCACCGCCGTCGGCGTGCCGATGACGAGCGCGACGGTCGAGGCCGTGGGCGGCTCGGGCAAGGAGAAGGGCAAGAACATCTACGTGCTGGGCCTGATCGCGCGGATGTTCGACCTCAACGTCCCCAAGCTCACCCAGCTCATCAAGGAGCGCTTCGGCGGCAAGAACGAGGACATCGTCCGCAACGCGCTGCTCGCGTTCGACGCCGGCCACGCCTACCCCGCGGAAAACCTGCACCACTGCCTCTACCGGCTCGACCAGCCCGCGCCCGACCCGTCCGCCCGGCCGCAGGTCACCACCGACGGCAACACCGCCATCACCTACGGCCTGATCACCGCCGGCGTGCGGCACGGGGCCGGCTACCCCATCACCCCCTGGTCCTCCATCATGGAGACCCTGCGCACCGAGCTGCCCAAGTACGGCGGCATCTTCGTGCAGTGCGAGGATGAGATCGCCGCCATCTCCACCGCCCTCGGATTCTCCTACGGCGGCAACCTCGCCATCACCGGCAGCTCCGGCCCGGGCCTCTCGCTCAAGGCCGAGGCCCTCGGCTGGGCCGTCATGGCCGAAATCCCCCTCGTCGTCGTCAACGTCCAGCGCGGCGGCCCCTCCACCGGCCTGCCCACCAACATCGAGCAAAGCGACCTGATGCAGGCCATCTACGGCAGCCATGGCGACGCGCCCCGCGTCGTGCTCGCGCCGCAGACGGTCGAGGACTGCTTCTACACCGCGATCGAGGCCGCCCGCCTCGCCCGCGAGTTCAGCACGCCCGTCATCATCCTCACCGACCAGGCGCTGGCCACCCGCATCGAGGCCTTCGACGAGCCCGACCTGCCCAAGCTGATGATCGAGGCCAAGCCCGACCTCAGCCCGCGCCCCGCGACCTTCAAGCCCTATCCCCTCGACGGCCAGACCCGCCACGCGCCCCCCGGCGCCGTGATGGGCTCGGGCAAATACCCGACCGTCACCGGGCTCGAGCACGACGAGATGGGGCACCCCACCGCCAACCCCGCGCTGCACACGCAGATGACCGCCAAGCGCCGCGAGAAGATCAAGGCCGTGGCCGCCACCTTCACCGTTCCCGAGGTCTTCGGCGACCCGTCGGGCGATGTGCTCCTCATCGGCTGGGGCTGCACCTACGGCCCCATCCACGAGTCCGTGGCCCGGCTCCAGGCCTCCGGCCTCAAGGTCGGACACCTGCACATCCGCCACATCAACCCGCTGGTCCCCGGCCTCGAGACGATCTTCGCCCGCTACAAGCACATCCGCGTCATCGAGATCAACGACGAGGGTCTCTACGGCTACGGCCAGCTCACCACGCTGCTCCGCGCCCGCTTCTGCAATCCCGCAATCGCGAGCATCACCAAGACCGACGGCCTCACCTTCCGCGTCAGCGAAATCGTCGAGCTCGTGGCCAAGAACCTCGGCCTGACCGCCATCAAGACCGGCGCCCGCAAGCAGAGCGTCCTCGCCGGCCCCGACCACGCCTAAGCCCCGGACCTCCCCCCTCCCTCCGCCCACCCTATCCTCTTCCGTCCCATGTCCGCCCCCTCCGCCCCCGCCCTCAGCGCCCCGCGCGCCCCGCTCACCAAGAAGGCCCTCACCGCCGACCACCCCACCTGGTGCCCCGGGTGCGGCGACTTCGCCGTGCTCGCCTCCTTCTACAAGGTGCTCGAGAAGCTGAACTACCCGCAGGAGAAAATCGTCACGTTCGCCGGCATCGGCTGCTCGTCGCGCTTTCCCTACTTCGTCAACTCCCACGGCGGCCATTACATCCATGGCCGCTCCCTGCCCTTCGCCGCCGGCATCACCCTCGGCCGCGATGACCTGCACGTGTTCGTCTTCGGCGGCGATGGCGACGGCTTCTCCATCGGCGGCAACCATCTCGTCCACACCGCACGCAAGAACCCGCGGATGACCTACGTGATCATGGACAACTCGGTCTACGGCCTGACGAAGAAGCAGACCTCGCCCACCTCGCCGCTCGGCTTCAAGTCGAAGACCGACCCGTGGGGCGCGTACGACCAGCCGATCAACCCGATGCGCACGCTGATCAACAGCGGCGCCACGTTTGTCGCCCGCAGCCACGCCTCCCAGGTCAACCACATGGTGGACATGATGCACCGGGCCGCCCAGCACGACGGCTTCTCGGTGGTGGAGATCCTCTCCGAGTGCGTCGAGTTCTTCGAGGGCGCCTTTGACGCGGCCAACCCCCGCAAGGGCGGGGCCTTCCCGGTGATCGACCTGAAGAAGCACGACGGCACGCCCGAGGATGCCGCCCGGCACGATCCCAGCGACGAGCTGGCGGCCTTCCAGCTGGCGCTGGAGCCCTGGCCCGGCAAGTTCGGCGTTTACTACGAGAACAAGGTCCGCCCGACGAAGAACGCCCTGGAGCAGAAGCTCATCGCGAACACGCGCGAGAAGACCAAGCACGCCAGCGACCTCGACCTGCTGCAGAAGACCTTCGCCCGGATGCGGTGAGCCGGGTCGTCCGGCCCCGGGCCGCGACCCCGGGCCGGCCCGGGTGGGCACGCCGGCTAATCCGACGCCGGTCGTTCAGCGGCGGCGCTCGAGGCGCAGCGGCATCGCCGGTGAGGGACGCAACGTCATGCGGCCCAGCGGTTCGATCACGACGCCCTCGGGCACACGCAGACGGAAGGACTGCGCCACGAGCGCAAAAAGCAGCGTCACCTCGAGCAACCCGAGGTGCTTGCCCATGCAGACGCGCGAGCCGGTACCGAAAGGAATGTAGGCAAAATGCTGCAGTTTCTGCGCCTGCGGCGGCAGGAAGCGCTCGGGGCGGAAGGCCTTCGGCTCCTCCCAGTACTTCTCGTGCCGGTGCAGGAGCCACGACGCAATCGTGATGTAGGAGCCCGCCGGCACCCGTTGCCCGGAAATGACGTCGTCGCCAATCGCCTCGCGGGAGAAGATGTGCACCGGCGGATAGAGTCGCAGCGTCTCGTCAATGACCGCGCGAGCGTAGGTGAGCTGCGGCACGTCCTCAAATCCAACCGCGCGATCGCCGAGCACGCGATCGATCTCCTCGTGCACCCGCTGCTCCACCTCGGGGTGCTGGCTGAGCAGGAAAAACGCCCAGCCCAGCGTCAGGGCCGTGGTTTCGTGGCCGGCCAGAAAGATCGAGGCCATCTCGTCGCGCATCAGATCGGGCGCCATCGGCTGGCCCTGCGGGTCGCGGTAATTGATCAGCATATCCAGCAGGGTCGGCGGGGACTGCGGGTCGCGCGCCTGCCCGGCTTTCAAGATGTCGAGGAGCACGCGATCGAAACGCCGCACCGCCCGCCGACCGCGCCAACCGCCCGGTCGCGGGAGCCACGACGGCAGGCCGAGAAACTCGAAGAGGTGCACGCGTCCGTGCGACGCCGAGTACTCCTTGAACGCATGGTACAGCACCTGCCCGCGCTCTTGGAGCGGAAACCCGAACATCAGCTGCGAGATGATCTCCGCCGTCACGAGGGTGAACGGTTCCGTCACCTCGACGACGTGGCCCGGCGGGAGCGCGCGCCAGTCCGCGATCATGCCCTGGCCGCAGGCAATGATCGTCTTCGCGTATTCGGGCAGGCGGCTCCCGTGGGTGGACGGCGCCGTAACTTTGCGCTGCCGCGCCCACAGCTCCCCATTGCTCACGAAGAGTCCGTTGCCGAGCAGCGGTTTCAGGGTCTGCGAATTGAGCGGGCTTTTCCGGTAATTCTGCTCGTTGGACACCATCACGTGCTGCACGCCGGCCGGGTTGTTCACGATGAACATCAAGCGCGTGGGCAAGCGCACCGTGATAAGCTCTTTCCGGTAATACGATTTGGGCCACATCGCCACGACGTTGTTTCGCGCTCGGAGGAGATATTTGATATCGTCGAACAGGGAGGCCAGCATGGTGGGGAGGTCGGGCGTTGCAGATTCCCGCCGGCGCGGACCGAGCCGGCCGAGCGGAGCATGGGACGGGTTAACTCTTGAACTAGCGTCGCCAGCACCAACAGTTTTCGCGAGCAGTTTCCCATCCGATCTTGGCCCCATGCCCCCCCTCCCTCTGACGCTGTTCGAACGTTACCTCTTCCACGAGGATCGGCCCGGTTACCCCTGCTGGATTCTGACGCGTTCACGCTTTACCGGCACCTTCCAGCGCGCGGCCCTGCAGCGCGCGTGGGAGCTCGTCACCATCCGCCACCCGTTGCTCCGCTGCGTCGTCGGGCGGAACTGGCGCGGGCGACTGGTGTGGCAGCCGGCGCCGGCGCATCCTCCGGTCGTGCGCTGGCCCGAAACTTTGCTCCCCTCGGGTTGGCCGGAGTGGACGGCGACCGATCTCACCGTCACTCCGGGCATTCAGCTGTTTCTCCACGAGGCCAATGGACACACCGATCTTTTTCTCCACGCGCATCATGCCGTGCATGATGGGGCCGGACACTTTGCGGTGCTGGACGATCTGCTGGTGCACTACGCGCGTGCACTCGGCGCCACCGTCGCCCTCACCCCGTGCGACCAGGCGGCCTTTCCCGCACGCAACCGCTTCGGGCTCAGCCTCTGGGGCAAACTCCAGCTCGTCCCTCAGCAATTGCTGGGGCTCGCCGCCAGTCTCCAGCTGCAGTGCCGGCAACCGCGCTCGCTAAACCTGGCGGC
>CAIKTR010000156.1 GCA_903830425.1 uncultured Opitutia bacterium
GATGGGCGAGGCCCGGTAGGCCCGCTCCGTCTGCCGGTCCCACCAGCCTTCCTCCATGATCACCGTCATCGGCGACTGGGTCGTGCCGCCCGTGCTTTCGTACTCGAAGCGCTTGGTCAGCAGCCCGCGGTCCACCTCGGCATAGTCGGCGAAAAACGCCTGGTGCCCGCGCGCGATGATCTCCTGCTTGGAGAGCGCCGGGATCTCCTGGTAGCACGACCAGCGCAGGATATCCGGATGGAGCGGGAACCGCTGGGCGTACAGCGGGCTGCGCGCATAGATCTTCCGGATCTCCCCTTCGAGCAACGCCGGCACCCGGTCCCCGGACGGGGGACCCAGGGTTTCGCGGGCGTTGGCAAACAGGGGCTCGGACATGGGCGGCGGGAAGAGCGTGCAGGTAAGCGGGCGACCCGGTGAAGTCAAATGCCGGGGGCCGCGCGCGGCCGCTCAGGGGGCGGCCGGCCCGGGCGACAGCGTCCGCCAGTGGCGCTCGAAGAACAGCAGCGCGTCGAGCACCAGCCCGTGGGTGATGGCCCCGTCGTGGGCCAGCGCCAGCACCTCCGCCACCGGCCGCGTCAGGACCTCGATCTCCTCGTCCGCATCCCACTCCATCGCCGCCGTGACCACGGCCTGCTCCACCAGCACAAAATGGCAGCGGTTGCTCTGGATGGCCGGGTTCGGATGCACGCCGCCCAGCAGCCGGGCGGGCGCGCCGGCAAAGCCGGTCTCCTCGCGCAGCTCGCGCCGGCCGGCGGCCACCGGGTCCTCGCCGGGGTGCATCACCCCGCCGGGGATTTCGAGGGAAAAGGCGTTGATGCCGAAACGAAACTGGCGCACCAGCACGATCCGGTGGTCGGGGGTGAGCGCCACGACGTTCACCCAGTCGGGCGGGTGGGCCACGATGAAGTCGCGCTCGGTTTTCCGGACGGGATGGCGGTAGCGGGTGGAGTGGAGGTCAAACACCCGGGTCTGCGCGAGGGTCGTGTGCGAGAGTTTTTCCCAGCGGGCGGGACCGGTCTTGGGCGAAGGCATGGGGCAAAAAAAAGCCTCCCGGCCGCGAGGGCGAGGAGGCCAAGAGAGGGAAGCGAGGCAGGATTACTTCTTCGCCGGCAGCTTGATCTTCTGGCCGACCTTCAGCTTGCTCGAGTCAACCCCGGGATTGACGGAGGCAACCTCCGAAGGGCTGAAGCCGCCATGGGCGCGGCCGATCTTGGCGAACGAGTCGCCCGCCTTGACAACGTATTCGCCGGGACCGGCGACGACCTCACCGCGCGGGCCCTTGCCGGCGGCGGCGGGCTTCTTCTGCGCCTCCTCGATCTTGACGATCGAGGCGTGGATGTTGGCGAGATCCGCGGCGACCGTGTTGAAGGCCTCCTGCGTCGTGCGCGAAAGCGAACCGATGTCCTTCGTGGCCTTGTCCGACGCGGCGGACACGGAGCCGAGTTGGGACTCGATGCCGTCGACCTTGTCGACCTTTTCCTGGTGCGTCGCGACGATTTTTTGGAGGCTGGAGGCCTTGATGGCTCCGTAGCCCCCGACAATCAGGGCGAGCACGCCGACGATGACTCCACCGACCGGAAGCATGCTGTTATTTTCGCGTGAAATAGTATCCATAGGTAAAAGGTTAGACGCGGAGAACTAGAGGAATGGCCGGGCGAGGCAAGCAGAGATTACTAACAATCGTCCGGGACGCCCGTAGCTAACTTGTGCCCCTCCCATTCGGTTGTGTGAGGCGGCAGCCCGGGCCGGGATAGCATTGACACCCTGCGCCAACCCGCATCCCTTTCGACCCTCACGGCAACGGGGTGTAGCTTAGCCTGGTAGAGCGCCTGGTTTGGGACCAGGAGGTCGCAGGTTCGAATCCTGTCGCCCCGACCAATTTTCCGTCCCTTCGCACCCGACGGGCTTCGTTGCCCCAACCGGCCGCGGACGCGGGAACTGAGGTGCAGCCGCCGCTCCCAGCGGAGCGTCCAGACAAGGCACGCTGACCGCGAATCGGGATTTGGATCAGGTCGTTGCTAAAACTTTATAAGTCACGTTTTAAGAATGATATAGCGTCTTATGGCGGCCAGATATTGCCGCCGCCGACCGGGACGCCCGAGTTGCGATCATCTGGGTGCGAGCCGGGGAGTCGCTGGCGGCCAAGCGTCCACGCGGCAGGCGACCTCGTGCAGCAGGTGTCCACGGCACACCCTTCCCCACCCCGCAAACGCCGACCGGGCCAAGGCCGGGTCGCGCGGCGGCCTGGCCGATCAGTCATCCACCTGCGTGGTGCCGGCGAAGGCATAGCCCTTGCCGTAATGGGTCAGGATCGGGTCGCGCTGCCCGATCGAGGCCGCGAGCTTGCGCCGCAGGCGGTAAACCAGCGCCTCCAGCGCGTGCAGATTGCTCGGGCTGGCCTCGTCGTACAGCTGCTCCTGCAAGGCCTCCCGCGAGACGGCGGCCGCCGTCCGCATCAGCGCTTCCACAAAGGCCGCCTCCGCCGCGGTGAGCGACAGCGTCTTGCCGTTCGGCGCGGTCAGATAGCGCGCCTGGCGGCACAACCGCCACTGCGTCGGCGCGCCGGGAGTCTCGTTCTGGCGCGGCGCCCGGGTGGTCACGCTGCCGATGGCCGCGAGCAATTCGTCCGGGTCGATCGGCTTGCCCAGAAACAGGTCGGCCCCGGCGGCGTAGCAGCGGATGCGCGCCGCCACCGTGTTGTTGGCCGTGATGACGACGATGCCGGTCGCGGTGTTGCGCCGGGTGTATTCGACCAGGACCTCGCCGGCC
>CAIKTR010000157.1 GCA_903830425.1 uncultured Opitutia bacterium
GCCCGCACCCGCCCCGCCAGCCGGCCCGACGCCCCCGTCCCGGACCTCGCGGCCTTCCTGCCCGCCGCCGCCGCGGGCTGGCAGGTCGAGCCCGGCGACGATCTCGCGGGTTTCCGCTCCACCCTCCAGACCGAGCATCTCGCCCAGCGCACCTACCTCCGCCCCACCGACCACGGCCCGGAGCGCGTCACGCTGTACCTGGCCTACTGGCGGCCGGGCCAGGCGTCCGTCAGCCTGGTCGCCTCGCACACGCCCGACGCCTGCTGGCCCGGCGCGGGCTGGGAGCCGCGGCCGGTGAGCGTCCCGCGCGTGCGCCTGGCCCTGGCGAACCGCACGCTGGCGGCGGCCGAGGCGCGGGCCTTCCGCAGCGGACCGGAGGCGCAGAACGTCTGGTACTGGCACCTCTACGCAGGCCGGCCCCTCTCCCACCAGGACCCCAACTCGCCGGCGGAGCTGCTCCGGCTGGCCTGGCGCTACGGTTTCCGCCGCGACGGCGACCAGCTCTTTGTCCGCGTCTCCAGCAACCTGGACTGGGCGGCCATCCGCGACGAGCCGTTCCTCGTCGCGCTCTTCGCCCGGCTCCAGCCGCTCGGGCTTTGACGCCATGCCCCTCCGGGTCACCGCCCTCGAGCGCCGCATCCTGGCCGTGCTGGCCGCGACCATCGTCCTCGGCCTGATCGGCCTGGCCGTGCTCTGAGCCCGCGGGACCCCGCCCGCCGGCGCCGAACGGGCTCCCGGCCGGGCGCCCGGGCCCGCACTTGAAACTTGCCCCGGCCACCTTCCCCGGGAAACCTCGCCAGCGCATGATCATCACACCCAAAATTCGTGGCTTCATCTGCGTCACCGCCCACCCCGACGGTTGCGCCGCGCATGTCCAGGAATGGATCAATTACGTCAAGTCCAAGGGCCCCATCACCGGCGGGCCCAAGCGGGTCCTGGTGGTCGGCTCCTCCATGGGTTATGGTCTCGCCTCCCGGATCACCGCCGCCTTCGGCAGCGGGGCCGCGACCATGGGCGTCTTCTTTGAGCGTCCCTCGGAGGAGGGTCGGCCCGCCACCCCGGGCTGGTACAACTCCATCGCCTTCACCCAGGCCGCCCGCGCGGCCGGCCTCTACGCCCGGAACTTCATGGGCGACGCCTTCTCCACCGAGATCAAGCAGCAGGTCCTCGCCGCGATCAAGGCCGACCTCGGCCAGATCGACCTCGTGGTCTACTCCCTCGCCTCCCCGCGCCGCCCCCATCCCCAGACCGGCGTCATCCACAAGTCCGTGCTCAAGCCCATCGGCGCCCCCTACACCAACAAGACCGTCGACACCGACAAGGGCATCGTCAGCGAGGTCACCATCGAGCCCGCCACCGAGACCGAGATCAGCGACACCATCACCGTCATGGGGGGCCAGGACTGGGAGCTCTGGATCCAGGCGCTGGCCGACGCCCACCTGCTCGCCCCCGGCGCGCAGTCCGTGGCCTACACCTACATCGGGCCCGAGGTGACCTGGGACATTTACAAGAACGGCTCGATCGGCATGGCCAAGCTCGACCTGGAGCGCGCCGCGCGGCAGATCGACGCCCGGCTCAAGGCCAACGGCAACGGGCGCGCGCTCATCTCCGTCAACAAGGCGCTCGTCACCCAGTCGAGCTCAGCCATCCCGGTCGTGCCCCTCTACATCGCCATCCTCTACAAGCTGATGAAGGCCCGCGGCACGCACGAGGGCTGCATCGAGCAGATCCAGCGGCTCTTCGCCACCCAGCTCTATCACGGCGGCCAGCCCCAGTGCGACGAGGCCGGCCGCGTGCGGGTCGACGACTGGGAGATGATCCCGGAGATCCAGGACGCCGTCTGCGCGATCTGGCCCGCGGTCACGACGGAAAACCTCGAGGCCATGACCGACATCGCCGGCTATCGCAGCGAGTTCCTGAAGCTCTTCGGCTTCGGCCTCGCCGGGGTCAACTACGACGCCGACAGCGAGCCCCACGTGCCGATGAATTGAGCGCCGGGGTCCTCCCCGCCGGCGCCGGCGACTGGATCCGGAGCCCAGCTCACCCTCGCCGCGGCTGTCGCCGCCCGGCCCCTTTACCCCGCTCCCGCGCATGCGTGCCGTCCTCCAACGCGTCTCGTCCGCCCGGGTGACGGTCGCCGGCGAAACGACCGGCGAGATCGGCCCCGGGCTGCTCGTCCTGCTCGGCGTCCAGGCGGGCGACACCGAGGACGATGCCCGCTGGCTCGCCGGCAAGCTCGCCGCCCTGCGCCTCTTTGAGGACGCCGCAGGCAAGATGAACCGCTCCCTGCTGGAGGCGGGCCCGGCCGCGTCGGACGGGGCCCCGGCGCCGACCATGCTGGTCGTGAGCCAGTTCACCCTGCTGGCCAGCACCCGCCAGGGCGCCCGCCCGTCCTTCAGCGCGGCCGCGCCGCCGGAGGCCGCGCGCCTCCTCTACGACTGCTTTGTCCGCCAGGCCGGCACGGCCCTCGGGCGCCCCGTGGCCACCGGGCGCTTCGGCGCGCGGATGGACGTCAGCCTCGTCAACGACGGGCCCGTGACGCTGGTCGTCGACTCCCGGCTCCGCGAGTGAGGCGGCCCAGCCGCTACAGCGTCTGCAGCCCCTCGAAGCGCAGGACCGCCCGCTGCTCCGCGCGGGAGTCGTCCAGCGCGACGACAAACTGGGCCGCCCAGTCATTGAGCCCGCCCGGGTCGGCCAGCGTCTGGGCGAGGCGCCACTCCGTCCCGCTGGCCTCCTCCCAATGCGTGTGTTTGGCCGCCCGGCCTTCCGGGTCGAGCCGGAGGCGCTCCCGCGCCGCAAAATAGGGCGCGAAGGCCGCCTCGATCCGCCGCGCCTCGGGTGAGGCCGTTTCGCCCTCCCCGGCCGGTTCCCCGGCGGGCCGCACCCGCGCCGCCGCGGCCTCCCAGTCGCCGGCGCCCGCGTCCTGCAGGAAACCCAGCAGCCCCACGCGCACGAGCCGCCGGAAGGCCGCGCGGTCGCGCGTCAGGTCAAAGTTGGCCGGCCGCGCCGGCGGGGCCGCCTCGTCCGCCGGGGCGAGCTCCGGATGGCGCAGCCGCTCCCATTCCTCGAGCAGGCTGGAGTCGATCCCGCGGATGAGCTCCCGGAAGTAGACCTCCAGCTCGACCACGTCCTCGGTCTTGGCGGAGTCCGGCACGGTCTGCGCCAGCACCTTCCAGGTCTGCGACAGGTGCCGGAGCAGCAGGCCCTCCGAGCGCTGGAGCCCGTAGTCCTTCACGTAGTCCGCGAACGACCGGTAGCCCTCGTACATTTCGCGGGCGATGGACTTCGGGCGCACGTTCTCGCCCTCGAGCCACGGGTGGGCCGCGGCGAAGGCGTTGAAGGTGTCGTACAAAAACTCCCGCCGCGGCTTCGGGTGCTCCACCTCCTCCAGCCGCTGGATCCGCTCGTTGTACTCCACGCCGGCGGCGCGGAGCTCGGCCATCTTCTCGGTCTTCAGCCGGTCCACCTGCCGGCGCAGGATCGCCTCGGGGTCCTCGACGATCGCCTCGCACAGCGTCAGCACGTCGAACGGGTAGTCGGGCGACGCGCGGTCGAGCAGCGGCAGCGTGTCGAGCAGGTAGAGCGAGAGGGCCTGGTGCAGGGAGAAGTCGGCCTGCAGCTCGACGTTCACGCGCAGCTTGCGCCCCGAGGGCGCCGGGGGGATCCAGTCCACGATCCGGCGCTCCAGCAGCGAGCGGAACAGCTGCCAGGCCCGGCGGCGCAGGGCCCGCTGCCGCACCGGCGGCTCGTGCGAGTCGGCGATCAGGCGGCGCAGGGCCCGGCAGCCGTCCGCGTCGCGCCCGAGCAGGAGCAGCAGCATGCCGTGGGTCACGCGGAACCGCGAGACCAGCGGCTCCGGCGGCGCGGTCAGCAGCCGCTCCAGCGTCTTGGCATCCCACCCGACCGCGCCTTCCGGGGCGCTCTGCTTGACCAGCCGCTTCCGCTTGGCCGGGTCCGCCGCGGCCTTGGCCTCGGCGCGCCGGTTTTCGATCACGTGCGCCGGCGCCTGCACCACCACGTAGCCCTGGTCGTCAAAGCCCTTGCGCCCGGCCCGCCCGGCGATCTGCCGGAAGTCGCGCACGGCCAGGATGGCGCTCTTGGTGCCGTCGTATTTCCAGAGCTGGGTGAAGAGCACGGTGCGGATCGGGACGTTGATGCCGACGCCGAGGGTGTCGGTGCCGCAGATGAGCTTCAGCCGGCCCTGCTGGGCCAGCTGCTCGACCAGGATGCGGTATTTCGGGAGCAGGCCGGCGTGGTGCACGCCGATCCCGTGCCGCAGCCAGCGCTTCACCTCGCGGCCATAGGGGCTGTTGAACCGGACCCCCACGAGGGCCTCGGCCAGGAGCGCCTTTTCCTCCTTGGTGCAGACCGGCAGGCTCATCAGGGCCTGCGCCGCCTCGGCCGCGCTGCGCTGCGTGAAATAGACCAGGTACACCGGCGCCCGCTGCTCGCGCAGCAGGGCCTCGACCTTCTCGGTGAGCGGCGTCTCCGAGTACTCAAACGCCAGCGGCACCGGGCGGCGGTCGCTCCGCACCGTCACCCCCGGCACGCCGGTCAGCCGCTGCAGCTCGCGCTCGAGGAAGCCGGTGGCCCCGAGGGTCGCCGACATGAGCAGGAAGCGGGCGCCGGGCAGCGTGAGCAGCGGCACCTGCCAGGCGACGCCGCGGTCGGCGTCCGCGTAGTAGTGGAACTCGTCCATGACCACCGCGCGGAGGTCGCTGCGCTCGCCGCCGGCCAGGGCCAGGTTGGCGAGGATCTCGGCCGTGCAGCACAGCACCGGCGCGCGCGGGTTCACGCTGGCGTCGCCCGTCATCATGCCGACGTTTTCGGGGCCGAAGTCGCGGCAGAGCGCGAGGAACTTCTCGTTGACCAGCGCCTTGATCGGGCAGGTGTAGACCGAGCGCTCGCCCGCGCACAGCGCCTTGAAATGAAACGCCGCCGCGACCAGCGACTTGCCGGAGCCGGTGGGGGTGCTGAGGATGACGTTGCGGCCGGCGAACAGCTCCAGCATCGCCTCCTCCTGCTCGGGGTAGAGCTCGAGGCCGCGCTGCTTCATCACCGCCAGGAAGCGGTCCAGCACCACCTCCGGCGCCGGGGAACCCGCCAGCGGCGCCAGGGGTGCGGGAGAGGCGGACGGGGCGGGCATCCGCTTCAAAAGGGGGATTTCCCGCCCTGACACAAGCGGGGAGTGCGCCCCGGCGCGGCGGCTCGGAAAAATGCCGTAAAAAAGCGCCGCACCGGGGGTCAAACCGGCCTTTCGCTTTGCCTCCGGGCGCGGCCGGGCAACCTTCGTCTCACGATGAGAATCACCAGCACCCCGCTAGTCGAATTACTGGAGCCGGCCGAGTCGCCGCTGAAACGAGCCTCGGCTTCCATGCTCGATTCCCTGCACCGGTTCCGCGCCGCCCCCGAGGCCGAGGCGCTCGAGCCGGCCACGGCGTCGGTCGTCTCGCGCCTCCGCGTGCTCTCGCTGCTCGTCCGGGTCGGCGGTCTCCTGGCCGGAGCGCTGGCCGGCGCCGTCGGGGTCGTCCTCCCGTGGTCCGCGCCGGAACCGTCCTATCTGGCCGACTCCTACCGGCTGACCCTGACCATCGCGGTCCTGGGCGGCGGCGCGCTCGGCTCCCTCCTCGGCTATCTCGCCGCGGGCTTCATCGACTGGACCCGGCAGGTGCTCGTGCTGCTGGCGCGGATCGCGCGCCATTAGCCGGTGGCGGTGCGCGGTGGCCGAGGATTTCCCCGGCCGGCCGCAAGGGATGCGCAGCAATTCCGTTGGCGAAGCCAGCCGACCGCGGGTATCATTCCCAGCGTGGGAACCTGATACCCACCCACCCGTCGCGCGGATGGCCGGTGACGGGCGGCTCATCTCCCCCTGAACCCCGGAATCCCCATGAGCTCGCACACCTACCTCGACCGTGGTCTCACGATTTTTCACACCCGGCTGGAGACGCCCGGAGTCGCGTCCCACGCGCCGTTCAGCGACCCCGTCCACCCGTTCGTAACCATTTCCCGCGAGACCTGCGCGGGCGCCACCACTCTCGGCCAGCACCTCCTGCCCCTGCTCAACGAGCGGATGGGCGGGGAGGGCCGGAGCTGGATGTTCCTCGACAAGAACCTGCTCACCCATGCCCTGACCACGCACCATCTGCCGGAGCACCTCGCCCACTACCTGCCGGAAGAGCGGGCCTCCGAGATCAAGAGCCTGATCGGCGAGATCATCGGCCTGCACCCGCCGCTGTGGGAGCTGGAGCAGCGGGTGTCCGCGGCCATCTTCCAGATTGCCCAGCTCGGCAGCGTGATCTTCGCCGGCCGCGCGGCCCACCTGATCACCCGCAGCCTGACCGGGGGGTTCCACCTCCGGCTGGTGGCGCCGAAGGAGGCCCGCATCCTGCGGCAGCAGGAACTGCAGCACTGCGACCGGGCCACGGCGGCGCGGATCCTGGAGGAGACCGACCGGGCCCGCCGCCGCTACGTGCTGTCCAACTTCGACCAGGACATCGACGATCCGCACGCGTACGACCTGGTGATCAACACCGGCCAGATCCAGCCGGCCACGGCCGCGCAACTGGTGCTCCGGGCCCTGCAGGCCCGGGTCGGCGCCCTCACGAGCGCCGCCGGGGCGGCCCGCTGACCGGGGCCGACCGGCCCGCCGGCCGCCCCGCCGCGCCCTCCGGGCTTGCGGCCCGGCGGCCTCCCCGCTGTCATCCCGGCATGAATCCCGGTAAACTCATTGGCTTTGCCATCATCCTGCTCGTGATCGTCCTCGCAGGGTCCCAGTCCACCTACGTCGTGGAACCGGGCTTTCGCGGCGTGGAGGTGACGCTCGGCAAGGTGAGCGACCAGTTCAAGCCCGAGGGCTTCGGCACCAAGTCGCCCTTCATCACCCACATCGTCTCGATCCCGGTGCGCCAGCTCGCCCGGTCGCTGCCGTCGGAGTGTTATTCGGCCGACCTCCAGCAGGTGAACATCACGCTGCGGGTGCTCTACCGCATCCCGGAGGCGGCGGTCGTGCGGATTTACAAGGAATATGACGGCGACCCCTTTGAGAGCCTGATCGCCCCGCGGGTGCAGGAGGCGCTCAAGGAAGTCACCGCCCTGCAGAGCGCGGAGCAGATCGTGAAGAAGCGCGAGGACATCAAGGCCCGGGCCGTGATCGCCACCCGCGAGAAGATCGGCTCGATCCTCAACGTCGAGGACATCGTGCTGGAGAACATCACCCTGTCGAAGGAGCTCGAGGCGGCGATCGAGTCGAAGATGGTGCAGGAGCAGGAGGCCGCGAAGGCCCGCTTCACGCAGCAGAAGGCCCAGATCGAGGCCGACACCGCCATCATCAAGGCCAAGGGCGAGGCGGAGGCGATCCGCGTGCGCGCGGAGGCGATCCGCGACAATCCCGGCCTGATCCAGCTGCAGATCGTCGAGAAATGGGACGGCAAGGCGCCGCTCGTGATCGGCGGCGGCGACGGCAACAACGGCGCCAACATCCTCCTGCCGCTGGGCCTGCCCAGCGCCACGCCCCCCGCCCCCCGCAAATGAACCGGAGCGCGCTGCGGAGTCTCGGCCTGGTGATCGCCCTGCTGGTGCTGCTCGGCATCTGCCTGGTTTTCCCGCGGGCGCTCGCCTTCGTCGAACTCGCCGCGCGGGAGTTGCGCTACCTGTGGTGGCTGGTGCTGATCCTCGCGCTCGGCATCTGGCTGGCCTTTTTCTTCGGCCGGAAGCGGGACTGAGCCGGAACGCGCGCGCCGGGACGGCCCCCCGCCCGTGCCGCGCCGCCCGCCCTCCCCTCCCATGCAACCCGTGGACCCGATCCCCGCCGCGAACCCGAGTCCGCCGCCGCGTCCGCCCGTTTTTCCCGCCGACCCCGCCAACCCCGCCGCAACGCCGACCGGCGAGGCCGCGGCGGCGAACCAGCTGACCCCGGAGGAGCAAATGGAGCGATTCGCCCAGGACCTCAAGGAGCACGACTGGGGGCACCAGCCCTGCTGAGCCCCGGGCCCGGGCGAACGGCTAGAGCCGGCGGTACTTCTCCGGCGGGATCTTGAAGCGGTGGCCCGAGTCGAGGTCCGTGAAAATATGCCATTTCACGTCGTGCGTGTCGTGCACGGCGACTTCGATTTCGTGGCCCGCCTCGTAGGTGTATTCTTCCATCGCGAAGCCGTGGTCCTCGTGGAGCACGGCCTCGCCGAGTTCGCCGCTGTGCGGCTCGGTGATCTGTATTTTCCAGGTCGTCATGGGGGCTGGGGTTGAGGGTTGCCGCCGGGCGGTGCACCCGGCGGCCTGATCTGCTCGCTGGCTCGTTCTCGTGCTGGTTCCTGTGCTCGCGGGGGTCTCCGTCCGTCACTTGCCGCCGTCGCCGCCTTCCTTCCTCGCCTTGGCCTCGGCCAGCAGGCGCTGCGCCTGCTCCGGCGGCACCTCCGCATAGTGGCTGAAACTTTCCGCATGCCGGCCGCGGCCGCTGGTCAGCGAGCGCAGCGTCGTGCTGTAGTGGTACAGTTCCTTCTGGGGCACCTGCGCCCGCACCACCTGGAAATGGCCGTCGATGTCGACGCCGAGGATGTGGCCGCGGCGCGCGGAGAGGTCGCCCATCACGGCGCCGAGGTAGGCGTCGGGCACCGTGACCGTGACGGTGAACAGCGGCTCGAGCAGGCAGGGCGCGGCCGCCTGAAACGCCTCCTTGAACGCGTGGTAGCCGGCCACCTGGAACGCGATGTCCTTCGAGTCCACGGGGTGCATCTTGCCGTCGTAGAAGTCGATCTTCACGTCGGTCACATGGTAGCCGCCGAGCACGCCCTCGCGGCAGACGCTGCGGACGCCCTTCTCGACCGAGGGGACGAAGACCCGGTCGACGTTGGTGCCCACGAGGGTCTGGTTGAAGTCCACGCCGCTGTCGCGCGGCCCCGGCTCGATGCGCAGCCAGACCTCGGCGAACTGGCCGGCGCCGCCGGTCTGCTTCTTGTGCCGGTAGCGCGACTCGCCGGGGGCGCGGATGGTCTCGCGGTAGGGAATGAGGGGCTCCTCCAGCGTGACCGAGACGTTGAAGCGGCGGAGCAGCCGCTCGACGATGACCTGCAGCTGGATCTCGCCCTGGCCGGAGACGATGGTCTGATGGATTTCGTCATCCACCCGGTAGTGGAACGTCGGGTCCTCCTGGTGGAGGGTCGCGAGGCCGATGGCCAGCTTGTCCTCGTCGCCCTTGGAGCGCAGCCGCAGCGCGCCGTGGATGTTCGGCGCCGGATACTCGACCTTGCGCAGCACGACCGGCCGGCGGGGGCTGCAGAGGGTGTCGCCGGTGTGGGTGGCGCGCAGCTTCACCACCGCGCCGAGGTCGCCGGCCCCCAGTTGCAGCACCGGGGTGCGGGTGGCGCCGTTGATCAGATAGAGCTGGCCCAGCCGCTCGGTCACGTTGCGCGCGCTGTTGAGCAGCTCGTCGCCCGGGTGCACCGTGCCGGCGAACAGGCGGAACAGCGACAGCTCGCCCACCCCGGGCTCGTTCATCGTCTTGAACACATACAGAACCGGCTCGGGCTGCGTCAGCGGCACCGAGCCGGAGATCCCGCTGGCATCCCGCGCGGGCACCTCCGCGCGGTCGGTCGGCGCCGAGCCGTACTTGGCGATGAAATCCATCAGCCGGGCCACGCCGACGTTCGTCTCCGCCGACACGGCAAACAGCGGCACGAAGACCTGGCGCTGGATCGCCTGGTGCAGGCCCGCGCGGAACTCCTCCTCGGCCAGGATGCCCTGGGCGAAGAACTTCTCCATCAGGGTGTCGTCGGACTCGGCCACGTACTCGATGAGCTGGCGGTGCAGCTCCTGCACGCGGGCGGCCAGCTCGCCCGTGGCGGGCGCCTCGGTGTAGCGGCCGTTGCCGCCGGGCCGGTAGGTGACGACCTCGTTGCGCATCACGTCCAGCACCCGGCTGAAGCCGGGACCGGCATCGAGGGGGATGGCGAGCGGGAAGACGTTCTTGCCGAAGTGCGCGCGGGCCTCGGCGAGCAGGGTGTCGAAGCTGACGTTCGGCTTGTCGAGCGCATTGACCACGAGCATTTTTGGCAGGCCGAAGTGCGTGGCGTAGTCCCACGCGGCGTCGGTGCCGACGCCCAGGCCGTGCGCGGCGTGGACCACGATGAGGGCGAAGTCGCCCACCCGCAGCGCGCCGAGGCCCTCGCTGATGAAGTCCGCGTAGCCCGGGCAATCGAGCAGGTTGAACTTGCGGTCCATCCAGGGGAGGTGGAGGAGCGACGCATGCACCGAGATTTGGTGCTGGTGCTCGCTGGCGTGGTAGTCGGAGACCGTGGAGCCGGCGGCGATCGTGCCCATGCGGCCGATCCGGCCCGCGCAGGCCTGCATGGCTTCGCAGAGGAGGGTCTTGCCGGCGGACGCGTGGCCGAGGACGGAGAAGTTTCTCAGGTCTGAAGAGGCAAAGTCTTTCATGAGCCGAGGGGGGGTTGGCGATACGGCCGCATCCTATCCCTCTCCGTGGGTTCCACCTGCGCGTCCCTTGCGAATAAGCACCCAGATTTTGCACTATGTGGCAGGGCGGAACAATTATGTGAGCTCGACCGCCGGAAGGACCGGTCAAGGCCATGCCAGGGTCGAGCCCCCGCGCCCGTGGCAGCTCCGGCGGCGGTCAAAATCCGCGCAGGCTCGGCCAAGAAGCGCGAGGTCCGGGCGCGTGACCTGTGCTACGTTGCGCCATGAAAACGATCCTCACCCCGGTCGACTTCTCCGGCATCACCGAGTCGGTCATCGCCGCAGCCGCCACCCTCGCCCGCGAGCAGCACGGCCGCATTGTCCTCCTGAACATCGCCCAGCCCCCGGTCGTCACCAGCGAATACGCCCCGTACCTGGAAAACCTCAGCGAGATCGTCGCGGTCAGCGAGCGCGCCGCCGCCAAGCAGCTCGAGCGCCTGGCGGAGCGGCTCACCAGCGAGGGCCTCACCGTCGAGACGCAGCAGCAGACCGGCGTGCCGGTGACCCAGATTCTCCAGCAGGCGCAGCACCTCGCGGCCGACTACATCGTGCTCGGCTCGCACGGCCACACGGCCTTCTACGACCTGCTCGTCGGCAGCACCACCCATGGCGTGCTCCTCCGGGCCTCCTGCCCCGTGGTGATTGTCCCGGCCGGCAAGCGGAAGCCGGTCTAGCCCGCGGCGCTCAGTCGCCGAAGCCAATCCCCAGCGCCCGCCCGGTGCGGAGGATGTCGCCGTCCAGCGGCACCGTGCGCAGGCGGCCGATCGCCTCCTTGATCGGGATCGCCTCCGTGTCGGGGGGCCGGTGCGCGACCATGTAGCCGAATTTGCCCTCGGCGATGAGCCGCACCGCGCTCGCGCCAAAGCGCGTGCACAGCAGGCGGTCGAAGGTGGTCGGGGCCCCGCCCCGCTGCAGATGGCCCAGCACGCAGACCCGCGTCTCCTTCCCCGTGCGCCGGCCAATCTCGTCGGCCACGACCGCGCCGATGCCGCCCAGCCGCGCCTCGCGGATCGCCCCGGCGTCGCCGAGGGTGACGTACCCCTTCCCCGCCTCGCGCGCGCCCTCCGACACGACCACCAGGGTGAAATGCTTGCCCTGCGCCTCGCGTTCCGCGACGACGCGGCAGACGGAGTCCAGGTTGAAGGGAATCTCCGGGATCAGGATCACGTCCGCGCCGCCGGCGATCCCGGCATGCGCGGCAATCCAGCCCGCGTAGCGGCCCATGACCTCGCCGACCATGACGCGGTCGTGGCTCTGTGCCGTGGAGCGCAGCCGGTCGAGAGCGTCGGTCGCGAACGCGACCGCGCTGTCGAAGCCGAACGTGACCGCCGTGCCCTCGATGTCGTTGTCGATGGTCTTGGGCACGCCCACCACCGGAATGCCGGCCTCGAAGCATTGCTGGGCGATGGTCAGCGAGCCGTCCCCGCCCACCACCACGAGCGCCTTCAGGCCGAGCGACTCCACCCCGGCCCGGGCCTCGGCCAGGACCGCCGGGTCGATCTGCCGCGTCTCCCCGTGGCCGGCCTTGCCGGAGAAACGGCCCTTGTTGGAGGCGCCCAGGATCGTGCCCCCCAGATAAAGCAGGCCGTCCATCTGGTGGTAGTCGAGCGCGCGGGTGTGGGTCGCCCCGAGCAGCCCGTCAAAGCCGCCCATCACCCCCAGGGTCTCCCAGCCGCGCTTGGTGGCGGACTTGACGACGGCGCGGATCACAGCGTTCAAACCCGGGCAGTCACCGCCGCCCGTGAGGATCCCGATGCGGGTTTTCATGCCCGCGAGCTTGGAGACATGCGCCCCCGTTGTCGACCCCGCGGCGGCGCCTTTTTGCCGGGCCGGCTGGGGCCGGCCCGCCTCAGGCCGCGCCCACGATCACGGCCAGCGTGGCCAGCGAGGTGAGCACGCTGAGCACGATGGCCCCCGAGGCCAGGGGCGCGTCGCCCTTCAGCTCCAGCGCCATGGTGTAGGAGATGACCGCGCTGGGGCAGGCCATGAAGATCATCACGATTTTCAGCTCCGGGCCGCCCAGCCCGAGCGCGTGGCCCACCGCCCAGCCCAGCAAGGGGGAGACCAGGGTTTTGACCAGGGCGCAGGTCAGCGGCAGACGCCAGTGGCCGCCGAGCCGCACGGTGACCAGGGAGCCGCCCACGCCGAGCAGGCCCAGCGGCAGGGCCATCTCGCCGAGCGCGCGGCAGGTCTGGTCGAGGGCGGCGGGGAGCGTCCAGCCGGCCAGCGCAAAAATCAGGCCGGCCACCGTGGCCAGCAGCGGCGGCGTCGTGGCCAGCTGGCGCGCCAGCGGCGCCAGCATCCGCCAGCCCAGCGAGTGCTGGCTGAGCAGCAGCACCCCCACGCCGGCAACATTGTAGACCACCAGCATGGGGGCGAGCGTCAGGACGGCCGCGGTGCGCGTCGACACGCCCCACGCCAGCGGCCCATCGGGCAGCGCATAGATGATCGGCAACCCGACGAACGCCAGATTGCCCCGGAAGCCGCCCTGCACAAACGTCCCGGTCACGGCGCCGGGCACGCGCAGCAGGGCCGCCACCGCATATCCGGCCAGCACGGTCAGGCCGGTCGCCGCCAGCATCACGCCCAGCATGAGCCGGGCCCCGCCCACGTCCTGAAACGAGCCCGCCAGCTGGGTGAAGAGCAGGGCCGGCAGACCCAGCCAGTACGTCACGCGATTCGCCTCCTGCAAAAAATTCGGCGAGACGAAGCGGCTCCGCTGCAACCAGACGCCCACGGCAATCAGCAGGAAGACCGGCGCCAGGACGTTGAGGATGTGCATGCCCGCCTACTCTGCCGCCAACCTCCGACGGGTCACGAATGAACTGGCTCCTGCCGCCGCGCCACTGAGGCGTTTATTGACATAACCACCTCTTAATGAGGCTAAAATCTGCTCAAATATCCTTGTGGCACCAACTAGCCACTATTAGCCAATGGAGCATGAGCAAGCGCCTCCTTGGGCTAATCTTAGTCACCGCCTGCCTCGTAGTTTCGCCGACTTGGCTGCGCGCCCAGACGATCCTGATCTGGGATCCGAACGGCGCGGTCACCGGGATCGGCACCGCGGGCGGGACTTGGGACACCACCACGGCCAATTGGACGAATGACTCCTCCGGAACCGCAGCGCCGATCACCTGGCTGAACGACGGCACGGTCAAGCCGCTGATCACCCGGTCGACCATCCCGGAGACCTATGCGCCTCCTTTGGGGAGCAGTTATACCATCAATGTAGCCTCCGCGATTCTGACGAGTGGGCTCGACATCAATTTGTCGGTTTGGGACACCCGAACCGTAATTTCCTTCAGCGGGGCCGGGAGCCTCACCCTGACCGATCCCACCATCGCGCTGACCGCCGGCACCGCCGCCTTTAACGTCCCGCTGCTTAGCACCGTGGGCCTGCTGCTGCCCTACGTGAATTACCCCGGCGTCCTGCAGCTGAACACGGCCAACCCCGGCCTGCTCGGGTTGACGACGGTGGAGCGGGGGACGCTGGTTTATAACCACGCGGGGGCCCTCGGACCGGAGACGGAGGGCAACGGTCTCACGATCGGCAATGGCACGCTGAATTTCGACACGGTGAGCGGCGGAAATTTTGCCTACACCCTGGCCGACCCCATCACGATCACGGGCACGGACAGCTACAAGCCCCGCTTCAGCATCGCCTACGATGCCAGTTCGACTCGCTCAGTGACGCTGACCGGCCCGATGACCCTGGAAGCGGACGCCCGCTTCAGCGGCGGCCTGCTGTATGGCACGGGCTCAGCCCAGATCATCGCCGCGGGGATCATCTCCGGGCCGTCGATGAATGTCCGCATCGATGGCGACGTCGCCCTGAGCGGCGCGAATACCTTCACCGGCCGGGCGATCGTGGCCCTGGAGAACTCCTATTCGGGCAATAGCCGGCTGACGGTTCCGGTCTTCAATGATGAGGGGGTGGCCGGGCCGCTGGGGGCCGGCACCGGTCTGGTCCTGGGGCGGGATGCCGGCGAGGGCGGCCCCGGCGGCGAGATCGACTACACGGGTGGCACCGCCACCAGCAACCGCACCATCCAGATCGCCGGCAGTGAGGGCACCGTTGGCGTCAACGCGCCCGGGAGCACGCTCACCCTGACCGGGGTCATTTCCGGCTGGGGCGGCAGTGTCTCGCACGATTTTGAAAAAGACGGAGCGGGCACCCTGGTGCTCGCCGGCCTGAATACCTACGCGGGCCGCACGAACATCAAAGAGGGCACGCTCGCCCTCGGCGCCGACAAGGCCCTGCCCACGTCCACCCTGCTCGCCGTGCAAGCCGGAGCGACGCTCAATCTCATGGGCTTCTCCGCCACGCTCCGCGGTCTCGAGGGGTCCGGCAACGTGGTCCTGGGCGCCGGCACACTCACCACCGGCAACAACTATTCCGTGTTCTCCGGCGTCATCTCGGGCACGGGTGGCCTGACGATGTCCGGCGATCCGTATTCCCAGCTCACGCTGACCGGCGCGAACACCTACACCGGCGCCACCACGCTGGAGGGAGGCACCCTCAACCTCGGCGACGGCGGCTCCACCGGCAGCCTGAACGGCGCGACCGGCACCGCCCTGCGGTTCAATTCCGGCGGCACCTTCAACGTGTACCTGGCGGCCGGCAACACCCACATGGGCCTGCTCACCTTCAGCGGCGGCGACAGCACGGTCCGGTCGAGCTACAGCCTGACCAGCAGCACGCTGACCTTTGCGGATCTGGCGCCGCGCCTCGCGGGCGCGACCGGCAACTTCGTCACGAGCGGCGGCACCAACGGCACCGACCACAAGATCGTCCTGACGAATTATGCCGGCAGCACCACGCCCACCGGCGCCCTGCTCAATGCCGGCCTCTTCTTTGGCGGCGCCAGCTACGCCGCCTACGATCCCGCGGGTTTCCTCCGCGCCTACACCACCACGGACAGCGGCTTCGTGGCCGCCCCCGCCGGCAGCACCCTCGGCGCCGTCAGCGCCGGCAGCAACGCCCAGATGACGGGCACGATCACCGCCCAGACCACGGCAAGCGTGAACACCCTCCAGGACACCGGGGCCTTCAACCTCACCCTGGCGGCGGGCCAGACCCTGAGTTTCAGCGGCCTCCTCAAGTCCGGCAACAACGCCGCGACCATCAGCGGCGGTGCCGGCCTCACCAGCGTCAACCCCGGCGGCGAAATGATCGTCCGCACCGACTTGGCCAGCGACCTCCTGACCATCAGCACGGCCCTCTTGAACAACAGCGCCAACAGTCTGACCAAGTCCGGCGCGGGCACGCTCCAGTTGTCCGGCGTCAACACCTACACCGGCCTCACCACCGTCACCGGCGGCACCCTGCGCCTCAGCGCCGTCGACGCGCTCCCCCACTCCGCCCTGCTCTCCCTCGGAGCCGGCACACTGCTCGAGGTGGATGGCAACCAGACGATCGCCGGCTTCAGCGGGGCCAGCGGCCTCAGTTCCTCGATCCAACTTGCGACCAATGCCACCTTCACCGTCGCCCTGCCGGTCGCCAACGCCGCCACCGCCTACGCCGGCTCCGTGAACGGCGGCGGCACCTTCGCCGTGACCGGCGCGGGAGGCAGCGTCTTCAACTTTACCGGCAGCATGGGCTACACCATGGGAGTCTCCATCGGGTCGGGCGCCACCCTGGTCGTCGGCCCCGGCGGCTCCATCGGCGGCCCGATCGCCGTCACCGGCACGCTCGGCCTCGCGAATCTGGGCAGCCAGTCCACCCTGACGGGGGTCATCTCCGGCCCCGGCGGTCTGCTCGTTTCCAGCGGCACCACGATGCTCACGGGCGCCAACGTCTACACCGGCCCCACCCTCCTCAACGGGGGCAAGCTGCTCGTCGGCAACTACTCGGGCTCCGGCACGGGCACCGGCACCGTCACCGTCAACTCCGGCGGCACCTTTGGCGGCTACGGATTCATCAGCGGCGAGCTGGTCCTCAACTCCGGCGGGACCGTGGCCCCGGGCGAGAGTCCCGGCACGCTGAGCGTCGGACCGACCACCTTCGCCGGCGGGGCCGCCTTCGCCTTCGAGCTCAATGATGCCGCGGGCACGGCCGGCAACAACTGGGACCTGCTCAGCATCAGCGGTGCGCTCACCATCACCGCAACCCCCAACAACCCTTTCATTCTCAACCTCGCGTCGCTCGACTGGAACAACAACCCCGCCGTCCTCGCCAACTTCAACTCGTCCACGCCCTACACCTGGCAGTTCGTCACCGCCACCGGAGGGATCACCGGCTTCACGCCCGGGGCGTTCCAGTACAACGCGAGCCAGTTCCAGAACACCCTCGACGGCGGCTATTTTTCCGTCAGCCAGGCGGGCAACGATCTCTTCCTCAACTTCACGCCCGTGCCCGAGCCCTCGACCTACGCCCTCCTCGGACTCGGGCTCGGTGCGCTGGCGCTCCGGCTCCGCCGGCGGGCGGCGCGCGTCAGCCCCGGCCACCCGGCCGCGCGTGCGCCGGTGGCGAAAGGCTGAGGGTGCGGCCGGCGGTCCAGCCGACCGCGGCCCTCGCGGGCGAAGACGCCTACTTGCTCAGCGTCTTCCGCAGCACGGCCAGCTGCGTCTCGGATTGCGCCAGGCGATTTTCCAGCTTGGCGGTGTAGGCTTTGGCCTCGGCCAGTTCCTTCATGAGGGTGCCGGCGTTGGACCGGGCCTCATCCAATTGGGTCTTCACGGCGGCATCGGCGGCCTTGGCCTCCTCGCTCTGTGCCAGCAGCTCCCCAAAACGGGCGGTGGCTTCATCCAGCTTCGACTGCACCGCGGCGGTGGCCGCCTTCGCATCGGCCGCCTGGTGCACCAGCCCGACCGTCGAACTCCTCGCGTCCTCGGCCGCGCGCACGGCCTTGGCCAGGGCAATCTTGGCCTCCCCGACCTGCTTGCGCAGCGCGGCGCTCTCGGCCTTGACCGCGTCCATCTGGGTGTTGACCAACGCGACGTCGGCCTTGCTCTGGTCGATCAGCGCCTGGGTCTGCGTTTCCGTTCGTTGCCGGTCCTTGTTCAGGCTGATGCAGGCGGCGCCGAGCGCCAGCACCGCGAGGGCCAGGACGATGATGAGGATGATCGCCTTGGGTGTCTTTTTCGGGATGTCGACTTGGGTATCGTTCATGGTGAAAGGAGATTCTCCAGCGGGGGGACCATCAAGGGGTTCGGTGACGCCGCGCCCCACAGCGTAGGCATGCCACCCGGACCCGGCGGCGTCAATCCATCCCCGTCGGCCCCGCCTGGCAGGCCGGAGGGGAAACTCACCCTTGCGGTCGCTCCTCCCCTGACGCAGGCTCCGCAGCCTCACACGGCGCGGGGCGCAGGGGCCCGCGGGTCGTGAGCCCTCCGCTCCTATGGAAAACACCGACCTCACGCACTACGTGTTCGTGGACTTTGAAAACGTCCCGAATGTGGATCTTCGGTTGATCGAGGGAAAGTCCGTCAAGGTGGCGCTGCTGATTGGGAAGAACCAGAAGAAGCTCGACCTCGCGCTGGTCCAGCAGATCCAGCGGCAGGCCGCCAAGGTGGTGCTGATCGAAGTCGGCGCCAGCGGCCACAACGCGCTCGACCTGACGCTCGGCTACTATCTGGGCCAGGCCGTGCTCACCGCCCCGCAGGCGCAGTTCCTGATTGTTTCCAACGACAAGGATTTTGATCCCCTGATCGCCCACCTGCTCGGCCAGGGCGTCCGGGTCTGCCGCCAGGGGGAATTTTCCGCCCAGCTCTTCGCGCCGGCGCCCCGCAAAGCCCTCCCGGTCAAAAGCGCCGCGCCGGCCGTCCGCAGCAGTCCCCCGGCCGACCCGCTCGCCAAACTGGTGGCCCGGCTGCAGAACCCCGCCTCGCCGCGGCCGGTTAGCCGGGCCCGGCTGTTCGGTTATGTCCGCACCGCGTACGGCAACAAGCTGACCGAACCCGCGGTGCACGGCTTGGTCGACGATCTGGTCAAGCGCGGGGTGCTGGCGATCGACGGCCAGGGCAAGGTGAGCTACTGAGGCGACCCGGCGCGCTCCGGCTCAGTTCAGCCTGAATCCCAGGGTCTGGAGTTCGCTCAGGTGGAAGGGCGCGCTGGCCAGAACTTCCTGCAGCCGGGCCAGGGCCTCGGCCAGATTCGGGGCGTCGGCCAGGGCCGCGCCATCATCGCTGTCGTGGACATGCACCGCCCAGGAGGTCGCATCCGCGCTCACCTGAAACATCGAGCCGTGCAGGTAATTGCCCGGCAGGCCATGATGCGGCCCCGCCCCGGGCACGAGGAACAGGGTGTGCACCGGATCATGAAAGACCTCATGGCCGTGCTTGGTGCGATGATGGACCGCCTTGCCGATCACGAGGATGCGGTGGCTCTCGGCCTTGGCCTGGCGGGCGGCGGGCAGCGACTGGACGTAGCGGTCGTAGATGCTGGCATTGGACTCCAAGGCCTCGGGTGCGATCTTGCCGGCCATGAGGGCCTCGAGGTTGCTGGCGTGAAACAGCGGCCGCTGCGCGAGCGACCGGGCGGTCACATGCCCGTCCTTGTGGTCGGCATCCGCGTAGGCCTGGTGGGAGGCATAGAGGCGTTTCACCGCGTCCTGATAGGCCGGGGTGTGGGGCACGGCGCCAATCGGGCTGTGCTCAATGATATCCAGCACGGTTTGGTCAAATTGTTGATGGGGATCCAGGGGCATGCCGTCACGTTAGCCCCGCGCCCGGCCAACACGAGACGGATCTGGGCGCACTGCGAAATGACCGGAAAACCGCCGCGCCGGGCGCCGGCCAACCCGCGGCACACCCGGGGCAACCGGATCAATCCCCCGAATATCCCGGGATCTGCGTCACGTCCACGGCATCAATCAGGTCCGGGGCCATGAACTGCTGCGCGTAGCGCTCATACACGCGCTCCCGCACGAAAATGTCGAACAGGTCGGGGTCGATGTGGCCGTTCAGCCGCATCTGCCCGAGGATGAGCAGCGACTCGGTCAGCGTCTTGCCCCGCTTGTAGGGACGGTCCCGCGCGGTGAGCGCCTCGAAAATGTCCGCGATGCCCATGATCCGCGCCTGCACCGACATCTCGTCGCGGGTGAGCCCCCGCGGATAGCCCTTCCCGTCCATCCGCTCGTGGTGCCCGCCGGCAAACTCCGGCACCCGCTGCAGATGCCGGGGCCAGGGCAGCGACTCCAGCATCGTGATCGTCACGTCGATGTGCCGGTTGATGATCCGCCGCTCCGCGGCGGTCAGCGTGCCGGAATAAATGGTCAGGTTCTCGATCTCATCCGCCGTCAGGAGGTCGATCTCCTCCCCGTGGGCCGTCTTCCAGCGATATTTCTTCCCCACCGCGTGCACCCGGTCCCGGTCCGTGGTTTTCATCGTCTCGCCGCCGACATTGCAGGCGTGGATGAACCGGCGGTCGGTCTCGATCGCCCGCAGCCGCTGGTGGAATTCCTCCTCAATCGCGGCCACCTCCACCTCCGTGGCGGCCTGGGCCCGGGCGCGCAGCGCCTTGATCTCGGCATCACGCTTGACGATCTCAAAGCGCGTGTCGACCAGGTCGATCCGGTCGCAAATGGTCTGGAGCTTGGTGCCCTTGTCCACCACATGCACCGGGGTGGTGATCTTGCCGCAGTCGTGCAGGAGCGCCGCGATCCGCAGCTCATGGCGGTCCGGCTCCGTCAGGTGCCAGTCCGCCAGCGGGCCCGACTTCGCCCGGTCCACCGCGTCCGCCAGCAGCATCGTGAGCTCCGGCACGCGTTGGCAGTGGCCGCCGGTGTAGGCCGACTTGTCGTCGATCGCGTGGTTGATGAGGGTGACGAAGGACTCGAACAGGTTTTCCAGCTGGAGCATCAGCATCCGGTTCGTCAGCGCGACCGCGGCCTGCGAGGCCAGCGACTCGGCCAGGCGCTGGTCCGTGGCACTGAAGGCCACGATCGCCCCGGTGGCCCGGTCCTGCGCATTGATGAGCTGGAGGACGCCGATGATGTCCCCCTCGTGGTTTTTCATCGGCACGGTCAGGAACGACTGCGAGCGGTAGCCCGTCCGCTGGTCAAACGCCTTGGTGCCGGAAAAATCGAAGCCCTCCTCGCCCCGGTAGGCGTCCGCGATGGCCACCGTGCGGTCCTTCAGCACGGCATAGGCGGCCACCATCGAGGTGTTTTCCTTGCCCGCCTCATCCCGCAGGCGGACCGGCTCGAACGTGATCTTCACTCCCGTGGTGCCGCCCAGCGCGAGCCGCAGGGAGTGGGTCCGGACAATCTCGAAGTTCAGGAGATCCGGGCTCGCGGCCGGCCGGCGGTAGAGCGTGCCCCCGTCCGCGTGCGTCAGCTTCATCGCCGCGGTCAGGATCGTCTCCAAGAGACGGTCGATGTCCTTCTCCTGCGAGAGCGCGATGCCGATCTCGCTGAGCTCAGCCAGACGCCGGATAAGGTCGCCCGTGGGCTCCTCTGTCAGGTCCGCGCTGGTGGGGTGATCCATCTGCAAAAGCCTAGGGTTAATACCCGATCTGTTTCAATCGCTTATAATAACACATGGGTATTACTGCCTACTTTTACACCTAAATCTCTGGCTATCTGACTGATCAAAACCAACTCGCCCGGCAGAAATCCGCACCGGCCTGCATAGAGGGCTGGGCTTGCCCGGGAAGCGATGAGCCTCAGTCTTCCGCCATGCCCGCCTCGTCCCAAGATCCGCTGCATGGCGTCACGCTCGAGCGACTCCTCACCGAGCTGGTCGCGCATCATGGCTGGGAGGAGCTCGGACGGCGGGTCGACATCCGCTGCTTCAATTTCGATCCGAGCATTTCCTCCAGCCTGAAATTTCTCCGCAAGACCCCGTGGGCTCGGGCCAAGGTCGAGGCCCTGTATCTGCGCCTGAAGGCGGAGTGACGGACCGCCGGTGGCCGCCGGTCAGCCCTCCTGCCCGGGCACGGTGAGCGACTGGCCGTTGTGCTGCGGGCCCAGCCCGAGGATGAAGGGTGCGGCGGTTTTGGCCCAGACCTCCGCCCGGGGGTGGTTCGCCGCGCCTTCGGCCCAGCACTGGCGCAGCATGGCGGTGTCGATCGTCCCGGGATTCAGCGGCACCGCCGCCATGCCCGGGGGCAGTTCCGCCGCCAGGGCCAAGGTCAGGCCCTCGACCGCGAACTTGGTGGCGCAGTACGGCGCGACCTCCGGCGACACGCTGCGGCCCCACCCCGAGCTGAGATTCACGATCACGCCCCGCTTCGCCGCCACCATCGCCGGCACGAAGTGGCGGATCACATTGGCCACGCCGCGCAGGTTCACATCCACCACCTGGGTGAACTCCCGGTCGTCCTGCTCCCACAGCGGCCCCAGGCGGTTCATCAGGCCGGCATTGTTGATCAGGAGGTCCGGCGGGCTCCCGGCCTCGAGCACCTGGGCCGCCCACAGCGCCACCTTGCGGTCCAGCGCCACGTCCACGACCGAGAAATGATGCGGCGCGCCGTGCGTCATCCGCAGGTCGAAAATCGCCTCCCCGCCCCGGCCGCAGCCCAGGACGGTGTGGCCGCCGCGGATGAACTCCTCCACCAGGGCCCGCCCCAGCCCGCGGGTCACGCCCGTGATCACGATTTTCATGCGCGGCAGTATCACCGCCCGCCCGGCCGCTGCCAAGGACCGTGTCCGTCCCGCTCGGGGCGGGGCGCGCTCAGCGGCTCTGCAGGCTGAATTTGTTCAGGCCCGTCTTGCGGCAGGCGTCCATCACGAAGGCCAGCTTCTTGAGCTGCGTGGTCTCGTCGGCCTTGATCAGGACGGGGATGTCCTTGTCCACCTTGTGCACCTCCTGCAGCAGGCGGATGAGCTCGTCGTCGGCCACCTTCCGGCCGTTGAAGGAGACGACCCCGTCCTTGTCGATGCCGATGGTGACGGTGCCCTTGAACTCGTTTTTGCCCGCGGTCTCGACCTTGGGCAGGGTGATGTTGAGGGTCGCGGCGGACTTGAACTGCATCGTGACGAACGCGAAGAAGATCAGCATCACGAGCACGTCGATGAGCGGCACGAGGTTCATCTCGGGCCGCTTCCGGCGCCGCTGATAGAGGCTGCTCATGGGCGCCCGCGCTTGAGGATGCGCTCGAGCAGCACATCGAGCTGGGCCGCGTAATTCTCGATCTTGCGCTGGAGGTAGCCGCTGCCCACCAGCGAGGGGATGGCGATCGTGAGGCCGATGACCGTGGCCGAGAGCGCGAGCGCGACGCCCTTGGTGAAATTGACCGGGTCCGGCAGGCCCGTGTCGGGGGCGATCTGCGAGAACACCTGGAGCAGGCCGGTGACGGTGCCGGTGAGGCCGATGAGCGGCGCCGCCGCATAGATGATGTCGAGATACGGGATGCCGCGCTCCATGCGGTTGATCTCCAGCCGGGCGAAGGCCTTCACGGCGTCGTCGTCGTTCTTGTGCTCCTCGGCGAAGTCCACGATGCGCGCGAGCACCGTGTGCCGGCCCCCGACCAGCGGCTTGCCCGCCACCACCGCATCGACGAGGTCGTGCGGCATGACGGCGGCCTGGCGCAGGGCGTACGCCCGCTCGCAGATGATGAACACCGCCGCAGCGGAGCAAAGGGCGAGCGGATAGATGAGCAGACCCGCGCCCTTAAGTACTTCGATCGTGGCAATTAACATGGGGGAAAGTGGGGTGAGACGTTGGAACGCGGCAAAAGGTTCAGATTATTTTTGGGGAACCGCCAGATAAGGCAAGCGGGCAGCGGCCGCCGCCACCGCCGTCCGGCCGTCGAGCAGTTCCCCGATCGGATCCCAGCGGCCCTGGATCAGGGCCTCGCGCGCCGAGGAGCGCAGCGTCAGCGCGGCCGTCTGCCCTTCCCAGCGGAGGACCCCGCCCACGAGATCGAGGGTGACCTCCAGCTCGGGCCGGGCCGCGACCGCCGCGGCCAGCCGGGTCAGGTCGGCCCGGTCGGCGCTGACGCAGGCCAGGCCGAGGGTGGTGGCATTGCCGAAGAAGATCTCGGCGTAGCTCTCGGCGATCACCGCGCGAAAACCGAACTTCCGCAGCGCCTGGGGGGCGTGCTCGCGCGAGCTGCCGCAGCCAAAATTGGCGCCGCTGAGGAGGATCCGCGCGCCGCGGAACCGCGGGTCGTCGAGGGGATGCACCTGGCCGGCGGCCGTGGCGGCCTGCCGCGCGTCGGCGAACAGCCCCTCCCCCAGCCCGTCAAAGGTCACCGCCTTGAGAAAGCGCGCCGGGATGATCCGGTCGGTGTCGAGGTCGTTGCCCGGCACGGAAACCGCGCGGCCGGTGACGGTGGTGATTTTTTCGAGGGACATGGGCGGAGAAGCGGGAAGTGGGACGGGCGGCGTGGGAGGAGCAGGGCCGGGGCCCGGCCGGGAGGGGAAGGCGGGCTAGGATTTGACGCCGAAGACCTCGCGGGCATCGGCCACGGCGCCGGACACCGCGGCGGCGGCGACCATCAGCGGGCTCATCAGCAGGGTGCGGCCGGTCGGGCTGCCCTGCCGGCCCTTGAAGTTGCGGTTGGACGAGCTCGCGCAGAGCTCGTCGCCCTGGAGTCGGTCGGGATTCATCGCGAGGCACATCGAGCAGCCGGCCTCGCGCCACTCGAAGCCGGCGGCCCGGAAGATCTCGTCGATGCCCAGCTCGGCGCACGCCTGGCGCACCTGCTGCGATCCCGGCACCGCCAGGGCCCGCACGCCGGGCGCCACGCGGTGCCCGGGCAGATATTTCGCGACCTCCTGAAAATCGGACAGGCGCGCGTTGGTGCAGCTGCCGAGGAAGGCCACGTCAATCCGGGTCCCCTTGATCGGGGCCCCGGCCGACAGCTTCATGTAGGCCAGCGCCTCCGCGATGGCCGCCGGCTCGTCGCCGGTGGCGGTGGCGGGATCCGGCACGTTTTCCGTGATGGCCAGGGCCTGGCCCGGGTTGATGCCCCACGTCACGGTCGGCGGGATGTCCTCGCCCTCGAAGGTCACCACATCGTCATAGCCGCAGCCCGGATCGCTCGCGGTGGCCCGCCAGCGCGCGACCGCCTGATCCCAGGCCGCGCCCGCCGGGGCGTACGGCCGGCCGCGCAGGTAGGCGAACGTGGTCTCGTCGGGATTCACATAGCCGACCCGGGCGCCGCCCTCGATCGACATGTTGCAGACCGTCATGCGCTCCTCCATCGAGAAGCGGTCGAACACCGCCCCGCCGTATTCGTAGGCAAAACCGGTCCCGCCGTTCACGCCCAGCCGGCGGATCAGGTGGAGGATGACGTCCTTCGCGTAAACGCCCGGGCGCAGGCGGCCCTCGACGTTGATGCGGCGCACCTTCAGCCGGCCGAGGGCGATGGTCTGCGTGGCCAGCACGTCCCGCACCTGGCTGGTGCCGATCCCGAGGGCGATGGCCCCGAAGGCCCCGTGCGTGCTGGTGTGCGAGTCGCCGCAGGCGATGGTCGTGCCCGGCTGGGTGATGCCCTGCTCCGGGCCCACCATGTGGACAATGCCCTGCCGGCCGGAGGCGAGGTCGAAATAGGTGATGCCGTGGGCGGCGCAGTTCCGGCGGAGCTCCTGGATCATCGCGTCGGCCAGCGGGTCGCGGAACGGCTCGCGCTGCTGGTCGGTCGGCACGATGTGGTCGACCGTCGCGAAGGTCCGGTGCGGCTGGGCGACCGGGAGGCCCAGGTCGCGGAGCATCCCAAACGCCTGCGGGCTCGTGACCTCGTGAATCAGGTGCGTCCCGATGAGCAGCTGCGTCTGCCCGTTGGCCAGGGTGCGGACGCTGTGCGCGTCCCAGACTTTTTGGAAGAGGGATTGGGCCATGTGATCGGCCTGACCTTACCAGAGTGTGGCCATGCCGGGAAATACTTTATTCGGTGGCCGCGCGGCGCGGGCGGCAACGGACCCTGCACCCGTCTCCCTGCACCTGACCACGGCGCGGTGACGGCCCGACCCGGGGCTCGCCGCCGAGCTGCTGGGCCGCAAAAAACCCGGTCCGCCGGAGGCGGGACCGGGCTGGGTGCCGGCGGGGGCGGACGGTTCAGGGCGCCACGCCGGTGTCGGCGGCGGGGGTCTTCTGCTTGAAGATAAGCTTGTCCCCCTCGCGCTCGACCGTGCAGGGCTCCCCGTCCTTGACGTCGCCGCGCAGGATGGCCTCGGCCAGCGGATCCTCGAGGTAGTGCTCGACGGCCCGGCGCAGCGGGCGCGCGCCGTACTTCTCGTCGTAGCCCTTCTCGATCAGCAGCAGCTTGGCCTCGGGGGTGAACGTGAGGGAAATCTTCCGCTCGGCGATGCGCTTGGAGAAGCCCGCGGTCTCGAGCTCGACGATCTTCGTCAGGTCCTGCTTGTCGAGCGGCCGGAAGAAAATGATGTCCGAGATGCGGTTGAGGAACTCGGGCTTGAAGACCCGCTTGGCCTCCTCCAGCACCTTTTCGCGCATCTTCTCGGCGTCGTTGAAGTTCAGCGCGGCGGCCGCGAACCCCATCGAGGTCTGGCGCTGCAGGAGCTGCGCCCCGACATTGCTCGTCATGATGATGATGGTGTTGCGGAAATCCACCGAGCGGCCGAGCGAGTCGGTCAGGCGGCCGTCCTCGAGGATTTGGAGCAGGATCTGGATGACGTCCGGGTGCGCCTTCTCAACCTCGTCAAAGAGCACGACGGCGTAGGATTTGCGGCGCACCGCCTCGGTCAGCTGCCCGCCTTCGTCGTAGCCGACGTAGCCCGGGGGCGAGCCCACCAGGCGCGAGACGGAGAACTTCTCCATGTATTCCGACATGTCGATCTGGATGATCGCGTCCTGGTTGCCGAACATCTGGGCGGCGAGCTGCTTGGCCAGCATGGTCTTGCCGACCCCGGTGGGGCCGACGAACATGAAGGAGCCGATCGGGCGGCGCGGATCCTTGAGGTCGGCGCGGGAGCGGCGGAGGGCGCGGGCGACGGCGCCGCAGGCGATCTCCTGGCCGATCACGGCCTGCTGCAGCTCCGACTCCATGGAGAGCAGCTTCTCGCTCTCCTTCTTCTCCATGCGGTTGAGCGGGATCCCGGTCCAGTCGGCGACCACCTGCATCATCAGGTTCTCGTCGATCGCGACGCGCTTCTCCTCGCGCGCCTTCTTCCAGTCCTCGGTCACCTGCTCCTGCTTGGTCCGGAGCTGCTTTTCCTGGTCGCGGAACTTGGCCGCCTCCTCGAAATGCTGCTCGGCGATGGCCTTTTCCTTCAGGACGCAGACCGCCTCGATCTCCTTCGTCATGCTCTCGACCTCCGGCGGGCGGCTGAGGGCGCCGATGCGGGCGCGCGAACCGGCCTCGTCCATCACGTCGATGGCCTTGTCGGGCAGGAAGCGGCCGGTGATGTAGCGGTCGGACAGCTTGACGGCGGCCTCGAGCGACTTGTCGCTGAAGGTGGCCTTGTGGTGGTCCTCGTACTTCGAGCGGATGCCCTTGAGGATGAGGATGGTGTCCTCGACCGACGGGGCCTCGACCTTCACGGACTGAAACCGGCGGTCGAGGGCGGAGTCCTTCTCGATGTACTTGCGGTACTCGTTGAGCGTGGTCGCGCCGACGCACTGCAGCTCGCCGCGGGAGAGGGCGGGCTTGAAGATGTTGGAGGCGTCCATCGCGCCCTCGGCGGCGCCGGCGCCGACGATGGTGTGGAGCTCATCGATGAAGAGGATGACGTTCTTGGCGCGCTTGATCTCGTCCATCACGGCCTTGATGCGCTCCTCGAACTGTCCGCGGTACTTGGTGCCGGCGACCATCAGGGCGAGGTCGAGGGTGATGACCTTCTTGTCGGCGAGGATCTCGGGCACGTTGCCGGCCACGATCTCCTGCGCCAGGCCCTCGACAATGGCGGTCTTGCCGACCCCGGCCTCGCCGATGAGCACGGGGTTGTTCTTGGTGCGGCGGCAGAGGATCTGGATGATGCGGCGGATCTCGTTCTTCCGGCCGACGACGGGGTCCATCTCGCTCTTGCGCGCCAGCTCGGTGAGGTCGCGGCCAAAGGCCTTGAGGGCGGGGGTCTTGACCTCCTTCTTGTCCTCCGGCTGGGCGCCCGGGCGGGCGGCGCCGCCGGCGGCGGCCTCCTCGCCCCCGCCGCCCTGCTCTCCGCCGGAAAACTGGGGATCCAGCTCGCGCAGGATCTCGTTGCGCGTGCGCTCGATGTCGATGTCGAGCGACTTGAGCACCCGGGCGGCGACGCCCTCGCCCTCGCGGAGCAGGCCCAGCAGGACGTGCTCGGTGCCGACGTAGGAGTGGTTGAGGGTCTTGGCCTCCTTGCCGGCCAGCGCGAGGACCTTCTTGACGCGGGGGGTGTAGGGAATGCTCCCCTGGGCCTTGGATTCCTGGCCGATGCCGACCTGCTTCTCCACGGCCGCGCGGACCGTCTCCAGGTCGAGCCCCATCTTCTGCAGGACGCTCACGGCCACGCCCTGGCCGAGCTTGATGAGCCCGAGCAGGACATGCTCCGTGCCCACATAGTTGTGGTGGAAGCGGTCGGCTTCCTTGCGGGCCAGCGCGAGGACCTGCTGCGCACGGGGCGTGAAGTTGTTCATCGGCTCCTGGGACATAGGCGTGGGGAGGGGCGGTTAGTTCGGTCCGTCCGCGGACGGGAGGAAGCTGGGTGGGGTGAAAGTGGCAAACTCGGCCCGCAGCCGGCTGGCCCGCAGGAGGTCGCGCTGGCCCGAGGCCAGTTCGCCGCGCTGGGTGTGCTGGAGGTGGCCGGGCTGGGCCTCGATCAGGAGGCGGTCGATGACGCAGCGGTGGGCGGCGGGGAACATCCCGAGGTCCACGCCGAGCCGGATGAGCGAGAGGAGGTTCATCGCCTCGCTGGTGCTGAGCAGGTGGCTGTTCTGCAGGATGCCGTAGGCCCGGCCGATCTTGTCCCACAGCTTGCCCGGGTCGCCCTCCAGGAGCTTCTGCCGGGCGTTCAGCTCGTGCTCGACGATCGAGTTGAGCACGTTGCCGAGGCGCTTGATGATCTCCTCCTCCGACTCGCCGAGGGTGGTCTGGTTGGAGATCTGGAAAATGCTGCCGCTGGCGTCGGAGCCCTCCCCGAAGAGGCCGCGCACCACCAGGCCGAGCTGGTTGACCGCGCGGACGACCTTTTCCATCTGGTTGCCGATCACCAGGGCGGGCAGGTGCATCATGGCGGAGGCGCGCATGGCCGTCCCGAGGTTGGTCGGGCAGGCGGTGAGGTAGCCGAGGGCGGGGGAAAAGGCGTAGTCGAGCCGGTCCTCGAGCGCGGAATCGAGCTCGTTGATCACGGACCAGGCCTTCTTGAGCTGCAAGCCGGAGCGCAGCACCTGCAGGCGGAGGTGGTCCTCCTCGTTGATCATCACCGAAACCGTCTGGTCCTTGCTGATCACCACGCCGGCCCCGGCCTTGGCGCCGCTGAGCTCGCGGCTGATCAGGTGGCGCTCGACGAGGATCTGCTTCTCGAGGTCGCTCAGCTCGTCGACCTTGAGGCTGAGGCTGCGCTTGAGCGGGCTCAGTCCCAGCAGGGCGTCGCGGCACCGGGCCACGATCTCCTCGCGCTGCGCGGCCTTGGCCCAGCCCGGGAAGGCCTGCCCCGCCAGATTGCGCGCCAGGCGCACCCGCGTCATCAGCACGATGGCGGTCTTGTGGCCCAGGCCGTCCGTCAGCTCCGACGGCGAGTCGATCAGCGACGCAATCGTCATGGGATCAACGCGGCGGCTCTTCCGCGCCGGGGTTTTTGACTTGGTTGATTTCATCGCGGGTGCGGGCGGCATCCTCGTAGCGCTCGGACTTGATGGCGGCAGTGAGGTCGAGTTCCAGGCGGCTGAGGCGCTCGTGGCGCGCCCGGCGGGCGAGCGCCTTTTGCGGCACCTTGCCGGTGTGCGCGCTGCCCTTGTGCATGGTGTCGAGCATCGGGGTGACGAGGGCGCCGAACACGTCGTAGCAGGCCGGGCAGCCGAAGCGGCCGTGCTTCTTGAAGTCGGCCGGCGTGCAGCCGCACTGCTCGCAGCGCGCGCCGGTCGCCACCGGGTCGGGGTTGAGGGAGGCCTTGAGCAGGAGGTCGGCCAGCGAGAAGCCGCTGGGGTCGGTCACGCCCTTCGCCTGCGCGCACTCCTCGCACAGGTCCACCTTGTGCACCTTGTTGTTCACGATTTGGGTGAGGTGCACCGTGGCCGGCTTGGCACAGAGGTCGCATTTCAAGGGATTGGCCATGGAAGGGTGGTCAGGAAGCTTTGGGGCACCATGCCATAGACGCGCACGCTGGCAAGCGCCCGCACGAATTCCCGCAAAAAATCCCGCCGGAGCCCGGCGTCAGATCCGCGTGCCCTCGATCCGCACCCGCCGGCGGAAGGCCTCGAGCACCCGCTGCGTGAGCGGGCCGGGACGGCCGGAGCCAATCTCGCGCCCGTCGAGCTTCACCACCGGGATCACTTCCGCGCCGGAGCCGGTCAGGAAGCATTCGTCGGCGATCCACACGTCGTAGCGGGTCAGCTCCTGCTCGCGGATCGGGATCCCCAGCTCCTGGGCGATCGCGAAGATCGCCGAGCGGGTGATGCCCTTGAGCGCGCCCTGCGACGCCGCCGGCGTGAGCAGCTCCCCCTTGTGCACGATGAACACGTTGTCCGCGGTGCACTCGGCGATGTAGCCCTGGTCGTTCAGCATGATCGCCTCGAGCGCGCCGAACTGCCGCGCCTCGATCTTGCCGAGGATGTTGTTGAGGTAGTTCAGCGACTTGATCGTCGGCGGCAGGGCCGCCGGGTTGATGCGGCGCGTCGGCACGGTGACGATGGCCAGCCCGTTGTCGTAGTGCTCCTGGGGGTAGAGGGTGATCTTGCTCGCGATGACGAAGACCGTCGGCTTCGGGCAGAGCCAAGGGGCCAGGCCGAGGTCGCCGACGCCGCGCGTGACCACCAGCCGGATGTAGGCGTCGGTCAGGTTGTTCTGGCGGCAGGTCTCGCACGTCACCTCGCTCAGTTCCTTCCGGGTGAGCGGCAGCTTGAGCAGGATGGCCTTGGCCGAGTACTCGAGGCGCTCCAGATGCTCCTCGAGCCGGAAGATGTTTCCGCCGTAGAGCCGGATGCCCTCGAAGACGCCGTCGCCGTACAGGAGACCGTGGTCAAACACGGAGATCTTGGCGTCGGCCTCGTCGACAAACTTTCCATCCAGATAAATTTTCATCGCCGCCCACGCTAAGTCAGATCGCAAAGCCTTGTCGAGTCCCTGCGTTTCTCCTTGTGCCGCGAAATTTGCGGGAAAAATCTCCGGGTTTAATCCCATGAAAACAATGCAAACGACTCGCCGCCGTCGCGGCGCAGGCTTCACCCTGATCGAGCTGCTGACGGTGATCGCGATCATCGGTATTCTCGCCGCCCTCATCATCCCCACGGTCGGCAGCGTGCGGGAGAAGGCGCAGCGCGCGGTGGACGCGAGCAACCTCCGCGAGATTGCCAAGGCCGCGATGATCTATGCCGCCGACAACAACGACCGCCTGCCGGATCCCGCGGGGCTGCAGCAGCAGGGGGGCTGGGCGGTTCCGTCCCCCGCCTATCTCTGGCCCGCGAGCCTGGCCCGCCAGGGGCTGCTCACCGACCCGGCGTTTTATTTCGCGCGGAACGACCCGCTGTTCAACGGCGCCTACCCCGACGCCCTCCTCGCCCCGTCCGACGCGGAGCGGCGGAGCCTCGACGCCACCTTCACGGTCAACGCCGCGCTCAGCTGGGAGTTCGTCGGCGGGCTGAAAATGAGCGATCCCGCGGGCACGCCCCTCGCCTTCACCCGCGGGCTCACGGCGGCCGGCACCTGGGATCCCGACCGGGGCGTGTACCGGGGCGCCGGCGGCCACGTGGCCTACCTCGGCGGCCATGTGGTTTATTATGCGGAAGCCGGACCGCGCCTCGTCTCCAACCGCTCCGGCCAGTTGGTCACCAATGTCCTGCAGGCGCTGCCCCTCGCCGGGCCGGCGCGGGTCTATGCCACGGCCAGCGGCGGCGTGGGCACCCCCGGCGGCACCCCCGCCGAGGCCGGCCCCTGAGGCCCCGGAGAGGGGAAAAACCGGGCCGAACGGACGGGGAGCTGATTTCCCGCTTTCCCCGGGGCACCCGGGGCCCCAGCGTAACCGGCTCGCATGCCGACTGCCGTCCCCACCCCCACCCGCCCGGAGGCCACCACCTACATCGTCGGCCACCGGAATCCCGATGCCGATGCCATCTGCTCCGCGATCGCCTACGCCGCGTTCAAGGAGCAGCGCGGCGAGTCCGGCTACGTCGCCGCCCGCTGCGGCAACTCCAACGCCCGGATCGACACCATCCTGGCCCGCTTCCACCAGCCCCTCCCCCTCTACCTCAGCGATGTCAGCCCGCGCGTGCGCGACCTCATGATTCCCGACGTGGTCTCCGTGGGCGAGGCCGCCACCTGCGCCGAGGCCCTCGAGCTGATCGACCGGCACCACATCCGCCTGCTGCCGGTCCTCGCCGCGCAGCGCGGCCTCGTCGGCACCGTGTCCCTCGCCGCCCTCGGCAGCATCTTCATCCCGCAGGTCCACGAGCCCCGCCTGATGCGCCAGGTCAAGACCTCCCTCGCCCACATCACCCGCGCCCTCCGCGCCCAGCCGCTCCATCTCGTGCGCGAACACCAGACCGAGGAGCTCTACGTCCGCCTCGGCACGATGGACATCCGCACCTTCTGGAGCATTTCCACGCGCGAGCAGATTCCGGCGGACCAGTCCATCATCATCGTGGGCGACCGCCGCGACGTGCAGCAGCGCTCGATCGAGCTGGGCATCCGCGCGCTGGTCATCACCAGCAGCCTCGCGGTCGACCCCGAGATCCTCGCCCTGGCCCAGGCCCGGGGGGTGAGCCTGATCAGCAGCCCGTACGACTCCGCCACCACCGCCTGGGTCGTCCGCACCGCCTCGACCATCGAGCGCGTGATCGACCGCAAGTTCGCCACCGTCAGCGCCGACCTGCGCATCGCCGAGGTGCGCAAGAAATTCTCCACCGGCGCGCAGCATGCCCTGCTGGTCACCGACGAGCACGGCGCCCTCCAGGGCATCCTGACCAAGAGCGACCTGCTCAAGCCCGTCAAAACCCGCCTCGTCCTCGTCGACCACAACGAGGTGACCCAGGCCGTCCCCGGCGCCGAGGAGGTCACCATCACCGAGATCATCGACCACCACCGGCTGGGCGCGCTCAACACCCCGCAGCCCATCCTCTTCCTCAACGAGCCGGTCGGCTCGACCTGCACCATCGTGGCGGACCTCTTCCGGCGCGAGGGCCTCACGCCGACGCCCGCGATCGCCGGCATCATGATGGCGGGGCTGGTCTCCGACACCCTGCACCTCAACAGCCCGACGACCACCCCCAAGGACGGCGCCGTGCTCGCCTGGCTGGCCGGCATCGCCCAGGTCGACTCGCGCCAGCTGGCCGACGTGATCTTCAGCTCCGGCTCGGTCATCCTCGCCAACCCGCCGGCCAAGGTCGTCCGCTCCGACTTCAAGGTCTACGAGGAGGAGGGCGTGCGTTTTGCCGTCTCGCAGGTCGAGGAGCTCGGCTTCGGCAACTTCTGGCAGCACGCGCCGGCGATCGCCGGGGCCCTGCAGAACCTGCGCGACGAGGAGCACCTCGCGTTCGTCTGCCTGCTGGTCACGGACATCAACACGCAAAACTCCCTGCTCCTGGTCAAGGGCGACGCCGGCCTGATCCAGCGCATCTCCTACCCCCACGTGGAGCAGGACGAGATCTTCGACCTGCCCGGCATTGTCAGCCGCAAGAAGCAGCTGATCCCCTACCTCGGCAGCCTGCTCAAGGAGATGGCCGAGGACGGCGCCCTCCCCGCCAGCCCGGCGCCCGCGGCCGGCCGGAAGCGGAAATGACCCGCCGCCAGCCCGCGGGGCCAAATTGCGGCGTTGCCTCGCGCCGGGCCACCGCGCAATTTGCCGCGCTATGACCGTCGAGCCCACCGACCCGGCCAGCCCGGCACCGAGCGATTTCATCCGCGACCTGATCGCCCAGCACGTCGCGGAAAAACGCTATCCGCAGATCGTGACGCGCTTTCCGCCGGAGCCGAACGGCTTCCTCCACATCGGGCATGCCAAGGCCATCTGCATCAATTTCGGCATCGCCCGCGAGAACCAGGGCCAGTGCAACCTCCGGATGGACGACACCAACCCGGCCAAGGAGGAGGTCGCGTACGTCGCCTCCATCATCACCGACGTCCAGTGGCTGATCGCCGGCTGGGCCGACCACTGCCTCGGGTTCAAGCCCAAGGGGGCCACCCCCGCCGTCCAGACCGTCCACGGCCAGCCGGACTACCACCTCGCCGCCGTCCCGCCCGGCTCCGACCTGACGCAGGCCGAGCCGTTCTTCGCCAGCCACTATTTCGAGCCGCTCTACCGCTACGCCGTGACGCTGATCGAGCGCGGCCACGCCTACGTGTGCGACCTCTCGGCCGCGGACACCGAGGCCTACCGCGGGGCGCCGGACCGGCCGGGCCGCAACAGCCCGTGCCGCGACCGCAGCGTCGCCGAGAACCTCGACCTCTTCCGCCGGATGAAGGCCGGCGAGTTCCCCGACGGCGCCCGGTCGCTCCGCGCCAAGATCGACATGAGCGCGCCCAACCTCTGGCTGCGCGATCCCCTGCTCTACCGCATCCGCCACACCGCCCACCACCAGACCGGCCACACGTGGTGTCTCTATCCGCTGTACGACTACGCCCACTGCCTGAGCGACTACCTGGAGGGCGTCACCCACAGCCTCTGCTCGCTCGAGTTCACCGACCACCGCCCGCTGTACGACTGGATCCTCGAGCGCCTGGCGCTGCCGCGCCCGCTGCCGCACCAGTACGAGTTCGCGAAGCTCATCCCCACCTACACCATCGTCTCCAAGCGCAAGCTCATCCAGCTGGTGCAGGAGAGCGTGGTCACCGGCTGGGACGACCCCCGCCTGCCGACCATCAGCGGCACCCGCCGCCGCGGCGTGCCCGCCAGCGCCCTGCGGCGCTTTGCCATCGGGGCCGGCGTGACCAAATTCAAGAGCGTGACCGAGATCGCGGTCTTCGAGCATGTCATCCGCGAGGAGCTCAACACCCTCGCGGTGCGGCGGCTCGCCGTGCTGCAGCCGGTCAAGGTGGTCCTGACCAATCTGCCGGCCGGCGAGGAGCTGACCTGCGCCGCCACCAACGACCCGCAGGCCGAGCACCCCTCCACCCGCCCGCTGGCGCTCACCCGCGAGCTCTTCATCGAGCGCGACGACTTTGCCGAGGTCCCGCCGCCGAAATATTTCCGCCTGCAGCCTGGCGGCGAGGTGCGGCTCAAGTACGCGTGCATCATCCGGTGCGACGAGGTCGTCAAGGACGCCGCCGGCCACCTCGTCGAGCTGCGCTGCACCGCCGACCTCACCACCC
>CAIKTR010000158.1 GCA_903830425.1 uncultured Opitutia bacterium
CGGCGGGGCGGCCTCCGCGCCGGCCGGCGCCGACGCCGGGCGCGGCCGCGCCCGCAGCGCCGACACGCCGAGCCACGCGATGTAGGCGGCCCCGGCGTACTTCACGACGCCGAACCAGAGCGCGGAGCTGCGAATGAGCAGGCCGAGCCCGAGCAGCGAATAGGTGACGTGCAGCAGGATCGCCGTGCCGATCCCCAGGCTGGTCCAGAGGGCGGTGCGGCGGCCGTGGGTCAGGCTCTGGCGGAGCACGAGGGCGAAATCCGGCCCCGGGCTCGCCACCGCCAGCAGGTGCGCCAGCGCCACCTGGGAGAATTCCCGCCAGAGGTCAGGCATGGCGCCGCGGCCTTACGGCGCCAGCTCCCGGAAGCCGGGGTCGGCCACCAGCCGCCCGATTTCGTCCTGGTCGGCCAAGGCGCGGAGCGTCCGGTTGTTCGGATGCTCCCGCCGCGCCTGCGCCAGCAGCGCGCGGGCGTCGTCCGCCCGGTCCAGCAGGACCAGGACATAGAAGGCCGGCAGCAGGGCCTGGTCGTCCGCCCCGTCGCGGCGGTCGTGCGCCCGCGCCGCCGTCAGCGCCTGCTCGTAGGCCGTCCGGGCGCCCGCCCGGTCGTTCCGCTTGCGGCGCACGGTGCCCAGGCTGAGCCAGTAGTCCGCCGTGTCCGGACAGGCGGCCACCGCCTGGGCGTAGAGCCCCTCGGCCCGCGGGTAGTCGCGGATGGAGACGGCAAAGACGGCCTCGCTCGCCAGGCTCGCCCCCTGCTTGCGCTGGAGCGGCGTGACCTCGCGCGGGCCGCAGCCGGCCAGCCCCAGCGCGAGGAGGCCGAGCAGCAGGCGGGCGCGGCGGCGCCGGGGAGGCCGCCCGAGAGGAAGGGAGGACATGGCAGCCGGGCCCCTCACAGGTCGGGCGGCACGGTGGCGATGGCCTCCTCCAGCGTGGTCACCCCTTCCCGGACCTTGAGCAGGCTGTCCTGATGCAGCGTCTTCATGCCCGCCCGCATCGCGATCTTCTTCAGCTCGGAGGTCTCGACGCCCTTGTTGATGCCGTCCACCAGCTCGTCGTTGGACACCATGAGCTCGTGGATGCCGACGCGGCCCTTGTAGCCGCTGCCGCCGCACTTGGAGCAGCCGCGGGGGTTGTGCCGGTAGATCTGTCCGCTCCAGCCGATGGCCTTCTCGAGGATCTCCTTTTCCCGGCCCTGCGGCGCGTAGCTCACGCGGCAGGTCTTGCAGACGCGGCGCATCAGGCGCTGCGAGCAGACGCAGAGCAGCGAGGACGAAATCATGAACGGCTCGATGCCCATGTCGGTCAGGCGCGCGATCGTGCTCGGGGCATCGTTCGTGTGCAGCGTGCTCATGAGCAGGTGGCCGGTGAGCGCGGCCTCGACGGAAATCTCGGCCGTCTCCTTGTCGCGGATCTCGCCCACCAGGATGATGTCGGGGTCCTGCCGCAGGAAGGAGCGCAGCGCGGCGGCAAAGGTGAGCCCGATCTGCCGGTGCATCTGCATCTGGTTGATGCCCATCAGGGTGTACTCGATGGGGTCCTCGGCGGTGCGGATGACGATCTCGGGGGAATTGATCTCGTTGAGCGCGGAGTAGAGCGTCATCGACTTGCCGGAGCCGGTCGGGCCGCAGTGCAGGATCATGCCGTAGGGCTGGCGGATGACCTGGCGGTACCGGAGCAGGGCCTCCTCGGAGAAGCCGAGGGCGGGCAGCGGCAGCGTGGCCTTCTGCTTGTCGAGGATACGCATGACCACGCCCTCGCCGTGGTTCAGCGGGGCGGTCGAGACGCGCAAGTCGAGGTCGAGGGACTTCTTGGTGAACTGCTTGAAGATGATGCGCCCGTCCTGCGGCAGTCGCCGCTCGGCGATGTCGAGGTTGCACATGATCTTGACGCGGGCGACGAGGGCCGGGGCCACCTTGGCGGGCAGGCGGAGCTTTTCCTGGCAGAGGCCGTCGATGCGGTAGCGCACGATGATCTCGTTTTCCTGCGGCTCGATGTGGATGTCGCTCGCCCCCGCAAAATAGGCGTCCTCGATGATCCGGTTGGCGAGCTGGATGATGGGGCCGGACTCCTCGTTGACGATCTCCTCCTCGCCGACCTGCAGGACGGTGCCGAACTCCGCGCCGATCTGCTGCACGACGTCGTCGAAGCCGGTGGAGCGGTTGTCCTGCCCCTGGCTGAACTTGTCGCGGATGTCCTTTTCGCGGCCGAGCATGCGGACGACCTTCAGCCCGGTCATCTCGTTGATCTTGGCCGGGACGGTGACCTCGAAGGGGTTGGCGAACACCACGAGGAGCAGGTCGCCGACCGTGCCGACGGGCACAACCAGGTTTTCCTCGCAGAACTCCCGCGGGATGCGCTCGAACGTGCCGGGGGTGACGCGGTAGCGGGCGATGTTGTAGGGGGCGAGGCCGAGGGCGCGGCCCTTGGCGACGAGGATCTGGAGGGGCGTGATCCGGTACTCCTCCTGCAGGAGGCGGTCGAGGGCGTCGCCGTTCAGGTCGGCGGTGACGGCACCGATGACCTCGCGCTGGCGGGCGGTGAGCCGGCCCATCTCCTCGAGCTTGGCGACGATCTGCGTCTGGACTTTTCCCAGGGGCATGGCGTCAGGTGGCGGCCGGGGCGGCCGGCGGCGGGGTTGGGGCGGCGGGCTTGGCGGCGGCGCCGGGCTTGGCGGCCGGGGTGGTGGCGCCGAACGGCGAGCGGGTGCCGGTCGCCGGGGCGCCGAAGGGCGTGCGGGTGCCGGCCGGGGCGGCCGGCGGCGCCGCCACGCGCTCGATCGCGAGCTTCTCCAGATAGTCGGCCACGACCTCCAGGGTGGTCCCGAACCAGAGGATCGGGCCGGTGAACTTTTTCTCCCAGAAGCTCCGCACCGCCGGGCTCAGGTAATAGGCCGTGGCGATGAAGTGGAAATCCTCGTCATGGTCGAACGGCACGGACCAGGTCGCCCAGCAGGTGGGCAGGTCGATCGCCTTCTTCACATCCTCGTGCACCTCGTACGCCCGCAGGTCGACCAGGCCCATGCCCTCGTTGTCGACGCAGTGCTGGAGAAGGTCCTCCTCGCGGAGCACCTTCAGCTCGTAGGCCAGGATGCCGAGCACGGTGCTCTCGCGCGGCTGCTCGTTGCCGAGGATCTCAAGCAGGCGCTCGTTGGCCTTCTCCAGGTCCTCGATCTTGACCAGGTTGGCCTCCACCAGCCCGGCCCCCAGCAGCCGGTTGGCCCGCATCAGCAGTTGACGTTGTTCCGGTAGCATGGGTCAGGCCCGCAGGCTGGCTCAGGCGGCCGGGGGAGGCGATGTTTTTTCGCGGCGGCGCAGGGTGGTGACCCGCTTGAGCAGCAGCTGCTTGAGGCGGCCCAGGCCGTCGCCGGTCAGGCAGGAAATCTCCTTCACCTCGGCGGTCGGGTAGCGCCGCCGGAACTTCGCCAGCAGGGCGGCGGCCGCGGGCTGGTCCATCTTGTTCGCCACGGCGATCCGCGGCTTGTCCAGCATCGCCGGATCGTAGAGCTCCAGCTCGTGCAGGAGGTGCCGGTAGTCGTCGCGCGGGTCGCGGCCGTCGGTGCCCGCCATGTCCAGCAGCACGAGGAGGACGGCGCAGCGCTCGATGTGGCGGAGGAACCGGTGGCCGAGGCCGCGGTTCTCGCTCGCGCCCTCGATCAGGCCCGGCACGTCGGCCAGCAGCAGCCGGCGGTCGCCCTTGCGCTCGTCGGGGTACTCGATCACCCCAATCTGCGGGTGCAGCGTGGTGAACGGGTAGGCCGCGGTCTTGGGCCGCGCCTGGGTGATGGCGGTGGTGAGGGAGGACTTGCCGGCGTTGGGGAAGCCCACCAGGCCGACGTCGGCGATGCTCTTCAGCACGAGCCGGTAGGAGCCGCCCTCGCCCGTCTGCCCGGCGTTGGCGCGCTTCGGGGCCCGGTTGGTCGAGGACTTGAAATGGGTGTTCCCCCACCCGCCGTTGCCGCCCTTGCAGAGGATGAGCTGGACGCCGTCCTCGACCACCTCGGCCACGACCTTGCCGGTCGCCTGGTCGGTCACGACCGTGCCGAGCGGCAGGCGCAGGATACGCGGCTGCCCGTCCTTGCCAAACTGGTCCGAGCCCAGGCCGTGCCCGCCGCGCTCGGCGCTCCAGTGGGGCTGGTACTTGTAGTCCACGAGGTTGTTCGTGTTGACGTCCCCCAGCAGGATGACGTCGCCCCCGCGGCCGCCGTCGCCGCCGTTGGGGCCGCCCCAGGGCTCGTATTTTTCCCGGCGGAAGCTCACGCAGCCGCGCCCGCCGTCACCGGCCTGAAGTTTTACCGTGCACTCGTCGACAAACATTCGGGAGACAATACAGAAGCCCGCGCGTTTGCCAAGGCCCGCGAACCGGCGGGGCGGGGCGGGCGAATCAGACCCGGGCGCGGACCCGCACGGGTCCGCGGCCGTAGGGCACCAGCACCGCGCCCGGGCCGCTCGGCTGCGACGGCGCGGTGGTGCGGATCGACGCGCGGCCGGACTTGCGCCGGAGGCGGAGCGTCAGGGGCTGCCCGCGGAGCTGGAAGGTGGCGTCCGCGCCCCGCAGGCCGCGGAGCAGGCGCGGCCGGATCCGCAGCCCGTGCTCCTGCGGCTGCACCCCGAGGAGGTGCTGCACGTAGAGCACGATCAGCTCGGCCCAGTTCCACACCACGAGCCCCACCTGGGGGAACGGCGGCGCCAGCCGCCGACCGTAAAACTCAAACCACGTGCCGGCCTCCGCGCCGGGCATCGCGGCCAGCCACCGCAGCACGCGCCAGACCTTCGCATCGTCCCCCGCCTCGAACGCCGCCCGCGCCACGAACAGCGACGCAAACGGCCAGCCGCCGGGCGAGTCGGGCTCCGAGCTCACGTCGTAGCGCCCGTAGCCCCCCGTCGTCCACGCCTGGTTCCACAGCGACTCGAGCGACCGGAGGGTGCGGCGCGCCAGCGGCGAACGGGGCGGAATGACGCCCAGCGCAATCGCCAGCGCGGCCGAGGTGTCCGGGTTGATCCGGTGCGGCCCCGGCCCCCCCAGCGGCACCGCCGCGGGCAGGCCGATCGCCGGATCGGCGGTGATCGTTTCCTGCACCCGGCCGTCGACGCCGCGCCGCTTGATGAAGCCGCGCGCGTCGTGCATCCGAAACCGCGGGTCCTCCAGCAGCGCGTGCTTCAGCCGGGCCGACTCCTGGTCCCAGCGCACCGCCTCGGCCGCATGGCCGGTCATCCGCGCCAGCACCGCCGCCGCCGCCAGCCCCTGCACCACGTAAAGTTGGTACACCAGCTCCATGCCCGGCTGGATCCCGTGCGCGTGGTGCCGCTCCCAGAACTCCCGGCAGTTGGTCAGCAGCCCGCTCGCCGGATGCCGGAACACCGCCCGCAGCGGAAACTCCGCCACCGCCGCCACCTTGGCCCAGTTGGCCCGCACCAGCCCGAGATTGCCCGTCCAGAGCACGTAGTCCCGCAGCGTGCAGAGCAGGTAGCCGTTTTGGTCCAGCTCCACCTCCGCCGGGTTGCGGGGCTCGCTCGAGTCCAGCGTGTCCCCTTCCGGCCGCACGAACCGGTCCAGCAGCCGCGTGAACATCGTCGTCGCCGGCCCCACCGCCCCGATCATCGTCAGCGCCAGCGCGACCACCGACTGGTCCCGCAGCCACTCCCGGTTGTACTGCCAGATGCTGCCGTCCACGCAGCCGAGGCGCGACACCCCGACCGGCAGCTGGGCCGTGGCGGCCTGGAAAAAATGGTCGAGCATCGGGTGCCCGAACGACACCTTCGCGAGCCGGCCCCACAGGGCCTCCGCCGCGTCGCCGCGCGGCCGCCGGGGGACGAAGGCGCAGCGGACGGCATCGGCCGCCCGGTCCAGCGTGTAGGCCAGCCGCACCGTCCGGCTCTCGCCGGCCCGGAGCGCCAGCCGCCGCTCCCGGCGCACTGCGCGCACCCCGGTGGCGAGGGTCAGGGTCGTCCGGACCCGCCGCAGGTTTTTCACCGTCACCTCCCGGTACAGCCCGGCCGTGGACCAGCCGGGGCAGGAAAACTGCTCCACCACCCGGAGGCCGGGCGCCGACCAGCGCGCCGTCACCGTCGGCACCGGGGTGTTTTTCGCCCAAGCCACGGTGCAGCCGCCGGGCCGGGGCTCGTGCCCCCGCCCCGCGACCGTGAGGCGGACCATGGTCGCACCCACGCCCGCCACCGGGTCCATCGTCAGCGCCTCGCGCTTCTTGCGCAGCCGGTCCGGGTTCATCACGAACACGCCCAGCGGCGTGGCATCGCCCGCCGGGGCGCTTTGGATGGCGACCTGGATCAGGCCGTTGCCCAGGAAGAAATAGTTAACCCCCTTGAGCTCGGTGCGGACATCGGGCGGCCCGACGTTGGGGTCGTCGTCGTAGTAATGTTCCTGCGCGTCGATGCTGGCAGCCGGGGCCGGTTGGTCGGAGGATTTCACAGGGAAGCGGGGCGGACGGGACTTGGCGCCGGGCGGCGCGGGCGGCGCGGGTCAGAGCGAGATCTTGACCCCCTTGCGCAGGTAGGCCGGCACATCGAGGTCATAGCCGTCGAAGAGATTGCGGTCGGTTTTCTCGAAGTGGCCGCGGCTCTCGACCTCCCCGAAGCCGAACTCATGCTGGGTGTCCTCCACCGGCGGCACGGGCGCGGGCGCGCCCCC
>CAIKTR010000159.1 GCA_903830425.1 uncultured Opitutia bacterium
GCTCGTGCGGCGTGACCATGTAGCCCGCCTCGGTGGTCGCGAGGACCTTGCCGCCCATGCAGGAGAAGCCGGCGGCGTCGCCGACGGTGCCGACGCGCACCCCGCCGATCTCCGCGCCGTGCGCCTGGCTGCCGTCCTCGACCAGGCACAGCTGGTGCCGGTCGGCGATGGCCCGGAGCCGCGCCAGGTTGGCGGGCTGGCCGAAGAGGTGGACCGCGAGGATCGCGCGGGTCCGCGGCGTGATCGCGGCCTCCACTGCCGCGGGGTCGATCAGGCCGGTGTCGCGCTCGATGTCGACGAACACCGGGATGGCCCCCTGGTGGAGGATGCAGGAGATCGACGCCCCCCAGGTGTAGGGCGTGGTGATGACCTCGTCGCCGCCGCAGATCTCGAGCCCGGCCAGCGCGGACTGCAGCGCGGCATGGCCCGAGGCGGTGGCGAGGACGTGGCGCCCGCCGTGGTAGCGCGAGATGGCGGCCTCGGCCTCGGCGATCTCGGGGGAGTGCGAGCGGCCCAGCCCGTAGAGCTTGCCGGCGCGCAGCAGGTCGGCCGCGCGGAGGACGGCGGCCTCGGTGAAGCGGGGGAACTTCGGATAGGTGATCTTGCCCACTGGGGTGCCGCCCAGGAGGGCGAGTTGGGAGGCGGCGGAGGTGCTCATGCGCCGAGGGTAGCACAGCCGGGCCGCCGCGACCATGGCCGGGCTTACGATGCCATGTCGAAACTTACGCCCGCGCCCCGCGGCCGCCGGCGGCGGTCACCGCGCCAGCCGGGCCCACGCCTGGGGGGAGCGGCCGGTCACGCGCTTGAAGGCGCGGCTGAAGGTGAACGGGTCGGCGAACGCCAGATCGAGCGCCACCGCCTTCACGGTCGCCCCCGGCTCGCGCAGCCGGCGCTGGGCAAGCACGATGCGCTCCTCGAGGATGAACCGCCCGAGCGGCGTGCCGGTCTCGGCGCGAAACAGGGCCGTCAGGTAGTTCGGTGAGACCTGCGCCTCGCGCGCCACCTCGGCCAGCGTGAGCGCCCGGCCGGCCTGCGCGCGAACCTGGGCCGCCGCGCGCCGCACCAGCTGCGCGCGGGTGTCGAGCTGCGCCGCCCCGCCGTCCAGCACCCGCCGGTACAGCGCCAGCGTCAGCGTCAGCAGGGCCTCGCGCAGCGCCTCGGCCGAGGGCCGGCGCGGGGACGCCGCCAGCCGCCGCAGCGCGGCCAGCCGCTCGCGCGCCTCGCCGGGCAGCAGGGCCAGGTTCATCCCGTGCTCCATGGTGAACCCGCCGCGGCGGGCGTAGCGGGTGACGTGCAGCCGGGGTTCCGCCTCGCTCAGGCTCCACCACGCCAGCCGGTAGCCCTCGCCGGGCCGGCGGTAGGCCTCGGCATGCGGACACTGCGGCGGGCAGATCACCAGGTCGCCGGTCTCCAGCACGCTGCCGCGGTGGTCGAAGCTGAACCGGCAGCGGCCCGCGAGCAGCAGGCACAGCTCGGCGTGGCCGTGCGCGTGCTCCTCCCCGTACAGCACCGGGGTGAAGGGGCGCCGCGGCCGGCGCTCCGGCGGCCGCACCCCGCGCCAGGGGCCCAGCACCCGGCCCGCATCGAGTTGCCCCAATGCGCCGACGAGGTCCTGGCCAAGAAAACGAACGAGTGACACGCCCCCCGCGATAGGCGGCGCCCCCGCCGCAGGCAAAGGCAAAGTGGCGGGCCGGGGAGCCGCGCCCGCGGGTCAGACCCGCTGGCCGCCGCAGATCACGAGCGCGACCGGGTTGCCGCCGAGCTCGTAGGCGAGCTGGCGCTCATCCTTGTGGTGGAGCAGCAGCAGGTCCGCGCGCAGGCCGGGCTCGATCCGGCCGCGGTCCGACAGCCCCAGCACCGCCGCCGCGTTGACCGTGCTGGCGACGATCGCCTCCGCCGGCGTCAGCCCGCAGTGCCGCACCGCCAGGGCGAGGGCCAGCGGCAGGGAATAGGTCGGCGCCGAGCCGGGGTTGCCGTTGGTGGCCAGCGCCACCGCCCCGCCCTGGTCGACGAAAAAGCCCGCCCGCGCATACCGCTGGTCGGTGTGGAAGCCCGTGACCGGCAGGATCACCCCGATCGTCGCGGAGCCCGCCAGCGCCACGAGGTCCGGCTTGGTGGACGCCTCCAGGTGGTCGACGGAGCGGGCGAACAGGCGGATCGCCTCGGGGACCATGCCCAGCGACTTGACCTGGTCGGCGTGGACCCGGATCGGGTGGTGCTTGCGCGCCTTCTCAAACAGCCGCACGCAGGCGTCCACCGACCAGGCGTGCGGCTCGCAGCAGGCGTCGACCGGGATGTCGGGAAACTCGCGGGAGATCTCGGGCAGCATCTCCTTCAGCACCATCCGGGCGTACTCCTCGGGCTCGCCCTCGTAGGCCTGGCCCAGCAGCGCGGTCGCCACGACGGTGCCCGGCCACTCGGTGGCCGCGCGGCGGATCGCGCGCAGCATCTTCAGCTCGGCCTCGGTGGTCAGGCCGTAGCCGCTCTTCACCTCCACCGTGGTGGTGCCCGCGCGCAGCATCAGCGTCAGCCGGTCGCGCAGGCCGGAGGCGAGCTGCTTCTGCGTCGCCTCGCGCACGGCGCGCACCGTGGCGTGCACCCCCCCGCCCTGCTGGCGGAGCTCCTGCTCCGTCGCGCCGCTCCGCCGCTGCGCCCATTCCTCCAGCCGGTCGCCGGCCCAGCAGGCATGGGTGTGGCAGTCCACGAACCCCGGCAGGAGCACCCGGCCGTTCGCCTCGATCACCTCGGCGTCCGCCGGCGCGTCCACCTTCGCGCCCACCGCCGCGATCCGGCCGTCGCTGACCAGCACGTCGCCCTGGGGAATCACGCCCAGCTCGCCGAGGGCGGGGCCCCGGCGGGGCGACCCCGGCGCCGCGCCGGCCGGGGCGGCCAGCGTCAGGAGGCGCGCGTTGCGGATCAGCAGGCTCATCGGGGCCCGCCGGGCGGCAGGAGGCTGGGGGGAACGGTCATGGGAGGCCCCGACCCTGACCCCCGCGACCGGGCGGGGCAAGCGCCGGCCGGCGGCGGGTCCGGCTGCAGGTCGCAGTTGCCAATCGGCCATAAGCGATAACCAATAGGGCCCGACGCCATGTCCGCCGATCTCACCGAACTGTACCAGCAGGTCATCCTCGATCACAACCGCCGCCCCCGGAACCGCGGCCGGCTGCCCACGGCCAACCGCGTGGCCCACGGCGACAACCCGAGCTGCGGCGACCAGTGCAGCGTGTACCTGCGGCTCGACGGGGACCGCATCGCCGAGCTCTCGTTCGACGGCTCCGGCTGCGCCATTTCGCAGGCCAGCGCGTCGCTCATGACGACCCAGCTCAAGGGCAAGACCACGGCCCAGGCCGAGGAGCTCTACCGGCAGTTCCACGACATCGTCACCACCGGCCAGACGCCGGGGGAGATCAGCGACCTCGCCGCCTTCGCCGGCGTGCACACCTTCCCCGCGCGCATCAAGTGCGCCACCCTCGGCTGGCACGCCGCGCTGAACGCCCTCAAGGGCGACGCCGCCCCGGCCACGACCGAGCTCCCCTCCGACTGAGCGCCCCCGCCGATGCCCACCTGGCCAGACGTCCGCGCCGACTTTCCCATCCTCCACCAGCGGGTGCACGGCCACCCCCTGGTGTACCTCGACAGCGGGGCCACGGCGCAAAAGCCGCGGGCGGTGATCGCGGCGCTGGTCCGCTATTACGAGCAGGACAACAGCAACGTGCACCGGGGCCTGCACGCGCTGTCGATGCGCGCCACCGACGCCTATGAGGCCGCCCGGGCGCGCGTCGCCCAGTTCCTCCACGCGGCCGAGCCCGCCGAGGTCGTCTTCACCCGCGGCACGACGGACAGCCTCAACCTGGTCGCCCGCGGCCTGGCCGCGGACCTGCGGCCCGGCGACGTCATCCTCACGACCGAGATGGAGCACCATTCCAACCTCGTGCCGTGGCAGCAGGCCGCGCAGGCCAGCGGGGCCACCCTCCGCTATGTCCCGGTGCTCGGCGCCAACGCCGAGGGCGGGCTCGACCTCGCCGCGCTCGACCAACTGCTGACGCCGCAGGTCAAGGTCTTCGCCTTCACCCACCTTTCCAACACGCTCGGCCTCCTCAACCCCGCGGCGGACCTGTGCCGCCGCGCCCGCGCCGTGGGCGCGGTCACGGTGGTCGATGCCGCCCAGTCGGTCGGCCACGGCCCGCTGGACGTGCAGGCGCTCGGCTGCGACTTCCTCGCGTTCTCGGGCCACAAGATGTGCGGCCCCACCGGCATCGGCGTGCTCTACGGCCGCCGCGCCCGGCTCGACCGGCTCCCGCCCGACGCCACCGGCGGCGGCATGGTGGCCAGCGTGGACTACGAGGGCGCGCGCTGGAAGCCCGCCCCCGAGCGCTTCGAGGCCGGCACGCCCCCCATCGCCGGGGCGATCGGCCTGGCCGCCGCCTGCGACTACCTCGACGCGCTCGGCCGGGAGGCCATCGCCCGGCACGACCAGGACCTGGCCCAGCTCGCCTACGAGCGGCTCGCGCCCCTGCCCGGCATCCGCCTGCTGGGGCCGGCCACCGGGCGCCGGGGCCTCGTCTGCTTCGCCTTCGCCGACGTGCACGCCCACGACGTCGTCACCTTCGCGGACGAGGACGGCCTCGCCCTCCGGGGCGGCCACCATTGCAACCAGCCCCTGATGCGGAAGCTCGGGCTCGCCAGCACGACGCGCGCGAGCTTTTACGTGTACAACACGGCGGCGGAAATCGACGTGCTGGTCGCCTCCCTGCAGCGCACGCTGAAGTTTTTCCGGGGCTGATCCGCCGGCCGCCCACGCCGCCCGGCCCGCGCCGCGCTTTTCCTTTGAACCCGTCAGGGAAAGTGCCCATCACTTCCCGCTTTATCGCGAAATCCACCCCCTCCGCCACGATCCTGTCTGCGTGATTTTCCCCCTTTTACCATGAGCCAACCCGCTGCCGGCCAGCCCTCCCCCGCCTCGCAACCGTCCGCCCCGACCGCCAAGCCGAAGTACCCCGGCTTCCGCGTCACCTGCAACGGCAACCAGCTGGTGACCCAGTACGTCGAGACGCGCATCACCGAGGGCGGGGTGTTCTACCCCATCACCCCCTCGACCGAGGGCGGCGAGATCTACCAGCAGTCCTTTGCCCAGGGTGAGCTCAACGTCTGGGGCGTGCAAAAGGTCGCCGTCGAGACCGAGGGCGAGCACGCCGCGCAGGGCGGGGCCACCGCCTACGCCGTGCAGGGCCGCCGCACCGTCAACTTCACCTCCGGCCAGGGCCTCGCCTACGCGATGGAGCAATACTACCACGCCCCCGGCAAGCTCTCGACCATGGTGCTGCAGGTCGGCGCCCGCGCGCTGACCAAGCACGCCCTCAACGTCCATTGCGGCCACGACGACTTCTACGGGGTGCTCGACACCGGCTGGACCATGCTGATGGGCAAGGACGCCCAGCAGGCCGCCGACCAGGCCATCATCCTCCGCAAGGCCAACGAGCTCGCGCTCAACCCGGGCATGAACATCCAGGACGGCATGCTCACGACCCACTCGGAGCGCATGTACCTGGCGCCGGAGGCGGAGCTGCTCCGCGAGTTCCTCGGCGCGCCCGAGGAGCTGATCGACTGCCCGACACCCGCGCAGCGCGAGCTGTTCGGCCCGCGCCGCCGGCGCGTGCCGCAGATGATGGACCTCAAGAACCCGATCCTGCTCGGGCCGGTCCAGAACCAGGAGCACCACATGAACGGCGCGGTCGCGCGCCGGAACAACTTCAACGAGTTCATCCTCGGCTTCCTCGAGCAGTGCTACGCCGAGTTCGGCCGCCTCACCGGCCGCCACTACGGCTTCCTCTCCGAGCACCGCACGGCCGACGCCGACACCGTCTTCATCTCGCTCGGCTGCGCCGCGGAAAACGTCGAGGCCGCCTGCGACTACCTGCGCGAGCAGCGCAACGCCAAGGTGGGCTCGATCCACCTCAACGTCATCCGCCCCTTCCCCGAGGCCGCCCTGATCAACGCCCTCCGGGGCAAGCGCACCGTCATCATCCTCGAGCGCACCGACGAGAGCCTCGCCGGCGACAACCCCCTGGCCCGCGACATCCGGGTCGCGCTGAGCAAGGCCAACGAGGCCGCGCGGTTTGGCGGCGTCCTCCCCGCGCTCACCCCCGCCGAGACCCCGCGGCTCTTCCGCGGCGCCTACGGCATCGGCTCCCGCGACTTCCGCCCCGAGCACACCCTCGGCGCCTACGAGTTCGCCACCGGGTCCGCCCGGCGGCAGGACGGCCGCTCCGCCGCCGACGGCGAGGCGTTCTTCGTCCTCGGCGTGAACCACCCCTACGCCGTCATCAGCCGGGACACGCCGTCCCTGCTGCCCACCGGCGCGATCGCGGTGCGGTTCCACTCCATCGGCGGCTGGGGCATGATCACCACCGGCAAGAACCTCGGCTCGATCATCGGCGACTTCGGCCAGTTCATCTCCGAGCAAAGCCCCACCTACGGCCCCGACGGCACGCTGGACGACAAGCTCTTTGTCATGGCGAACCCGAAATACGGCTCGGAGAAAAAGGGCGCGCCCACCAACTACTACCTCACCGTCGCCCCGTCGCAGATCAAGGTGAACTGCGAGCTCAACCACGTCGACGTCGTCCTCTGCTGCGACCCGAAGGCCTTCACCCACACCAACCCCCTCGAGGGCCTGAAGCCCGGCGGCTCGCTCGTCTGGGAGTCCAACGAGTCGCCCGAGGTGGCCTGGCAGCGCATCCCGGCCAAGCACCGCCAGTTCGTGCTCGCCAACCAGATCCGCGTCTTCCTCCTGCCCGGGTTCGACATCGCCCGGCAGGCCACCAACCAGACCGAGCTCCAGCTCCGCATGCAGGGCAATTCCTTCCTCGGCGCCTTCTTCCGCGTCTCGCCCTTCCTCCAGACCTTCGGGATCTCCGAGGAGCAGTTCCGCAAGGTCGTCCGCAAGCAGTACGAGAAGAAGTTCGCCCGGTTCGGCGACGCGGTGGTCACCTCCAACATGACGGTGATGACCGAGGGCTTCACCCGCGTGCAGGAAATCAAGATCGGCGCGAGCGGCGACCCCGACCGCTCCTCGATGCGCAACCCGCTCCTCGCCCCGGTCGGCGCCCCCCCGATGATTCCCACCGCGGGCTGCGCCTCCTCCGGCTGCGGCAGCCTGGCCCTGCCCGCCGCCCAGCCCGCCCGGGCCCCCTTCCAGACCCTCGCCAAGTTCGACTCCGAGTTCCGCAACGGCCTCGGCTACCACCAGCCCGCCGGCGCGTTCGCCTCCGTCGGCGTCATGGGCGCCGGCACCGGCGCCACCCAGTCCAAGTACGTCGCCCGCCGCGAAACCCCCATCTACATCGCCGAGAACTGCACCCAGTGCATGGAGTGCATCACCGCCTGCCCCGACACCGCCCTGCCCAACATGGCCCAGGAGGTCACGACCATCCTCAAGACCGCGGTCAACAACTACGTCACCGACCCCGCCGACCGCCGCGCCTTCGGGCAGGAGATCGTCGGCCTGGAGCAGCGCGCCCGCGCCCGGATGAACGCCGCCGTCAAGGCCAAGACCGGCGTGCCGTTCAAGGACATCATCGGCGAGGAGGTCGCCGCCCTGACCACCCTCTCGGCCCAGGCCAAGGCCGAGTTCAACGGCATCATCGCCAAGCTCCCCCTCGCCTACAGCAACGTCCCCGCCATCTTCCGCTCGCTCGAGGCCAAGACGCCCGGCGCCGGCGGCCTGTTCTCCATCTTCGTCTCCGACCTCTGCAAGGGCTGCGGCGAGTGCGTGCAGGTCTGCGGCGACCATGACGCCCTCCGGATGACGCGCGAGACCGAGGCGCTCAACGCCGACCTCTCCACCGCCCAGGTCTTCTCGCGCCTCCTGCCCGACACCCCGCAGAAGTTCCTCGGCCTCTACCAGGACCAGGACGCCGCCAACTCCCGCGAGGCCGCGCTCCGCAACCACCTCATGGTGCGCCGCAACTACGAGGCGCTGGTCTCCGGCGACGGCGCGTGCGCCGGCTGCGGCGAAAAGAGCATCCTGCGCTCCGCCGCCAGCATCACCGAGGCCTACATGCGGCCGCTCTACCACCGCAAGGCCGACCGCCTCCGCGCCAAGGCCGCGCGCCTGGCCCAGGAGGGCCCGGCCAAGCTCGCCGCCCTCCAGGCCCGCAGCGCCCCCGAGTACCAGCTCTTCCGCCAGACCTACGCCCACGTCATCGTCGGCCTCGGCGGCGAAAACGACGCCGACACCGCCCAGCGCATCGCCGGCTACGAGGCCCAGCACGGCCCCATCACCGACGCCCAGCTGATCGGCGGCCTCGGCGCCGTGCTCGAGCAGGACGCCTTCAACCACAAGGACCTCCAGTCCGTCGACGGCCGCCGCGCCAACGGCATGTCCGTGATGATGATGGGCGCGAGCACCGGCTGTAACACCGTGTACGGCTCCACCCCGCCGGCCAACCCGCATCCCTACCCCTGGATGAACTCCCTGTTCCAGGACGGCGCCACCATCTCGTGGCTCATGGCCGAGTCGCTCATCGTCAGCCACGCCCGGCGCTCGGTCGTGCCCGAGCGCCTGGCGGACGCGCTGCTCGACCGCGCCGAGCGGGTCGCGACCGAGGCCGACTACTTCACCCTCACCCACCTCGACGACGCGCTCATGACCGAGCAGGAAATCCGCGAGCTGCCCAAGGTCTGGGCGGTGGGCGGCGACGGCGCCCTCGGCGACATCGGCTTCCAGAACGTCTCCAAGGTCATCCTGCAGAACCGGCCCAACGTGAAGATGCTCCTGCTCGACACGCAGGTCTACTCCAACACCGGCGGCCAGAACTCCGACTCCTCCACCATGCTCGGCGGCTACGACATGAACCAGTTCGGCGCCGCCTCCCAGGGCAAGCTGATCGAGAAGAAGAACGTCGCCGAGGCGTTCACCAGCGGCCACGGCTCGCCCTTCGTCGCGCAGGTCTCGATGGCCAACGCCGCCAAGCTCTACAAGGCCATGCTCGACGGCCTCGAGTACCGCGGCACGGCCTTCTTCCAGGCCTACACCACCTGCCAGCCGGAGCACGGGGTGGGCGACAACATGAGCGCCGACCAGGCCAAGCTCGCGCGCGACTGCCGCGGCATGCCGGAGTTCGTCTTCAACCCGCAGCGGGGCGAAACCGCGGCCGAGGCCTTCGACCTCAAGGGCAACCCCAGCCTGGACCGCGACTGGTGGCGCACGAAGTACGCGGGCACCGGCGAGGAGTACAGCTTCGGCGTCGCCCACTGGGCGATCACCGAGGGCCGCTTCCGCAAGCACGTGAAGGCCATCCCGGAGGCGGAGGCCGCCCGGCTCACGCTGCTCGACGAGCAGCTGCTCTTCATCACCCAGGACGACGTCATCCACCGCCGCGTGTTCGACCCGGCGCACCGCAGCTTCGTCGCGAACTTCGGCTCCTACATCAAGGCCGAGGAGCAGGGGAAGATTAAGTACTACGCCGTGACGCGCCAGATGGTGCTCTTCGCGGTCGAGCGCCGGAAGGCCTGGCGCATGCTCCAGGGCAAGGCCGGCGTGGTGAACCGGGATTACGCCGCCCAGAAGGCGTTCCTGGCGAAGATCGACCAGGGGACCCTCCCCCTCGCCGAGGCCAAGGCCCGCACCCGCGAGCTCTTCGCCGCCGAGCTCGCCGCCGTCAAGTAACCCGCCGTCCGGTCCCGGCCCCTCCGCCCCGCCCCGCGGGGCGGGGCCGGGTCACCGCGGCGCCGACGCCAGCCGCAGCAGCCGCTCGCCGGCGGCGTGGAGCGTCGCGGGCTGCTTCGCGAAATTGAGCCGGATGTAGCGGTTTTCCCCCGGGGCGAAAAAGACCGAGCCGGGCACCGGCGCCACGCCGATCTCCCGCGCCATCCAGTGCGCGAACTCGACGTCGCTGGCGTACCCGAAGTCCGCGATGTCCACCATGACGAAGTAGGCGCCCTCCGGCCGCGTGTAGCGGAGGCCCGCCCGGTCGAGGTAGCCGAGGAGGATCTCGCGGGACTGGGCGTACTTGGCGGTGAGCTCGTCGTAGTAGCTCGCGGGGAAGTTGAGCGCCGTGACCACCGCGTGCTGCAGCGGCGCGGCGGCGCCGACGGTGAGGAAGTCGTGCACCTTGCGCGCCTGCGCGATGATCCCCGGCGCGGCGTGCACGTAGCCCAGCCGCCAGCCGGTGATCGAGAAGGTCTTGGAGAGCGACGAGCACATCAGCGTGCGCGCCGCCATGCCCGGCAGGGTGGCGAAGTAGGTGTGCCGGTGCGGGGCGAACACGATGTGCTCGTAGACCTCGTCGGTCAGCACGAACACGTCGAACTCCTCCGCCAGCGCCGCGATCTGCTGCAGCTCCTCCCGCGTGAACACGCGGCCGCAGGGGTTGGACGGGTTGCAGAGCACAAAGGCCTTGAGCCCGCTCGCGAACGCCCGGCGGAGCTCGGCCGGGTCAAACCGGTAGTGCGGCGGGTGCAGCGGCACGTGCACGGCCTGCGCGCCCGTCAGGATGGCGTCGGCGTTGTAGTTCTCGTAAAAGGGCGTGAAGAGCCCGACCCGGTCGCCCGGGTCGCACACCGTCATCATCGCCACCATCATCGCCTCGGTCGCGCCGCAGGTGACCACCAGCTCGCGGTCCCCGTCCACCGGCACGCCCATGAACCGCGTGAGCTTGGCCGCCAGGGCCGCCCGCAGCTCGGGGGCGCCCCAGGTGACGGCATACTGGTGGCGGCCGGCATCCATCGCCGCCTTGCCCGCCGCCACCAGCGCGGCGGGCGGATCCCAGTCCGGGAAGCCCTGGGCGAGGTTGATGGCGCCGTGCCGCTGCGCGACGCGCGACATCTCGCGGATCAGCGACTCGGTGAAGACCGCGGTGCGTTGCGAGGTCGCCGGCACGGCTCAGGGAATCTTCAGCTCCTGGCCGAGCCGGAGCGCGTCCGGGCCCGACAGCACGTCGCGGTTCGCGTCGAGCAGCTGGCGCCACTTCGCGCGGCTGCCGTAGTACCGCTGCGCGAGGCTGAACAGGGTGTCGCCCTTGACCACGGTGTGCCGGTGGCCGCCGGCCGCGGCCGGCTTGGTCGGCGCCGCGCGCGGGGCGGCGGGCAGCGGCCCGCGGACCACGGCCGCCGGCGCCTCCGCCGTCGGCTCGACGGGCGCGTAGGTGATGGGCGAGTCGTCCGCCGCCGGGGTCGCGGCCGGCTCCGCGGCCGGCAGCGTGAGCGAGATCAGCGGTCCGCCCGCCGGCGCAGCCGGCTCGAGCGGACCCCGGGTGCGGATCGGCGGCGCCGCCGCCACGCCGGCGTGCAGCGCGGCGAGCTCGGCCTTGAGCTGGTCGTTCTCCCGCAGGAGGCGGTCGATCTGGTCCTGGGTCTCGAGCCGCTCCGCCTGGCTCTCCAGCGGCGCCGCGGGCAGCGTGCGCGCAAACTCGCGCTTGGCGGTGTCGATCAGCCCGCGCACATAGACCGCCTGCCGCGCGTTGGGCTGCAGCTCGAGATACTTCCGGAAGTGGTAGATCGCCGCGATCGGGTCCTTGACGTGCCGCAGGAGGATCAGCCCCGCCTCGAGGTGCGACTCGGGCGCGCTCTCGTCGCGGCGCGCGATCACCTTGAGGTAGGCGTTGAGCGCCTCCTGGTTGCGCCCCTGCTTCGACAGCTGCTGGCCCTGGCGGTACTCGGGCTCGTCGGTCTCGGAGGAAAGCGTCAGGCCCTCGCCCCGGTCACAGCCCGCGGCCAGCAGCAGCGCGAGGAGCGCCCAGAGGGCTGGAATGTTCAGGGGTTTTCGCATCTCGGGCCGTGAAAGGGATTGAACGGGGAAAGGATCGCCGTAAATTCCGCACTCTCGCCCTGCGACTCAAACTCTAAATGGCCCTGCAACCGAAATCCGCCCTCGCCCGTGCCCGTGCCTGCATCCGGATCGAGTCCGAGGCCC